>CAJTVR010000200.1 GCA_910580075.1 uncultured Eubacterium sp. | reverse complement strand
AGACAACGTAAATTTGGACAAAGGAATCTGCATGGAAGTCGGAATCTGTTTAAGTGAAAGGGATGAAACAAGAATGCCATGTGGGAAGCGGAAAACCAAACAGGCAGTTAAAATGACAGATTACGCAGATTGACTTGAACTATAGCCAGAAGCACATTATAGTGCTTAATGTAAAGGACAAGTATACCGACAGGGGCTGTGATTCATGAAAAAATACTTTAAAAAGCAGTTGAAAACCTTATGCTATGTAGTTTTTCTGTGTAGTGCTTACTCTGTTTTTAACGTAGGAATTGCCGTTCTGCTGCAGTATGTGGTCGATCTTGCCGCCGGCAGGGATATGGTCAGATTTGTAAGGGCAATGCTGGCAGCAGGGGCTTATATCATAATCTTCGCCGGCATCTACTATGCTTACGGAAAAACAGTCAATAAGCTGTCAAACAGTATGATCGCAGACCTAAGGAATGATCTGTTTTCCGGGATACTGAAGAAAGATTATGAAAGCTATGTTACCTATGATACTGCGGCCTATATCTCCACGGTCGTGAACGACATTAATCTGCTGGAAAGCGCCTATATTGCACCGTGCATAAGAATTATGGAGAACAGCATAATGTTCGTTTTAACCGTAATTTTGCTGCTCCGGTATGGAGGCCTGATCATTGTCTGGCTTACTTTTATACTGTGCCTCATGATGGTACTGCCGCAAATAGTGGGAAAGATCATGCAGAATAAGCAAAACCGATTTTCAGCACAACTGAGCAGTTTTACCCGGGTGCTGCGCGATTACTTATCAGGATATGAGGTCATCCACACGGCAAATATAGAAAATACGATCATCCATAAATTCAGAAATGAAAACACGCTCCTGTTCCTGAGAAAGAACGACAGGGATAAAATGCGTTCTCTCAGCGACAGCGTAGCATGTCTGCTTTCGGCATTTATGCAGTTCTCTATTATTTTCACTGGCGTTTTTTCTATTATGCAGGGAAACATGACCATTGGCATTTTGACAGCACTGCTCCAGTTGTGTAATATGTTTACAATGCCGGTGTCCGCCATCATGCAGGATTTAAGTGAAATAAAAAGCGCGAAGCCCGTGTTGGAGAAAATAGATTGTTTTATGGAAAGTGTGAAGGAGAAGGAAGCGTGCAGTATGCGGGAGATCAGAACGATCAGCATGAAAAACGTATGTTTTAAATATCCTTCCCAAAAAGAGAATACTCTTGAAATAGAAGACCTGCAGATTCACTGTGGGAAGAAATATCTGATCGCTGGTAAAAGCGGCTGCGGAAAATCTACACTTCTAAAACTGCTGGCGGGTTATTTCAAGGAATATGAAGGGCAGATATTGTTTGACGGCGCCGATCTTAAGCAGACGGACGACAGGAGCATTTATCAGAAGACGGCGATCATCCATCAGAATGTTTTTCTGTTCAATGCAAGCCTGATCGATAATATAACATTGTGGCAGGAGTATCAAGAGCAGGATTTGGAAAATGCGCTGAGAATAAGCGGTGTCGATCAGTTTGCGGATATTGGCAACAAAGGGAGGGCAATACATGTTGGTGAAAACGGAAGGGAGCTTTCCGGCGGTCAGCGGCAGCGAATTGCAATAGCGCGCGCACTG
>CAJTVR010000199.1 GCA_910580075.1 uncultured Eubacterium sp. | reverse complement strand
GTGGTTACAAAAAATAATGCTGACCGTATCTTCCTGACATTGTGCGCTGATCGTAATTTCCGTATTTTCAAAACTGTAGATAACGGCATTTCTCAAAAGGTTATCAAGAACACGCTGGATCTTGTCTGCGTCACACCGAAGCATTATATCATCAGCGGCACAAAGATTGCATTGCAGATTTTTTTCATTAAGCATAGGTTTAAATTCATATAGAAGCTGCTCAAGCAGGCGGGTCAGATTGATTTTTGTGTATTGCAATGTAATATTGGATATATTAAAGCGTGTAATCTCGAAAAACTCATTGATTAAATCTTCTAACCGTTCCGCCTTATCAAGAGAGATGGAAAGATACTTTTTCCGGAGTTCCTCTGAAATTTGCGATTCGTCACGCAGTAAAGTCAGATACCCGATCACAGAAGAAAGAGGTGTTTTCAGATCATGCGCCAGATACATGATCAAGTCGTTTTTCCGCTGCTCATTTTCTTTTGCAAGCCGTGCATTGCCTTCTGCCTCCTGTTTTAACTGATTGATGTTGGCAGCTATTTCGCCCAGCTCCGGGGACAGTTCAATATAACTGACAGTCTGATCGAACAGTTTTCCGGTTGCAGCCTGTAATTCATATACATAGGCAACTACTTTTTTCAAAAGCCGGTATGTCAGAACTATAATGCAGACTCCCCACATAATTACAGCCACTATATAAAGGTACACTGTCCGGTAATACAGGTAATAGTGCAAAACATACCTGCGGAGGAATTCCTCTGCCATAATCCCCAGAAGAAAGGTACTGCCAAAAGTAAGCACGGAGCAGGCCGCACATTGAATCACATATCCCCTAAACAAGGTGGAGAGCAGATAATTTTTATCTTTTTTATTCAATTTCATATCCTACTCCCCAAACAGTTTTAATGAACTTCGGATTCTTTGGAGGCTCATTTAATTTTTCGCGAATCCGCCCAATATGCGCCATGACTGTATTGTTGCTGTTGCGGAAATATTTTTCTTTCCACACGGCTTCAAATAATTCCTCTGAATCAACAACTTTGCCCTGATGTCCGCATAGCACTTATGGCTGGTTCTGTTTATCAGCAATCCTCTGATGTCATACTCGTCTTTTTCTTCAGGCTGGCTCAAATTCGGGTTGTTATAATTCTGATAACGCCTTAACTGTGTTTTTACTCTTGCCGCAACCTCTAAAGGATTAAACGGTTTCGTTATATAATCGTCTGCACCGATCGTAAGTCCCATAATCTTATCGCTGTCCTCGATCTTTGCCTCGTCCATCGGAACAAGCTGCCCGACCTGTCCGGCAATCATAGCAGCTGCATCATCCATCGAAAGCGGCTCCTGCTGGTGGTCTTTCATGGCTTCCTGCATAGTCTGGAACATAGCGGCAGTAATGGTTTGAGAATTTGCACATCTACTGTACCCGTCACAAGCCCTCTGACTGCACTCTCGGATGGATTTATTGAAAAGTGTAACCGGCTGTAACCAATTATTTCAGTAACAAAAATGGGGAAACCTCAATAAAATTGAGGTTTCCCACACTTTGAACCACTGCGGAAGATGGGACTTGAACCCACACAGCTCGAAAGCTACAAGATCCTTAGTCTTGCTCGTCTGCCAGTTCCGACACTTCCGCA
>CAJTVR010000198.1 GCA_910580075.1 uncultured Eubacterium sp. | reverse complement strand
ACATAATCACAGACTTTGCAGGTATTTAATAAATCTGAGTTTCACGGATTAAGGAAAGTATTGAAGAATGGCTTAAAATCAAAGGTTTTAAGGCTTGGTGGGGTTCATCACGGTGGGTGGTGGGCCCCTATTTTTTGCGTTTTTGATGCCGCTGAAAAGGTGGCGATTGGGGCAAAATTATACTATCACGCAAAAGTCGATACTCGTAGGCAAAACCCATATACAAACACGGAAACTGACTGTATTATCACGGAAACAGGATGGGAGTTTTCGTGATAGTATATGGGTTTTCGTGATAATATACAGAGTTTCCGTGTTTGTATATGAGTAAAATGGTAAAAACTAAATGAATAAATGATAACAGGAGAGAAGGGGCTGTTCAAAGGCTCTTTTTTGTTTTTCACTCCTGAAAAAAGTATTTTGTGATATTGGGCGAAGAATAGAATAATTTAGCCGATACAATCAGCAGATATCCTGGATTTATAGAGTGGGATGTTAATCATTGGCAAATCTTTGTTTTGCTGCCTTTAAATCATAAAAACCGCAAGATACATGAAAAACAGAATAAAGCTCTCTGTTATAATTTGGTGAGAAAGAAGGAAGCTGCAATGTCAGGAAATATCAAAAATGTTATAGCGGCAATCGATTATATCGAAAGCCACCTGCATGAAAAGCTGGATCTGGAAACTATTGCGGGGGCACTGCATTACTCAAAGTATCATCTGCACCGGATGTTTACGGCCACGGTTGGCTTAACGATCCAGACCTATGCACAGCGCCGCAGGTTGACCGAGGCCGCAAAGCTGCTTGTTTTTTCCGATAAACCGATCCTCGAAATTGCACTTACTGCCGGATATGAAAGCCAGCAGTCTTTTACGGACAGTTTCAGGGCCATGTATAAAAAGGCTCCCAATCAATACAGGGAGGAAGAAGAATTTTACCCATTGCAGCTAAGGTACATTTTGAATGAGAATCCTACAGATTTAGAACGAGAAAGCGGCTGGCAGCAGAAAATTGCCTATGCAACAGAGGCGGATATCCCGGCATGGATGGAACTGGTACATCTAGTGATTGACGGTTTCCCACATCTGGATGAGGGGCAGTATCTTGAACAGCTTAAAGAGTACATCCGGAACAGGCGGGCATTGATCCTGAAAGACACCGATACCGCAGTCGGAATCATGGCATTTCATGAAATGACAGGGAGCATTGATTTTCTGGGCGTACATCCGCAATACCGGAAAAAGGGAATTGCCAGGGCATTTTGTGAAAAGGCGCTGCACGAACTGGTACGTTCCAAAGAGATTACAGTTACGACTTTCAGGGAGGGCGATAAAGCGGATACCGGTTACCGCCAGGCATTCAAAAAACTTGGGTTTGCCGAGGCGGAACTGCTGGTCGAGTTTGGCTACCCGACACAGCGCTTTATACTACAGAAATCAAAAGCTGGTTTCTGCAGTCAGGTATTACAGGAACCGCTTCGCGAACCCTGTAATCATGTATTGCGGAAAGAAGAAACGGAGGGCATAAAGCATGAATGAAATACTGACAGAAGAAAATCCACTTTCGCGGGACTTTAATATAAAGTCGCTGCTGAAATTCGCGCTTCCAATAATCATAATGATGCTGCTCATGGGGCTGTATACGATTGTCGATACAATTTTTGTGGCACGGTTTGTAGGCACCAATGCGCT
>CAJTVR010000197.1 GCA_910580075.1 uncultured Eubacterium sp. | reverse complement strand
TTGTAATAATTCATATCATTGAAATGCCTTATGTATTTCTCTCCCAGGCAGAAAGCAAGACCGCTTTCCATAAGCAGCAGCACAGCCAGAATGCCTGTATATTTCCCGGATCTTCCGGCCATACCGATACATACCGTCACAACCGTCATCAGAAAGATACCGACCAGAAATGCCTTCCACAATTCCGGTCTGACTACATAATGCCAATCATCTGAGAAATAGCTGATCCCGGGAGCAAAATATCCCTGCATGGCAGTAAGTCCGCTATGCAGGGCATTCCAAAATGTGATGCCAAACAAAATCAGTGAAACACCCACACTCGCAAAATAAACACATGACTTACGTCTGGCATCACAGACCGCCATCAAACCAATACCGATCAGTACCGGCAGGAGATACTCGTTATATCTCCCATAAAAAATCCCATCCAGCCTGCCGGGATTCATGGCTGCGATCGCAGTCACCATACACTGTCCCAGCAGGGACAGCAGGCAAAATAAATAAAAACAGTCGTTGCCCTCACCCTCCGCAGAATCCTCTGTCCGCGAAAACAATCTTCGCCAAACCTGCAGCGTTTTTTTCAGGCAAATAAAAACTGCCGGACAAAGCAGCCCGAAGGATGCCATGACCAGATAATAAAATTTCCCTGTACCGCTGAAAAAGAGCCTGCTGATCCCCTTATATGTCAACATACTCTTTAAATTTGAAATCTGTCCGGCATAATCGTTTACAGCAAGCTGCTCCGCATCCGTTACAGCATATACTGTGTTCATTACATTTTCTTTGATCCACAGGCCACAAAACATCCCTGCTGTCAGAACAACAGCCGCCACGATCAAAGACCTGCGGGCGCAGGCATTTTTCCACCCATACAGCAAAAGTACCGTCACCGCCGCAATCACCACACCGACAGTACGCATATGCACGAAATATAAGTAAACCAGTGTCAATGCCAATAACACTGCACTGCGCATATTCTTCTTCTCGATAAACAGGATCATCTGATAACAGATAAACAAATACAGAAAGGTAAGAAGTGTCTCTACCATCGTCATCTGCACATAAAAGGAACAGGGCGGATAAAAAGCCGCTGTTCCTACAGCCAGTACGACCTGCATCTTTCTTTCCCGCAAACCCTCTATCCTGTACAGTCTTCTGTAAATCTCCCACAGCATCCAGACTACGCCGCACTGCAGCAGTGCATTAACTGCAACCGCTGTACGGTAGGCCGTCACACTGTCATGAAATATGCTTAAGATCGGAGCCAGGATCATACCGTATCCAAAAGAATAATAATATCCAAGCGCTGCCGTGTCGGACCAGTCATATCCAAGCATCTGTGCCGCGCTCGCCCAATAACCGAATTCATCCGGATAGATAGAAAATCCGTAAATCTTATCAATATTAAATTGAAAGGTGCAAAAAATAAGTACTGCAAACAGCAGGAAGTACCGGAAGAAGAAGGCATTTCTTCTTCCGGCCTTTTCAAGCATATGATCAATACTTAACGATCGCATATGCACCCTGTCCGCCTGTAGTCTCGAAAGTAACGGTATTCGGATTGTCATCCACATCTGTCAGAACCGATACCGCGCCGCCCGGACGTACACAGATTACGGCATAGGTCTTGCCATCCTGTGCAAAAGACTTCGGCACACCGATCTTAACCGCGATCTTCTCTCCATCTGACGGAAGCAGGCTGAACTTTCCGCTGC
>CAJTVR010000196.1 GCA_910580075.1 uncultured Eubacterium sp. | reverse complement strand
ATTAAAACAGGCAGGATACAAAACGATACTTTGCACAGATGTTTTTTATATACATGAGCATTCTGTTACTATTAATAAAAGTATAAATGATAAGATAAAACAGATGCAGCTTATATTTGACAATCGGAATTTATTTATGAAAAAGTATTTAAAAGCGGGTCCTGCTGTTTTGAAATTTGCGAAATATCTGCAAAAACGTACTTTAAGGATAATGCTAAAACAGTCAAATGTTTTTTGATATTGATATTAATACATTAAAATCAGATCCTAAAACATCTAAATTTCAAGTAAAATGTAATAGCAGAATTCAGTTTCGGAAGATTTTTCGAAACTGTTAAAAATTGTACTGCTCTGATAAAAGTTGTGGAAAGCCATATTTTAACATCAAAGATAAGTGAAAGATTATTGTGATGTTGGACTGAATCAGTGATAGGTAATCGATGATTCAGTCCTTTTGTTTTCTCATTCTAATGATTATTCTTTGATTCGGTCAATATCTGTGAGATTTACACCAGCAATATTCAATATTGCCTTTAATGATAAATAATCTTCTTTTAAACTAGTGTACTAACACATTTATATTTAGCTAAATCGATTCCCTATTCTGAAACCGGTGCCTCAAACTTTGGATACAGGGATATCAGTTTTTCTCTGGCATTGTCTGTCGTAAAGTGCCAGCAGATGTTCTCGCCGGCGTGGTTTCGATCCGTTTCCCATGCCGCCAGTTCCCGCCGGAGTTCGTCGATGTCTGCTATCCTCCTTGAAAGGCATTGCCGTGTCATGACATTGAGCTCTATCTCTGCCATGTCCAGCCAGCTTCCATGCTTTGGGGTATAGTGGATCTCCAGTTTTCTGGCGATCCGACGTGCCTCTTGAGCTGAAAATGTTTTGTATAGAGAGGCGATGGCATGGGTATTGAGATTGTCCATGACAAGTATAATTTTCTGTTTGTCAGGGTAGCTGGTATCTACAAGGTACTTGATTTCTTCCGCCCAGTCAGCCGCGGTACGGTGTTCACGGACGCTTACATGCCTCACGCCACCCAAAGGCTCTACAAACACAAATATACTGCAGTTGCCGTTCCGGATATATTCGGAATCGGTCTTCCGGGTATCTCCCGGGCGCATCGGCAGTGGCTCCCGGGCTTCGCCCAACAGCTGGTAAGGTTTTTCATCCATACACACTACCGGAACATCAGGATTATATGGCAGCTCATAAATGTCCAGAACATCCTCCATGCAGGCTACAAATTCCGCGTTTTCCTTTGGCGGAATACACCAGTAGTCATTTCTGTGGGGCCGGAGTTCATTTTTTTAAGCACCCTGCGGATTGTTTCCCTGCTTATGGGAGTCTCCAGCTCCACACGGGATTTTTCTTCCAGTAGTTTCAGTGTCCATCTGGAGTGGCCGTCCGGGGCGGGTCCGCAGGCAATCTGTATAAGCTTTGCCTCTGCGCGCCCATCCGCCTTGCGCAGGGCCGCCGCTGAGTTTGGGCTGATATTATAACGGATGATACTGTCAATCCCTTTATTGACATAGTCTCTGATAATGTTTGAAACAGTCGCGGGACAGACCGCATAGGTGTGCGCAATCTGAGCATGTGTCAATTTGCAGCCTTTTGATTCATCAAGATCCCGCAGAATCTGGCAACGTTTCAGAACCGTCTTGCAGGTAGTTTTATTTTTTATCGCTTTGTTAAGCCTGGAGCGTTCGTCATCGGTTAAGTGGATCAAATATACTTTAGGTCTTGCCATAGTGGTCACCGCCGTTTTCTTTTATCATAACATGTGGTGGCATATATTGGAAGAACTATTTGTCTGAATATAAATGTGTTAGTACACTAGG
>CAJTVR010000195.1 GCA_910580075.1 uncultured Eubacterium sp. | reverse complement strand
GCGTTTGTCATGGACGCATACAATTATCAGACGGTGGATGATGAGGGTACGCCCCTATATACCATGAATACGCCAGAAGTCCCAATCGAAATCGCTCCCGCTGGAATGTCTATACAGGTGAGCCGGGAATATTTCAAGTGGAATCCTATTGAAACAGAAGATGGTTTGGAATTGGAAAAACAGCTTGTACTGGATGATTTGACACTGAATCTGTTAGTGCCGAACCAGTACCGTGATATGGAACAGGAGATATTGGCTGCCTGGAGGAAATACTTTTATTTTGAAAAAGTGGAAGCCGAGAACAATTACAATGAAATGGCCGGTAGAGAAGAACGTCTGGACATCACAGAAGATCAACTGACTGTAAATATAATATTTGTAAAGGATGGACAGCGGTACTTTACTTATCGGAGTGACTGTGCATCTGCTGACGGAAGCTGGATCACCGATCCTCTGGTACAGATTTATACCGGGAATATTCACTGCAACTATGCTCACAGCTTTCTGACGCAGTGGACATATATTCCTTCGGAAGCAGGTTCGCCAGAAAGGGCTTACGAAGAAATTGCCCCCTATATTTGGGAATGTGGCGCTCAAGAGAGTTTGAAGGAAGTACGTCCTCTGCGGAATTAGTAAGATGAACCAGCGATTTGAGGGCAAAATAATGATAGTGCTATTTGTTGCACCATTTAATAAATCAAAATGACATCGTAGCGGGTACACAAAAACAAGTTGGCAAAAATATTATGCATTTGAAAAGCCGAAGGAATTTTCCTCCGACTTTTCAAATGTCACTGCTTTGTGACATTTCTGCTTGTTATTTTGCCGAAACATGGTGATGCGGTGACGTTTCTGTGATATTTGCAGTTTAGAATAGAAGTCAATAAAGCCAAGTCTGCCACATTGGGAATTATAGGAACAGAAAGGTATATCAGGCACAACTAATCTGGCAGATAGAACTTTAACCTTATTCGGCTGTTTTATGCTCGACTTCTTTTCCATGTCGGCTAAGCATCTGCTCTGCCATGCAATCTAAGGTTTTCAGCAGAAACACCCTTTCATCTTCCGTGCAGACCGCGAACTTGCACAGTAGCTGCTTTGTCTGCTGTTCCAATAGCGGCATATCCGGGTAGAACAAAACATCGGCCGATAATCCAAGCCGGTAGATTACATCAGCAAGGACTTCAATAGATGCATTGACCCGCCCCTTTTCTATGTTTTGGATATGTCGGAGTCCTCTGCCGGTCTGCTGGGCAAGCTACTGTTGTGTCAGGTGTTCTTCATTCCGCCTGCCGCTGACTATTGCCCCTATGTGCTGTAAGATATTTTTACGCATTTTTAATCACCTCTACTATATTCTATCGTGCGTGTCTGTTTCTATAAATTCCCTAATAGAACGCACGAATATATACTTATAATGCGTTTTGCAAAAAATCGTTCTGACTGTGTAGCCAATAAAAAAACGGCTTTTCACATCAGGGCTTACTTTTCATGCCATCTGTGTCTGTCCGTAGAAAGGGACAGGTTATGGATGGTTTTGTTTTTAGATATGCGGTGGGAATATCGTCAAAAAAAGCGAGGCTCATTTCTCGCCGCTCCAGCATCTTTTAACCGCATTATCAGACGTATCTAAGTATGTCAATCAAACATTGAATACCACTGCGCAAAAAAACGCCAGACAGTCATTTCCGCTGTCTGGCGTTTTTTGTCTGCGCTGCTGGTTTGACCGCCGGATACGCGCACCGCCGCCATCCCGAAAATCTGAAACCCATTTTCAAATTTTCGGAGGTAGCAATATGCATAATCAGGCCACAAAAATTTTTTTGAACTTTTTTCTTAAAGGGCAAGGTTCACCTGCCCTTTACCCTATACCC
>CAJTVR010000194.1 GCA_910580075.1 uncultured Eubacterium sp. | reverse complement strand
CTGCCACCTGTATTTCCGGCTGATAGGTCAATGCCCCCATTCCGGAACTCCCGACGATTGCCAGACGGTCCAGTATATCCATCTGATCCGCATTGATCCCCTTTTTCTTTAAAAGCCTGTTCAATAGAATATTTCCCCACGCATCCGGCAGGCTGTCCGCAAATACGCCGAACAGGCCGTGAAAATAGTCTTTTTGAGGGATGAATACCTGTTTTTTCAGAGGAAGGGAAAACGGACTGATGGAAAAACCGTCCTTCAGCCATTCGTCTGCATACTCGAATGCCGCCTTTTTCTCCGGTGTAAGGGCCAGTGTACCTGCCAGCCTGCCTTGATACAGCACCTTAAGATATCTATCTGCCTTCACGAATAACCTCCTCTATATTCCGATATGGAATCTGTGTAAACATATTTCGGATCTCATCCCCGCAGTCAAGCGCAACCGCAAGCTTTGTCAGGGAAAGCAGGGAAATCTTTCCTGTCGTTTCAAAACGCTTGATTGATCCAAAACTGACTCCGCTCATCTGGCTCAGCTTTTCCTGTGAAACTAAACGACGTTTCCGAATCCTTTGTATTCTCTGCGCCAGGAACAGATCCATCTCTTCCGGCGTCTCCCATACATATTCTGCCGCCATCTTGTTACAGCTCTCCTTTGCATATACAGTTTCTTCTCAGTATAGATAATATATGATCTATTTTATGCATTTTTCCATAAAAACAGCTCATATATTATCTATTTTTATTATACACTTTTCCAATATTTTATTCAACGGCCCAGGCAAAATTCTTTTGTATAAGGTGTTTCCATCAAATCCAATGCAGCATTCTTTTGAATCATTTGTGAGTTTGCAAAAAGCCTGATATAATAAAGAAAAACAAATCACGAAAGAAGGAGCCGCCTGTGAAAATAAAAGAAGTAGAAAATCAAACTGGAATCACCAGTCATAATATTCGTTTTTATGAAAAAGAGCATCTGATCTTTCCGCAAAGAAATCCCATGAATGGTTACCGTGAATACACCGATGCTGATGTAAAGCTGCTAAATCGAATAAAACTGCTGAGAATACTGGACATTTCTGTTTCAGAGATTCGTGAATGTATACAAGGCAGAAAAAATTTATCAGATGTTCTGAGAATACATATGGATGACCTCAAAACCGAGGAGCAAAGAATCAGACAAAATCAACTCTTATGTGAACAGCTTGCCGATCTGGAATTAGATATAAACGAAGTGCCGGACAACCTGTTAAAACAAATATTTCATAATAAAGAGGCTTACTGCAGACAATTAGAGCAGCTAAAAAAGCAGGATCGCATAAAGAGTCTTATTTTTCTTTCCAGGCAGTCAATCTGCATTTTAGGATGGCTGTTTGTCATGATCCTGTGTTTGTATTTTTATTTCGAGCTTTTTACTGCTTATATGACTTTGCCGTTTCAGTTGATTGCACTTTCTATGATAATCGTTGTGTTCGTCTGCATGATCCGGATAATATATTACAACGAAAAGGCATAGGTCTTTAGATTATGTTATTATTCACAGTAACTAGATTATACAGAAAATCTTTCTTTTTTCTTGACCTTAAACCTTGTCTAAGGTGTAAGATCAAACAAAAAAGGGAGGAGTTACAATGCATGTTAAGGTAGAGAATATCAATTTTTCTTATACAGAATTGCCTGTCCTGCAAAATGTAAGTTTTCAAATTCAAAGTGGTACAATAACAGGTCTGATTGGTTCCAATGGTTCCGGCAAAACGACCATGCTGAAAATAATGTTCAAAAAATTAACACCATCCAGCGGAAATATTTTGGTAAACCAAAGCCCTGTATCCACTTTGTCAAATACGAATCATCCGTTTGCATTTGTGCCGGATACACCTGTATATTATGAAGAGCTTACCGTTTTGGAACATTT
>CAJTVR010000193.1 GCA_910580075.1 uncultured Eubacterium sp. | reverse complement strand
ATTCCATATCCTTAAACGTGCCAGCCATTCCTCCCACAAGGCTCCACTGGCGCTGCATATAAGATTTCAGATTTTCCGTGCTTTTCTTATAAGCCTCACAAGCCAATGACGGATGATCAAAATGCTCCGCAATGGCATAAGCGGCACAGTACCCGCTCTCCATCCCGGCAGATATACCCTCGCCCATTGGGTTTAGGAACCCGGCAGCCTCCCCGGCGTAAAAAATGCGCCCTGCACCGCAGTCTGTGCGGCATCCCGGCCGGATATGCGGCATCAGCCACTTTTCTTCCTTCATCTGCTTTCTGATCCGCAAGTGATGCTTTTCTTCCATATAGGCAGTAAAACGCTCATAAAAATGCCTGATCCTGTCCATCTCCTTCACAGCCACCCCGAGCACCAGCAGATCATCCTTTACGTTAAACCATGCATCATACTCCGACAGCTCCGGCTGCAGGTACGCATAAAAATAATGCGGGTCTAAATCTATACTTCCTTCGTTAAATGTCTGATAAGTGATTATGTATTCCGGAACCTTTCCTGTCATCTTCCGCTTTAGTGTTCCGGCAGCTCCCTCACAGTCCAGGATATATTTTGCGTTTTCCGTATATTTACTCTCCCCGTGCAGGCTGGCTTCTATAAACCCGTCATGCTCTGTACATGAAACGACTGACACTCCATCCCTGACCTCTGCGCCGCTTTCCTTTGCTTTTACTGCAAGCCAGGCGTCAAAATGACTCCGCCATATATTCAGCCCTTCCTGATCGAAGCGGTATTCCTTTCCACTGTCATTTGTAAATATCATTCCCATGTTCTGAACCGGCGCACACATGGCAGATTCCGGCACAGTCTCCCCGAAATAAGTCTTCACAAGCTCCATTGATTTTTTTATCAGAACCCCCGAACAGGACTTATACCTTGGCATCTTAAACCTCTCCGCAAGAAGAACCTTACAGCCTTTTTCTGCTAACATTTTAGCTGCGGTACAGCCCGCTGGCCCGGCTCCGGCCACTATCACATCATACATCCGTAATCACCCTTTCTTCTGTTTTCTATTACTTCGGCAAAAAAACGTTTCTGCTAAAGTAAACAGCCCGAAGATCTTATCTCCCTCAGATATTCCGCTGAACAGCAGCCGTTCCATCCCTCCAGACTGTTTCGTAAAACAATTCCCTGATATCATCCTCAAACCGCGGGAATTTACAGGATATCCTGTATTCCGCCGAAAATTCCGGCAGCATACACATCTCACAGATCTGTTCATAAAGGCTTTTTACATCATAAGGATTACATACAGCCAGTCCATTCCCCGCTTCTAAAATCTCACAGATTCCGCAGCGGTTCGAAACAACAAGCGGTATGTCCAGAGCAGCGCAGTCATATGCCGCCATATTAAAGGGATCATAATAACTTGGAAATACTGCGGTCCATCTTTTTTGCGCAAGGAAACCGGCATATGCCTTCTTATCCAGCTTCCAGTTTTCAAATTTTATCCCGCCGGTCCTGACCATATTTTCAAACTGATACTCTGTGGCATCACTGGAAAAAACAAACTTCCCACGGCTTTCCGTCTGCAGTACATTTGGTGTGGTATAAAAAAAGCTGACAGTTTATTCTCAAGGATTCTATTATAAAATCAAGAGAATAAGGAGGTATTCAAAGCAGCGGTTCTGACAATTCAATGGTATGGCTGTTCTGCTCATATACTGTCTGCGTGGCAGCAATCACTTCATCCAGATAATTCCACGGTTTTCTCCAGTAATGGCAAAAAATTCCAGACAGGCCAATGCAAAGATAAAAGAAATAGATTACATCCAGCCGCCAGTATATCTATTCCATAATTTGATTTTTAAAGCCGGAAAAAATGACCTGATACAGCATCAATATAATAATGCCAGTGATTACATATGCAGGAAAAATAACCAAAAGACGAAATTCCAGTTTCTTTCTGATTGGAAAACTCTGTTCTT
>CAJTVR010000192.1 GCA_910580075.1 uncultured Eubacterium sp. | reverse complement strand
TATATGCTTTCGATTTATATAAATATGGCTTTTGAAGCCCGCTTTTTACAGTCAGTTTTACCGTTCTGTCATTATTCTGCAATTCCAGTGTATAATCGGGCTGCGGAGTAATGCCGTCATTAATTTTATTTTCAATATCCAGACACGCTTGTTTTACATCCGGCAGCCCTTTGATATCGCCATTGTCATCAATTCCAAAAAATATTTCTCCTCCATCGTAATTCGAAAAGGCACTTACTGTTTTTAAAAATGTATTTGTAATCATTTCTTTGAACTCTTTTGTTCTTGTTTCACGCATACACCGCTCTCCCTTTCCAATTTTATTGCTTATATTATAAACAGAAATATGCAGAAAATCAATCGTATTTTTTTACGATTGATTTTCTGAGTATTTTGGAGCATTTCATTATAATTTCCTGTCACATTAAGGCTATTTCAGAAATGGTGCAGCAGCGGTTCAGCAGGCACTGTTATTTAATAGTGAGAAAAGCATAGTAACATTTGAATGAACCGTTCTTACAGTTTTTTAAACAGCGGCATGATAAAAGGGTTCCGTATCAGGAAAAAATGGAGAATTCCCCGGGTTGCCGTAAGAGAATCTATTCTCTGCCAGAGCAGGCTTGCACTGGTCAACAAAAATTGGACACTTAAATTGTATTTTTTGACATACAATCTTTCTTATTTTACAGCCGCATATGTTTCCCTATACTGCCTTGGTGTTAAATATCCCAGAGAGTATGCTGGCCGTTCCTCATTGAAAAATTTTATATACGCAGCCATTTCTTCTTCGATATTTTCACCCTGCAGATGAAAATCCGTGAACAGCTCTGATTTTATCCATCCGTTGATCGATTCCATTGCCGCATTGTCTGTAGGTGTTCCGGCCCGTGACATGGAATGTATAATGCCGCAGGGTCCAAGCAGTTCATTATAGTTTTTGGATGCATATACGGATCCCTGGTCCGAATGCAGGACCATTTTATATTCCGGATATTGTTTCTTAAGCTCTATAAGGTCGTTCAAACCGCTGATATACGTCATGCGGTCTCCGCGCTTTGCTGACAGTGAATGGCTCAGGATTTCGTTGTTCCACAGATCCATGTATAATGTCAGCTCATAATATACGCCCTTTAACCGGAATGCTGTCATATCACTCACAATGCACTGCACCGGCCCGTTAATTTTCAGCCCCGCCAGGATAAGGTTCGGATACACTTTTCGCGGTTCACCCGGTTTTTTATACCGGTAATGCTTTGGCCTGCTTTTTATGCCTGCAGTTTTACAGCATTTATGTGCATACGCATTTGGATTCACATAAAAGCCTGACAGGAAATCCGCCGGATAATTCCAGTATTATTTCATATTCCAGCTGTCGAAGATTGTGACTGTCTCCGCTGCACCATCCCCTTTCACTTCGTATCCTTTTTTTAACCGCGCCTCAATGATCCGGGATTTTACCAGTTCCTTAATCAGTTCATCCTTTGTCATGGATTCATATTCAGACAGATCCGGTTCAGAAGAGCGCATACTGATTTGTACAGTGCTTTCTTCTTTTTGTATTCTGTTTTTTGGCGGAAGGCCGTTTACGTCCCTGTACAGCCGCATATAATCCCTGGCTGTTCCCTCGCTGATACTGTATTTTATGGCTGCGTCAGTTTTACTTATTTCATTGCTGTAAATCTGTTTTCCAATGTCCAGCCGTTCTTCTCTTGTGTAACTCATTTGGTAAACCTCCTGTTCATTTAATGGGGGAACAATATTTATGCACTATATAGACAGTGTTAAATCTTAGCATGCATCCTGTCCAAAATCTACCCTCTCCGTGTCCAGTTTTAATGTGGGTATACCGCACCGGACGGATGTATACGGAATGCCAGATCGTCCTGTATGAATACCAAAGGACGCGCAACGCCAGCCATCCAAGGGAATTTCTGAAGGATTTCAGCGGGGTATGCGTCACGGACGGCTATCAGGTTTATCATACGA
>CAJTVR010000191.1 GCA_910580075.1 uncultured Eubacterium sp. | reverse complement strand
TGGCGGCAAAGTCAGCGGAATGCCTTCCGACCCGAAAGCATATGCCAAAGGTGATCATGCTGTAGTACTGGGAACGCCGGTAAGCACAAGTAAATTTTTTGCCGGATGGAATACCCAGGCAGATGGAAGGGGCACAGGTTATGCGGCAGGAAGCGCCATTGCCGTAAATGGGGAAGTACATTTATATGCTCAGTGGAAAACTTCTTACACAGCAAAAAATAAACTCAAATACAAGGTGACTGGAAACAGGGCAGTGTCGTGTGTGGGGACCGCCAATAAGAAGGCTTCTTCCATCAAAGTCCCGGCTGCAGTCAAGTACAGCGGAATTACTTATAAGGTAACCTCCATTGGGGCAAAAGCTTTTGCCAAGAATAAGAAGATTAAAAAAGTAACTATAGCAGATAATGTAAAAACGATCAAAACGCGGGCCTTTGAGAATTGTAAAAATTTAAAGAGCATAACCGTAGGAACAGGGCTCACGGCAATCGAAAAGAATGCCTTCAGTGGCGAGAAGAAGGGCTGTGTCCTCACGATTAAGAGCAGACGCTTAAAGACGGTAAAAGGGGCAGTCAATTATAAGACGAAAAACATGACTGTGAAAGTGCCAAAGAGTAAATTAAAAGCATATAAGAAATTATTAAACAAGAAAGCAAAAAATGTGAAAGTAGTGGGAAAATAGGAGGATAAAAGCTGCCGCAAATGGTTGAAAAATCATTTGCGGCAGTTTTTCAGCAAAAGTAGCTGCAAAACCTTCTGAAAATAAGCGGATGGATGAGCGCAGAAGCCTCATTTTCAAACAAATGCCGGAAAAATGAATGATCTAAATGTAATCTGTATACAGTGATTTTTTGTAAGAAAAACTTATATTAGAAATTTCGACTTTTTATAAGATCCTCCCGTTTTTCGTTATTTCTCAATGGTTTAAACTTATAAGTATTAAGGAAATATGAAAAGGAGGAGGGAAAACATGAGGAAGAAAAATTTATTGCATGGTAAAAAGTTACTGGCAGGACTGCTTGCTGTAAGCATGATTGCCAGTCTGACAGCGACGGTTCCAGAAAACAGAGCATATGCAGCAAAACAGGACGAGGGACTTGTTTACTTTGTAGACTGTGGAGATTTTAATCCAGAGACTGTGCCAGAGGGGGAGAAACTGGGCAGCGGCCAGAGTGTGACAGACCGAATCTATGGGGAAGATACCACCGGAAAAAAGTGGGGCGTGGTGGTTTCTGATAATGACCCTGTACAGATAGTGCCAGAAGGAGCGGATGATGGGCAAAACGTTTGTGCAGGCAGCAAGGCAGTGTTTACCAAATACCAGTGGGCGAATCAGAGATTGAACGGCGACGCGGCAATCACGGAATCTTTTCGTTATGCCAGAGATCAGGCATTTAACCCCAGGTATATAAAATACCAATTCGATGTGGAGCCAGGAGAGTATCAGATTACGGCGGGCATGGGAAACTCCTGGGGGAATGCAGGAAATCCAGACGTCTATGCAGGGATCACAGGAGATCATACAAAAGACAGCAGATTAAATGCAGAACCGCTTAATATTCCCGTAAATGGAAATAAGGAAACAGTGGGAAACATCCAGATAGAAAATGAGGGCAGCAGCCTGTATGTTTATGCATTGTCTGTAGACGACACAATTCAGATGAATTATATCCGAATTGTTAAAATACCTGAAAATTCTGTTACATCTTTGAAAGTTACTGCGCAGCCCTCCAAAACAGAATATGTCGTGGGAGAAGAACTAAAGACAGCAGGTTTAGAGCTGGAAGTGACTTATAAAGATAACAGCACGAAGGCAGTAGATGTCAGTGATTGTGTTCTGACAGGATATGACAGTCAAAGAGCAGGACAGAAGACAGTTACGGTGAGTTATACAGAAGGTGTGACAGTGGAGGACTCATTTACAGTAACAGTAAAAAAGAAACCGATTACAATATCTGAGGACCCGAATCTCATTTATTTTGTGGACTGCGGAGATTTTGACCCAGAAACGACATCCGA
>CAJTVR010000190.1:1776-2025 GCA_910580075.1 uncultured Eubacterium sp. | reverse complement strand
GATAATAAGCCTTTCGAGGTCATCACACCGGAAGAACATCGTGAACGCTATGCAGCAGAGCATCCAGAATCTGTGAATACCGCTGCCTGATGGATTTTTAAATCAGATTCTAAAAATCCCATAGCAAGGGGCTTATTAAAGTTACCCTTTTTTACATCAACTACATGAAAAAACTTTTAAGCATTTTTATTTTACCTATTGACATTTCTTAGCTGGACTTAAAAACGATATTGTATAGAAAAAAGCTGC
>CAJTVR010000190.1:1502-1739 GCA_910580075.1 uncultured Eubacterium sp. | reverse complement strand
TCCAACAGCATTAAGTTAAGGTTTAAAAATACCGTTCACTTTCGCAAAAGTGAGCGGTACTCTTTTTTGATAACAATCTGCATCAAACTGAAGTTTTCACATTCTTAACATACCTGACTTCATTAACTGCCCTCTACGAGCAAAAACAGCACGCTTAAGTGGTTGCCCCAATTTCGCATGAAATCTGGGTAGTTCTGTTCTTCTTTCAAAACAGTCGATTTCCAAGGCAAAATCCCT
>CAJTVR010000190.1:0-1492 GCA_910580075.1 uncultured Eubacterium sp. | reverse complement strand
ATCTGTCCGCCAAGCCAAGCAGTAATTTAAGAAGTTTTTCTTAAACAGAATAATTCACATTTTAAAAAATTTAAAAATTCTGTTATGACGGATTTTCCTTAACTTAACAACTCAAACATCTAACCAAATGACATTGCCTGCATGGGCAGATGTTTTATTACTATTTCATTATTCTATCCTTTTGTCAATATCTTTATCTGTTTCTGAATCCCGATCTTTTCGAATGGACGCATCACTGGTATCCACAAGGCTTCCGTCCTCTGCATTCAGATCGATGCCATAGGCATAAATAGAAATATCATCCTCAGTCTGATAACTCACATGATAAATGAAAAGTCCTGTCTTTTGCTCATCCAAAAATACATCTGCTGTCATCCCTTCTGCCGACAGACCAAACTCCGTCTGCAAATATACTTCTGCTGCCTGCAGTGCTTCTTTTTCGGTAATCCAGCCTTCTTTCTGCACCTTTGCTTTCAGACCTTCTTCTTTCTCCTCCCACTCCTTTCTCGCTTCCTGCGCGGCTGTTCCCTGAGAAACAGCATAATCCCTCGTATAATTAAAATCTATGATCTGCAGCAGCTCTTCATCCGTCAGCGTACGGTCAGGAAGGTAAAGAAAACCAGTATCTGGATCGTATCTGAGCAAATCATCTGGTATCTGTCCAACACTGTCTGTAAAAGTGATCGTCTGCTGCGGAAATCTTCCGTTCTGATAGGCTTCCTGCATCTGCTGCATGCGTTTTATCTCCTCTTTCGAATATTCTCTGGAAAAACTGTCTGCCTCTGCATTGTTCTGGCCCTGCACCATCTGATTAACTGCTTCCAGCTCCTGCTTTGGTATATTCTCCAAACGATCTTTTACAAAATACCGGATCGCCGCCTGACTAGGGATAACTGCTCCTGCGATCAATACAAAAGCGGCAGCTGCCGCAGCTGCCTGATGTAATCTTTTCTTTCCAAACGCTCTGCGATCCGTCTGTCTTTTTACCTTCATGATTATCTCCTTTTGCATTTCTTCTTTCATATGTATCTGGTCCATAGTTTCTTTTAATTTCAGTCTGTTCATCTGCAACATTCCTCCTTCCAAACTACCCGCAGCTGTTCCCTTCCCCGCTGCATCCTCTTTTTGACTGACTGTACTGAAATACCAAGTATATCAGCAATTTCCTTCATCTGATATCCTTCCACATAATAAAGATAAATAACAGTCCTCTGCTTAACAGGCAGCTCGAAAAGCTCTGTCAGTGTCTCCTGCTGTTCCTGTTCCATGACCAGACTTTCTGCAAGCACATCGATGGGAACCTGCGGGTGACGGAGTCTAAATCTCAGCACATCTTTACAGTGATTTGCTGCTACTCTGATGAGCCATGCTTTTTCGTGTTCTGTATCCGTGAAAACCGGCGCCTTTTCCAGGTATCTGCAAAATGTTTCCTGAATTACATCCTGGGCATCCTGCTCATTGCACAGCATTACAATACAGATCTTATAGAGCA
>CAJTVR010000189.1 GCA_910580075.1 uncultured Eubacterium sp. | reverse complement strand
GGCAGCCAGACAGTTTGCAGCAGGCAGGTATGCAGACGTGGATCAGCCATTTTATCTGTACCCCGGTATGAGCAGGGATGCATTTGATTATACAACATTGTATATTTTGGTTTTATCAATCCTTTGTGTTGCCATTGCTTCTCCTGCTTTTGCCAATGAATATCAGACCGGCAGTGACAGTATTTTGCGCTGTACTAAATACGGACGCATGAAATTAGCTGTTACACGGATTTTGTCGGTCTGTTGCATATTCATAGTTATTTTCATTTTGGGAATGTCAATTCATCTGTTAATCCTGAATCTTGCATTTGGCACAGACTGCCTGAAGACTTCGTTTCAGATGCTGTTTTCGGTTATAAATCTGCCAAATATAAATTTAGGGCAGCTACAGATTATTTTGGTACTTGCAGGACTTCTCTCAGTACTGGCAATCGTTAGCTGCACATTGTTCTTATCTGCAAGATGCAGAGATTCCCTGACGGTGTTGTTGATTTCCATAGTGATACTGTTTCTGCCCATATTTGCGTATGGAGCTTTGGGTGATACATGGATTGGAGGGATTTTACCATCAGCGGGCATAGGTATGAAAAATAATTTTCTTTATCAGCTTTGCGATTTTAATTTCCTGCATATAGGAGGTATGAGTTTTTGGACACCATACGTCATTTTGGTATCAGCCGCAGTTGAAATTCCGCTGTTTCTGTTTTTGACAGTTCGTTCATACTGTAAGCATCAAGTGGCATAAAATCTGAAATATCTGAAATACAAAGACAAAAGCTAACCGCCGCTATGGCAGACTGCCATATGCGGCGGTCTGCCTATTGGAAAGCGGGGAAAACAGAGTTAATATGCTTACACGGCAGTTTGCGTTTCCCCTATATCGGACGAATGGATAAATAGCATTTGCCGTTTTAGCCGTTTTAGTGTGATGGAGGGAAAAGAATTCACGCTGTCAAATCCGCTATTCACGCTATCGGCGTTAGACTATTTCCCGTTTTTTACGATATAAAAAGTGAGAGCCGGAGGAGGTGGATTTTATAAAAATTGCAATCTGTGATGATGAAAAGAATATAAGGGTCTACTTAGCCTCTCTGGTCAGGAAGCAGGGGAGGGAGTGTGAAATTGCAGAGTATGTGTCTGCGGACGAATACTTGCTGGATCAAACAGAGCATGACCTGCTGTTTTTAGATATAGAGCTTGCTGGAGATGGCCCCGGTATGGACGGGATGGAGCTGGCAAGGCGGATAAGGGGCATGGAGCTGGAGCGTCAGCCGGTCATTATTTTTGTTACGGGATATGAAAAATATGTCTATGACGCTTTTGACGTGGGGGCATTCCAATACCTCCTGAAACCTATTGATGAACAGAGATTTGCCGAGGTTTTTGGCCGGGCAGCGGCGCAGATCATATTTGAGGCGGAACAGAAAAAGAAAACGCTGGTCATCCAGTACGGGAGTGAAAGCAGGGCGGTACCGCTCCAAGACATTTATTATATTGAGAGCCGTAACCATAAGGTGGTGCTGTACCTTAAAGATGGGGAACTGGAATATTACGAGAAGATCGGGAGGCTGGAGGAAGAACTGCAGGGGCAGTTTTTCCGGATACACAGGGGGTATCTCGTCAACCTCGCCTATGTCGAGGGGTATGATAAAACAGAGGTAACGCTGACTGGTGGCATCAGTCTGCCCCTTTCAAAAAGATACGAGGACTTTGCGGCGGCATACCTGCAGTTTGTGCAGTAAAGGGGGAGAGGAAATTTGAGCGAAATGGGTTTTATGCTGTTTCAGCATATAGCATCGGGAGCTGAAACGGTTTTATGTGCGTTCTGTATGGCGGCTTTTTTCCGTCCATATATGGCAGGACGGAAGAACAGGCTGCAAAAAACCATTGCGGTATTTCTGGTCTATGGGACGGTGTATGTGGCGGGGGAAGCGGTTTCCATTTCCGGCTGGCTGTGCATGGTGATTGTGATCCTCCTTTTGATGGCAGGCAGCAGATGGCTGTGCATGGAAAGAAAACAGGTTTTTTTGTATGG
>CAJTVR010000188.1 GCA_910580075.1 uncultured Eubacterium sp. | reverse complement strand
GTGCCTGTTGATGATGGGCATGGTAGTTATGGCATTATTTTTGACTTTTATCCAGTAGGAAGATTAAGGAGCATTATCAGCAGGAACTGTCTTAGGAAAAGTCAAGGTGGTTTCGTAACTTTTTTGTTCTTCGCTTAAAATTTGCATAGTGCCTTTATGAGCTTCGATAATCTGCCGTACCAATAGGACACCTAATCCGTGCCGGAGGTGCAGAGCTTTATCGGTGCTTTCCAGATAATGTGTTTTAGAATTAAGTGCTTTCAACTGTTTGGCGGATACGCCAACCCCATTGTCTGATACCATGATGGATATTTCTTTTTCGCTGCATGATACCGAAATGATAATTTCGCAGCCATTCGCATTATGGTTGATACTGTTCTGGATCAAATTTGTAACAGCCCGTTTAAGAAGAAACTCATCACCACGAATAAATTCCGTTTCACATTGTGGTTCAGCTTCAAATTCAAAAACATATTTTTTATCAGGATTGCTGTCCAGAAATTCACACACAACCTGTCGTGCCAGTTCTGCCGGATAAATGTTACTAATGCGGAGGGGCTGCATGTCGTATTCCAGTTTTGAGGTTAAATTCAAATCTTCGATCAGCTGTTTTATCTTTTCGGCCTGCTGGCGGATTTCGGTCACTTTTTCCTGAACATCAGAGTCCAGCCCGTGATTTTTTTCGAGGCTGCTGGAATACCCAAGAACCAATGACAGAGGGGTGCGTATATCATGGGAAATACCGCTAATCCAGTTTGCCCTTGCTGTATCCCGGCGTTGGAGTGTTTTAGATACATGGTTAAGCTTTGCGTTAATTTCGGACAATTCTCCCTGCTCTGCCAGCTGCGTTTTATGACCGGCAGCAATTTCCTCAATGCCGATAAGAACAGGCTTGACAGCTTTTTCTGTTTTTCGGCTGTTAAAGATAAAAAGCAGCAGTACAATCCCGATATTTAGAAAAAAAACAGTGATGAACCCTATCACATCAATTTGGATACTTGCAATGGTTTTATATACAGATAATTTCCAGTAGCTGTCCTTCGGATAACCAAGGACCAGCAGACCATCGCTCCGGGCAGATACGAAAACAGGATAGTCCTCTAAATACCATCTTGCCATTTTTGCAATGTCTCCATAGGTGTATTGAACAGGTATGTCTGCCGGAAGCTTGTAATTCCAGATGACATTACCGGTTGCATTATCTATCAGCATACACCATGCCTTATCCTGATCCAGTAAGGCTGCGGCATCATCTGGCAGAGTAAATTGCCCGTCCGTCTGCTGTAATTCATCAGATATACAGGGTAACAGGTGTGCAGGACTTTGATTTCCGTGGCTGACTGATACTATAGCAAGACTTACAAATAAAAAAATATTCACTAAAATGAAAAAACAAAACAGTTTTACACTGGAATGGACATACCGTTTGAAAAAATTCTGTATATTCATGGGATTACCCTGTTCCTTTCAAAATCAGCTTGTACCCGATTCCTTTGACCGTGACAAGAGATACCGGCGAAGATGGTTCAGCTTCAATCTTCTCCCGGATATGCCGGATATGGGACATCAGTGTTTTTTCATATCCGACATAGATGTCTCCGCAGGCTGTCTGGCATAAGGAACCGAGCGTTACAATGCGCCCTGCATTGCTAAACAGTTTTTGAAGTATCTCTACTTCTTTTGCAGTAAGGGAGACTGGATCGTAGCCTTCTTTGTATACCTGTGCCTGCCCTAAGTCCACTTTGCAGTCTTCCAGTAAAAAGCCTGTGTTCTCATTTTCTTTATACACCCGGCGTAGAATTGCGGTGACACGCCATACAAATTCCTGTGCCAAAAAGGGCTTTACGATATAATCGTCCGCCCCCGCTTCAAATCCCCTGGCTTTATCATCAAACTCACCTTTTGCCGTTAAAAACAGAATAGGTATATTAGTTTGTTTCCGGATTACCTTTGCAAGCATAAAACCATCCATATCAGGGAGCATGACATCCAGAACTGCCAGATCGGGACGGGTGCTCAGCCTCTCCAAAGCACGGAGTGCTGTATCTGCGGTCAGTATATTTGTAAACCCATTTTCTTTCA
>CAJTVR010000187.1 GCA_910580075.1 uncultured Eubacterium sp. | reverse complement strand
ACATCCTGGGCATCCTGCTCATTGCACAGCATTACAATACAGATCTTATAGAGCATATCGCTGTATGTCCTTACCGCTTCCTCCAAGCTCATATCTCTCACCTCCTCTTCAATTATAACACGCACAAAGACGTCAAAAGGTGACTTCTCAGTCAAATATTTTTGCTGACATTGACGCTGTATGTATCCGCTGTATCTGGGTGCTTTGATGCTGCAGTCCCGGGACTGGCATGGGAAGATTTTATCATTGGTATGATTGCAGATATTACGGAAATCTTTGTTGATTTGCGGGCAGATAAAGTGATAGACTGAAAGAAAAAAGTAATATCAATTTTAATCACGTAAGTCAGTAACAGGAGGTACAGGATGGAAAGTAAAATGAAGAGAATCGACGCATTACTGAAGAAGCCATGCTTTATCATTGATTTTCTCCCGGAACAGGTGAAACCGGACAATGGCGGGCAGTTTTTTGATGTGGAGTATTATCTGCTAAACAGCGATAAACATATCGGGATAAAAGACAGGTTTACTGCCGTCATTTTGAAACTGATGTGTTATTATCATGTGGCTGTTCTGCTGAATGACTGGGCTGACCGGCCCTCTCCGAAATTAATAGAGGGAGCAGTCTGTGAAATTATGGAGAATCATTCGGGTACGCTGAATGTACTGTTTGTGGATAAGGATGTACTGCTGGTTTTTGACTGGGACTGCCTAAATCTGTCAGTATATAATCCGACAGAAGACGTCCAGTCTATTATGGAGAGGATTGCGTTTTCAGAAGGTTTGTTCTGGAGGAAAGCAGGGACTTAAGACGGGGCAGCGATAGAAGCGGTGGGGTATTACGGTTTTACGAGGTGAGGAGATGACGGCTTTTTGTCATAGGGATTACATTGGCGGGGCTGCCTTTTCTTGTGCGGACCGTGCCGGGGCTGGACGCAAAGTTTTATGGCGGGGCGGTATTCCTTTTCTTTTCCGGCGCATTTATCAGATATGCCGTGGCTGTTGCTGCTTTCTGCGGCATGCAGGCCGCGATCAGTATCTTTTCCATTTTTGCGGTATCTATGATCCAGCGGAATACGCCGGATAAGCTATTGGGAAGATGCCTTTCATTCCCGAAAAATAGCCGTTTTATGACATCGGGTGAAGACCGGACAGCATTGTGACTGGGTACGTAGGACTATTTTTTCATTGATGTCCTGTCAGAAAAGGATGCGGCGGCGTTAAATGAAGTTTACCACAGGAAGGCTGTGCAAATGTTTCTCCAGTAGGAAAAGCAGGAGCTGATTCAGGAGCTTGCGTCAAAACATGATTGGGAACAGATACAGGACAGCCTGCATCGGCTTCAAAAAAAGCATATGGTTTTGGAACGCCTGACAGATGCCTTTCCGGGATATTACGGAAAATTCCTCTGCCTGCATTTTGCACCATATCTTAATTGTCCGGTTTTGACAGACACACAGTAGGAGGCATTTGATGCAGTTATCGCTTTTTTGGACAGAGCCGATTCTGATATTCCGGATGATCTGAAAGAGTATCTTGACGAAATAACCCTGAATCCTGGCAGTGGATTTATGGAAGCTGCATCATCCAGTATAAATGAGGCTGTTAGTGAAACAGAAAAATACATTGCAGACCACTATGAGGAAATTGAAAGCTATCTTGCATATAAACGTTCCGAAGAATATGAAACTGCGCCTGCCGGACGTCTGGAAAAGGAACTGCGCCGGTTCAACAGTATGAGCGGATATTGGCATTAGCGGCACTGGCTTTATCTGTAATGGTATCTGTTAAATATTTAATTAAGAAGGAATTATAAAGGGAAAAATGGATGGACAAAAATATTCAAAAACGCAGCGATACCTGTTATCTTGATGATCATAGGATTATACCATTATACAAAGAATCTGCTTTTATCAATAATTGCCGGAATAGGGATTTACGCAATAGCTTCCTCCATAGACAGGTTCATAAAGAAGAGGTGACGCTATGCTGAGACAGGGTAGTATAAAAAGATTCTGCCAGCCTGCGGCTGATCTTTTGAAGAAAATACTTAACAGGCGTGCAGTCTGGACTGCCTCTTTTGCAAAGGCAGGGGCTGTGTCTATGTCTGTATGCATAGAATCTACAAGGTCCCCGGTTATC
>CAJTVR010000186.1 GCA_910580075.1 uncultured Eubacterium sp. | reverse complement strand
ATGTTTCGTGAGATCTGCGGGAGTTTGACAGTCTAATATCAAAAAAATAGCTACAGGCCTTGAAAAGCCTGTATTTTTTTGTCAAATTTTTTGTTTAATACACTGGTAATTCATGGTAATGTATGATACAATAAGCTTTAAGAGGTGTTTTCTTATGCGCGTTACAACTACAAAGTCCAAAAATGCAGAATCTTTTTATATCACCCGTTCCTATGTTAAATCAAAAGGTGTCACTACGTCGGAAGTCGTCCGTAAGCTGGGAACTCTTCAGGAACTTTCAGAGCGGTTAGGAACTGACCGGGATGGCGTCATGGCATGGGCAAAGGAACAGGCACGCATCGAAACCGAAAAATACAAAAGCGAAAAAGAGTCACAGACTGTAATGATTCCATTCCATCAAAACCGGATGCTTGACTACGGCGTACAAAAACGTTTTGACGGCGGCTACCTATTTCTCCAGCATGTCTATTATAAACTAGGGCTGGACAAGGCCTGCCGTAAAATCAAGGCCAGGCATTTGTATGAATACGACTTGAATGCTATCCTGTCTGATTTGATTTATACCCGTATCCTAAGCCCAGACAGCAAGCGCTCCTCATACAAGGCAGTGCAGTCTTTCCTGGAACCTCCTTCTTATGAGCTGCACGATGTATACAGGGCATTAAGCATCCTCGCTGAAGAAGCGGATTTTATACAGGCGGAAGCGTATAAGAACAGCCGCGCCTTCGGAAAACGCAATGACCACATCCTTTACTACGACTGCACCAACTATTACTTTGAAATTGAACAGGAGGAAGATGAGAAAAAGTACGGGAAAAGCAAAGAGCACAGACCAAATCCAATTGTACAGATGGGCCTGTTCACTGACGGGGACGGCGTCCCGCTTGCCTTTTCCGTTTTTCCCGGAAATGCGAACGAGCAGACGTCATTGAAGCCGCTGGAAACCAAAGTGGTGAATGATTTCGGCTGTGAAAAATTCGTTTTCTGCAGCGACGCCGGCCTTGGCTCGGCCGCAAACCGTAAATTCAACCACAAAGGCCAGCGGGCCTTTATCGTCACGCAGTCCATCAAAAAACTAAAGAAAGAATATAAGGAAAACGCCTTAAACATGACAGGCTTCAAAAGGATAACAGATGGGAAAACCGTAGATATCACGAAACTGCCCGAAACGGACAAGGATAATCTTTTTTATAAAGAAATCCCCTACGAGTCAGGGAATATGGACCAGCTTCTTATCATCACATATTCGCCCAGGTATGCGGCATACCAGAAGCAGGTCCGCAGCCAGCAGATTACACGTGCGGAAAAAATGATTGCTAATGGAACGTATAAAAAACAGCGAAAGAATCCAAATGACCCTGCACGTTTTATCAATAAATTTGCCGCCACGAATGACGGGGAATGTGCGGATATCCATTATGAACTGAATACTGAAAAAATAGAGGAAGAAAGCCGCTATGATGGTCTGTATGCCGTATGCACCGACCTTCTTGATGACAGCGTGTCTGATATTCTGGCGGTCAGCGAAGGACGCTGGCAGATAGAAGCATGTTTTCGAATTATGAAAACTGAATTTTCAGCGCGCCCGGTATATGTCAGGCGCAGTGAAAGGATACAGGCACATTTCCTGACCTGTTTTTTAAGCCTGCTGGTATATAGACTGTTAGAAAGGGAACTCCACTCTAAATATACCTGTGAAGAAATCCTGTCCAAGTTAAAAGAGATGAATTTTGCGGATGTGGGGGAGCAGGGATTTATGCCATTATATGAACGTGACAAGCTGACCGATGCCCTGCATGATGCCTGCGGTTTCCGGACAGACTACCAGTTCATCTCGAAAAGCAGGATGAAAAACATTCAGAAAAAAAGTAAAGGCAGGAAATAAATTACCAAAGAGTGTGAAAAAGAAAAAATCGCTATAAATACCATAAAATGGGAGATTATAGCGATTTTTTTGCTACTAAACTGTTAAAGATGAGATTTTACCACCCGCCGCTTTTTCTGGCAAATACTTCTGCTGCATGGCGGCTTATTCCCGGAAGGCATGGTATTACTTTTCAAATCCAAACTGCCCGTTACTGATCACAGAATGAACAGTAACAGGCATGATTGAAATGCCGGCATTCTTTTCTGCCGTACTAT
>CAJTVR010000185.1:349-2161 GCA_910580075.1 uncultured Eubacterium sp. | reverse complement strand
TTAGTTGAAAATGTGTTTTTTTCCAGATGAAAAAGTGGTATAATAAGTGTAGTTTTTAAAACATATACGGGAGTTTATACCATGGATGAGTTTATTAAAGAGCTGGATGCCAGTTTGGATTATTTAGAGCATGAAATAACAGAAAATGAAGTCATTATATATGTGGCATCAAATCGCAAATCAGGCAGTTGCCCCTACTGTGGGTGCGATTCCATGCGCGTACACAGCCGTTATGAAAAAAGTTTTCAGGATCTGCCCATCATGGGGAAGAAAACGAAGGTCATCATCGAAAACAGGAAATTCTTCTGTGATAACCCGGACTGCACATTTACCACCTTTGCTGAGCGTTTTGATTTTTTGAAACAGAATGGCAAAAAAACGAAACGCCTCATTGAGAAAATCATAGACATATCCCTGAATACCAGTTCCATTGCGGCCTCAAGGACATTGAAGGACGGGATTGCGGATGTCGGCAAAAGCACCATCTGCAATCTCTTAAAAAAAAGACATACCACTCCCTGAAAAACAGTCCATAACAAAAGTGTGCATTGACGATTTTGCATTCAGGAAAAGGCAGACTTACGGTACGGTCATGGTGGACATTGACACACACTGCGTGGTTGACCTGATCGCATCACGTGAAGTGGAGGACGTAGCGGAATGGCTCAGGAGTTATCCCAATATCCAGATCGTATCAAGGGATGGTTCTGTTTCTTATAAGAGCGCCATTGAACAGGCGGGGATGGATATACAGCAGGTAAGCGACCGGTTCCATCTTCTCAAAGGTCTTACGGATGCAGCGAAAAAATTCATATCACGACTTCTGGCGGTAAACTTTATGCTCCCGACAGAAGCATCCCATTATGACGGGAAACCCACGGGGGATTACTGGGACAAACCCATTAAAGAAGATTCCCCTACCGCAGAACATAATGCAAATGTGGAAAAGAAGATGAAAGTGGTGGAACAGGTGCGGGAACTAAGGAAACAGGGGTTCAATAAGGGAGAGATTGCCGGGCGTGTGGGCATCCACAGGACGACCGTGGCAAAATATCTGAAGGAAGATTTTAATCCTTCCAGCCTTTATTACAATACGACCACCCCCAGTAAGATAAAGCCTTATGCAAAAGACATAAAGGACATGCTCAGTGAGGGGAAAACATTCCGGCAGATCAGTGCAGCAATCCGTGAAAAGGGATATGGCGGGTCAGATTCCACAATCCGCATGTTTGCCACAAGGGAACGTAAGATTATGAAAGAAACCGCCGGTCAGGGAGTGTCGGGTGAAAAAATTGAACGGAAATGGCTGATCAGCCTGCTGTACCGTCCGATTGACGAGGTTTCATCCATCAGTGCAGAACAGCTCGACCGGATTATCGGGGAATACCCCATCATAGGGCGTGTTTATGATGCTGTATCAGGTTTCAAACAGACGCTGTTTGGTAAAAAAGAATCCGAACTTGATAAATGGCTGGAAGAAACAGATGCCTTGGAAATAAACGAACTATGCAGTTTTGCAAACGGGATAAAGAGAGATATTGCGGCAGTAAAAAATGCAATCTCATTTGACTATAATAATGGGCTGGCGGAGGGAAGCGTGAACAAGCTGAAAGTTGTCAAAAGGATCATGTATGGCCGCAACAGCTTTGAACTGCTGAAAGGGAAGCTGTTGCGGCTTGAGTTAAGGCGCAAAATCAACTAACTTTGGAAAGATTCAAAAAGTTCTTGACATATCACCAGAATGCTGTTCCAAATGTTCCATCATGCTATATTTTCCTGCTGCCATTTTTTCAGACAGCCCCTTTCCTTACC
>CAJTVR010000185.1:0-336 GCA_910580075.1 uncultured Eubacterium sp. | reverse complement strand
TGTCACAAAATGCAAGCCGCCCGCAGGTCCGGCTTTCTGGTCAGGGGAATCTAAACTGTACCCCTTGTCAAAGACATTTTCAAAATGGTTTAATAGGGAACGTTTGTTCATCTAATCTGTTCTTTTGGCTGTTTTATTACACCTTCTAACGGATAAACACCTGTCGTAATATACTGGTAGTATTCATTCGGTGATAATTTCGCCAGCTGCCATTGATATCTCTCATTGTTATAATATTCTATCCAGTCATCAATCACAGCTTTTACCTCTCTGAATTTTTTACATCTATAGGTAATTGCGAAACTCTACATTCCGCATAAAATCTCACTTTTTTCT
>CAJTVR010000184.1 GCA_910580075.1 uncultured Eubacterium sp. | reverse complement strand
TGAATGCAGAGGACGGAAGCCTTGTGGATACCAGTGATGCGTCCATTCGAAAAGACCGGGATTCAGAGGAAAATCCGTCATAACAGAATTTTTACATTTCTAAAACGTGAATTATTTTATACGAAACGCAGATTGTTATCAAAAAAATACCGCTCACTTTTGCGAAAGTGAACGGTATTTTTATATTATTTTCTATTCAAAAAGGATCTGAAATAGCTGCTCTCATATGGTCAGAAGATAAAAACAGACCCGGTGAACTAATGCGGGATTTCGCATACTGCTATCCCAGTTATTACACATGCGAAGAAGACTGGAAAACCCCATTCACAGCCTGTGGAAAAGCAAAACACACCTGTACCCTGCGGGCATCTGGTTAACCGATCCATCGAATTTCCCTAAACAAGACCATACTTTTCAAAAGCCACTGCCAGCCCATCCTGCTCCACAATGCCGCAAATATCATCCGCCACATCCCGCAACTGTATACACCCATTTCCCATACAGACTCCCAGGCCTGCCGTTTTGATCATTTCCACATCATTCATACTATCACCAAAAGCCACTGTCTGCTCCAGCGGAACCTGCAAAAACCTGCAAATTTCTAAAATTCCTGTCCCTTTATCTGTATCATTCCGTTTTAATTCACCATTTGTCATCCCGCTGCCATCAGAATCCTGTATCCAGAAATGATAATCTTCTCCTAAATCTCTCTTAACCTCCATCATCGTTTCCCTTGCACTGCTCACCACAGAAATTTTATAAACGGGCTCTCCTTTATATTCAGAAATTGGAAAGATATGAAAATTCGTTTCTGTATTTTGTCTATGGCGCGGCAGCCTGCCTGTTCTTTTACTTGCCGGCTGCTGCAGGAATGTTTGAAATCCGCTGTCTGTATAAGAATTCTCCTTACATTCCAGCGTATAAAAAATACCTTTTTCTTTTAATAATTCTACAGCACAGTCTCTCTGCCCTGCCATCATAGACCGGTCACAGATAACCTGATGCCCGCACATCACATATGCTCCTGCACTCCCCACAAATCCGTCAAAAGAATAACGCAGCAAGGGCTTTAGCATGTCATAATTTCTTCCTGTACATAAAAAAACCAGATTTCCCTTTTCTCTTGCACGTCTGACTGCCCAAAGTGCCGAAGGAGAAGGCTCACTGCTGCCGGCTTTTGTTAAAGTTCCATCAATATCTAAAAATATAATCCTGTTATTCATATCCAGCCCCTCAAATCCTTTTAAAAAATAAACCAGCATTCCCTGCCCCATATTCAAAATACCCCGGCCCTGTAACAAAAACAGATAATCCGCCGGATGCAGTCCGAAATATGAGCATGGCTGCTGGCTTATTATTATTTATAAAATACGTAAACGTCCATTCCCTTTAAGGCGTCTGGCTGTGTTTTTGCAGTATCTCAATCATCTCCCGCACCAGATCTATCACAGTCATTGCATTCATTAAATGATCCTGGGCATGAACCATCAAAAGACCGCCTTCTGTCTTTTCGCCATTCAGTTCTTTTTGAATGAGTGCTGTCTGAATATTGTGAGCCTGTGTAATCGTATCTTCTGCTTCTTTCATCTTTCCGTAAGATTCTTCAAAATTTCCGTCCCTGGCTGCCCGCAAGGCTTCTATGGCTATGCTCCGCGCATTTCCCCCATTGACCACCAGTTCCATGATACATCTTTCCAATTCTTCCATTTCTTCCATTGTGACATCATTTCCTTCCGCTTTTTTCCAAAAGGTAACCGTTCAGATACCTTCACTGTTATACTGCGCATCGTTATCATCTGCAGTACTCTGTCAGCAAAACTGCTCTAATCACCCAGCTTCTTCTTTACACATGCAATGACGCCTTTACCGTCAAGCATGCCATAAAGCGCCGGATCAATCGCCTCTACAGGTTTATCCGGAAACTGTGTCTTTACATTGTTTAAGTTATACCGCACCTGAGGTCCAAGAAGAATAATATCCGCATCTTTTCCCATAGCACTTACTTCCGCAATCGGATAAGCGTTAATTTCAGCCTCATAATTCTCAGAAGCTGCGGCATCCCGCATCTTTCTTACCAGCATACCCGTTGACATTCCTGCTGCACATACCAGTATAATGTTTCTCATTTCGGTCTCTCCTTTTTCTGAACCGCCATTCTTAAGCTCATGCGCTATATATTTTTCATAAAATTACCGTCAGC
>CAJTVR010000183.1 GCA_910580075.1 uncultured Eubacterium sp. | reverse complement strand
ACGAAAAAATCCAAGACAGCAGCTTATTCGGTTTTTGTTAAGTTAGTGCATATGGAGGGCACCCCCTTCCATACAGAAGCTATTGATAAAATTTTTACCATGTCTGAGGTTTCCTTAATGCACCAGACAAAATATAGAGGTATAATCACTGAGGCAGGATCATTGACGACGCCTCCTTGGGAACCGGCCTTCCGGCTGGTGAAATCTCTTAGAAAGTCTGTCAGTCCATTCGGTGGTGTCAAATAAAATCCGGCCTCTTTCAGGCTTTATAATGGACGCCAGCATTTTTATAAGCGTTGTCTTTCCTGCACCATTTTTACCAGTCAGTCCGATCAGCTGTCCGCTTGTAAACTCTGTGTTAATATTACAGACCGCCGTTTTTCCCTTATATGTCTTTGTAACATTCTCCAAAACAATTTTCATCTTTGTACCAGACTCCTTTTCAAAGCCAGCAGCTTTTTGCCGTATATTCATGTTTCGAAAAGCCGGAAATACCATTGCCATAAAAAGTGTTTTCCAGCTATCCGGTCACTTACTTCCTTTTTCGGGATTTTCAATAACTATATTTTTTGACAATTCACTCAGCAGCTCCTTTGTCACTTCTATTCTGAAGTCATCCAGGCTGAAAAATTTCATAGCCTTTCCACTGTCAGAAATTTCCATTGTGCTCGTAACAAGGCGGGCAGCTTCTAATTTTTTCAGGTGCATATAAAGCAGCGGCCTGCTAATGTCTGCCAGGCGGGCAAGTTCGCTTACATACTGCCTTTCTTCTGCCAGTATGCCTATGATTTTTATCCGCACCGGATGCGAAAGGGCATCAAAAACAGAAATGTAATCCTGGTATTTTTTCAGTGTTAAATCTCCAGCAAAATTTTCCATAATCAGATATCTTTCATCATTTTATCAATGGCATCCACTTTTTCTTTAACGATCTGCAGGTCTTTTTTTATTTCAGCATTCTCATGCCTCATTTCCTCTGCAAAACGGCTAAGATTTGATATATCAGCGCTTTTAATACGTGCCCTTTTTACCAGTCCGTTTACAATAAGCATGACTGAAATAACTGCAATTGCCCCGACAGCACCTATAACAGGCATAATAACTGCAATATTACTCATTTTTGTTCTCCTTTCAGAATATATTGTTTTCATGTGTAATAATTTTATTACACATGAAAATATTTGTCAACCCCAAATACGAAAATGAGCTGATCTGAGATGTCCTGCGGTATACCGTTACCGCTTATTTTTGCATAAAAATGTGGCAGTCCGCTTAATACTGCGAACTGCCATATAATAACACCTGCTTATCTACACATTTACTTTATACACATTTACTTTATACACATTTACTTACATAGTGCCGGAACCATATTCCATTCATGCATTCCCCGACGAACATTACAAATTATTCCAGGTTCTCAATCCGGCCTGACTGAATGGCTTCCATGTTTTTCCGAATCCTGTTTTCAGACCAGTTCCACCATTGTATTTTTAATAATTCAGAAATCACGTCATCAGAAAACCTTTTTCTTATTAATTTTGCGGGAACCCCTCCGGCAATCGTATAGGGCGGCACATCTTTTGTAACAACCGCCCGGGTGCCAATAACCGCTCCGTCACCAATCGTGACACCGGATAAAATAACAGCTTCAAATCCAATCCAGACATCATTGCCGATTACAATACCGCCCTTGTTATCCCATGCGTTTGTAATTTCTTTTACATCCAGTCCCCACTCCTCAAAAAATATTGGAAACGGGTATGTTGAGAGTGAACGCATCGCATGATTTGCACTGGTAAACAGAAACTTTGCTCCGCAGGCAATCGAACAGAACCTGCCGATTTTCAGCCTGTCTCCATTCACCGGGTAGTGATACAGTACATTATTTTTCTCAAATTCCCGCGGGTCGTTCATAAAATCGTTGTACATTGTATAATCGCCAATTTCAATACTGTCGCTTGTAATCACATTTTTTAAATAAACTGTCTGGGTGTCTCCTGTTCTGGGATAAATTTTATTCTCCGATATAGCCATTTTGAAGTCCTCCTTAATGATCATTATGATGCAGCTATACCGGTTACTGCAATGCAGCGTTTCATTTTTTACCTCCGTCAGCAATAATTTACAGACTTGATTATACTGCTATAGATTTTGTTGAGGTAAGATAACGATACCTTTTTTGCAGAGGGTGTTATCTTACCTC
>CAJTVR010000182.1 GCA_910580075.1 uncultured Eubacterium sp. | reverse complement strand
CCGTGAACTGGCGGAAGAGGAAAACCAGGCGCTGTACCGGGCAACAAGATTCAACCAGGTGGATTACGCCGTGGAGTATGGAGAATTCCTGTACCAAGCTGGTTCCTGGAGCCATCCGCGCAGAGTAGTTTTTAAAATAGAAAAGCCGTATGGGCAGATGGTCCATCTGTATACCTTTATTGTCACAACATTGGAAATGGAACCTTATCAGGTGATCCAATTCTATTGTGGAAGAGGCAAAAGGGAGAACTTCATCAAAGAAGGAAAAACCGACTTTGACTTTGCCTCTGCAGCAGTTGTCCCTACAAAAAAGAAAAGTTGATATTCAAAAGCTGAAGGTTAATTATAAGATTAAAAGCAATAGGGGCAAATAAATCAACTTTACAAAAAATAGATGTGCTTTTAAATGTAGTAGAATAGCAAATATTTGGCAGGACGGAGGTTATTAAGGGGAATACAATCCTCCACCTGCGTGTGTATACAGCGATTTTATTACTTGACAATTCGCAGAGAACTCTATATTATAGAGTGTAAAGAGCAGGAAAAACGGTGAGAAAAAGAGAAATGGAAACAGAAACTAAAAACCGGAGACGAGGGGAAACGTACTATGAAAAAGATCTGTTATAAAATGAGTATCAGGAACCGCATCAAAGACAATCTGAAAAATTATGCCGATTTTTACATAACATGCTGCATACCGGTGATTCCGTTCAGTCTGTCGTCCCATATGCTTTTCTATTTATCTGAGGAGAGTGCCTGGGGGAGGGGCGGATTTGTGAACTGCATGTTGCTGTTGTCCGCTATTCTGCTGATGGTCTGCCTGGCGGTATTCCGTTATTCCCTGAAAGCCTATATCCGGCAGAAATCAGGTCAGTACAGTATCCTGCTCATGTTGGGGATCACGAGCAGAGATTTCTGGATAAATTTTATGACAGAATATTGTCCGACCTTCCTGCTGTTGCTATCCTGCATGACGGTGGGCTGCAGCGTGGTATGCGATCTGGTCATGGGACTGGCTTTCGGCAGGATATCCGTATTTTCATGGAAGGCATGTGCCGGGGGCTGCAGCGCTGTAAATGTGGATATGCTGGTCAGTTCCGCGAAGATAACGCTTTTGCTGATCCTGCTTTTTACGCTTGGCATGATTGGTTCCATGCTTTTGCTGATTCTGCGGCAGTGGCGGAAGGATCTGGCGAATTTTCTGGAGGAGATCAGCCGTGGAAAGGAAGTGCTGCACAGATTTCGGATCGCTTATGGTATGAAGATTCCGGCGGCAGCGGTATGTCTGGCTTTTTCTTTTTATCTGCTGTCTGACTATACGGTGGGGAAAATGTTTCTTGCAGCCTTCCTGCATATGGCCGGCATCTACTTTCTTCTGCAGATCAATGGGCGGCTTCTTAAGAAGCTGTTGGCGTTCAGGAAGAAGTCGTATTTCCGGCATCTGCTTTGGTGGAATGATCTGCTTTATGAATGTCGGTTAAACGGGAATATCATTTTTGCCATCTATGGGGTTAATTTCGTGCTGGTCTTTCTGTTTGGCGGGCTGCTGGCTTCGGATTTTCCGGAAGATCCAGTCTACACAGTGGTGCAGGTACTGACAGGCGTGATCGGGCTTTCGGTCCTTCTGGAAGAGCAGGCGTTTATTCTGGAAAAGATGATTCTGGATCTGCACAGGGAGAAGGAGCAGCGGGACATTCTCTTTCAGCTCGGTATGGGGTGGGAGGTATGGCGGAAACTGGTGCAGGATAAGTTGAAGATGATCGTTATTGTACCGATGGCGGCATCCTCTGTCATGGGGGCTGTATTTTTCTTCTGCGATTATGTTTATCAGGCGGATGTGACGACACTTAACGGGCTGTGGAGTGCAGTGCTATTGAAATATGCCGGGGCAGTGGTCTTGTTCTGGCTGGTGCAGTACGGCGGATATCTGTTTATACGCAGGCGTCTGTTCCGGAAGTATTACGTGTGGCACAGAACTTTATAAGAGTGAAGTGACAGAAACAAAGCGCTACAGGAAACAGCAGCAGTGGGCCGGCAAGCCGGTGCTGTCTGAAAAGAAAGTCATATCAGGCGGGACAGCGTCGTGCAACAGGACTATGATGTGCAGTCGTGTGACTGCAATATGACAGAACAGCAACGAGAACAGGGACAGAAACAGGAGAAGGTGACAGAATGAAGAAAGAAGACAAAATAGAAAACAAAATAGAAAACAA
>CAJTVR010000181.1 GCA_910580075.1 uncultured Eubacterium sp. | reverse complement strand
TGGCAGTATTCTATGATAACACAATAGAATTTCGCAGGTTTGCAATATATAAGAATGGAAACCCGGTTAGGGTTTCGCATAATGTGCCGAAGTGGTATGAAAAATTTATGGCAGATATGGAGTAAAAATCTTATAAAAATCATCGTGTGATTTTATAAATCATTATGGGTAACTGACACGTAACTTACAAATGCATAAATAATGTTGAAAAATCGCAATGTCATTAACTTAAGAAAAAGAACAATACCAGATAGCTTTACCCCTTTCCTTGGAATAAAGCTATCTGGTATTGTTCTGGAATCCAATTCTGATCTTTGATGTTATTTTATTGTATTTATCACCAAGGATGTCCTCATGTTTTACAATTCTGCTGTTTAGTAAGCTCTTTTATGCGTGTTGGAATAGTTACCCGCAAGTTGTCCCTTTGTCCGGTGATAATGACGGTCCGGCCTTATTGGAACCAGATTTTTGCTGATGTCTTCATAGATCTGTTGAAACAGTCTGTCTTGTTTTTGCGCGTCTGTTTCCAGCAGGATATAGATCAGATCATTTTTCAATATCCCAATGCTTAATGTCCGGTTAACCATCATTTTATGTTTCCTGTGCTTCTCTTTTTCATCCAACTCTGTCTCTGCGTCTCGGATGATGTCTTCCGCAAGGTTGCTGATGTAGATTGTACTGTAAATATCCTGCAGCAACAGGACAGGCTTTGTTCCTGTGAAATTCTCCATCTGCAGCCGGTCTTTCAGTGTCTCATATGCCGTTTCAATCCCCCATCTCATATGGTACAGTTCCGCAATCTGCAGATGGTCAAAAGTTTCCGATGGTACATTTGTGATAAGCACTTCTTCCCGCCCTTCCGGTAGCGGCACTTTAACCATCCGCAGGGTAATGTGCCCGAGTTCTTCCATCCGCCGGCCTATATCCGTTCCCTTATAATGTCTGATCCGGCTTTTGTCCAGATGGATATCCACCCATGTGTCCGGTCCAGTCAGATTGGTCTGCTCTTTTTTATAATCGCTGGATTTGAGACGTGCAAGGAATAAGATGCCTTTCTCCATCATCCGGATAAAAGCCGCAGTGGACGGATATCCCCTGTCCATAACAACCAGAAACGGCTGAGAAGAGCCGATTGTTTCATGCACACGGTCAATCTGTTCTTCTGCAAGGCTCATTTCATCAAACTTACATCTACAGCAGTCGCTCTCCAAAACCATACGGTTCATAACGTCATACAGGCAGCCAAGCCCTATGGCAGCCTGCGGTTTTGTCCCTTTTCTACTGGATGTCCCGAATTCTTCCAGGGTTTCCTTTGTGGTGGGAATATTGATCCCTGAGCCGTCCGCAGCAAGGACTAAATATCCATGAAAGGTAGAAAATCCGGGATCAGTATAAAAATTTCTGTTATGATGACGGTAAAGCTCATAAAAAGCCAGTGGGTTCAGCTTCGTGCGCTGTTTCAGATAGCCGGGCTTTGATATTTCTATCCCCGGATGTGCCGTTTTCATATAATTGCGCAGCTCCAGACTCAAAGTAATCCCCCTTCGGTTAATCATAGTAAACAGAAGATCCGTTAAAGGCATTTTTCGGTTTCTTATAAAAGAGGACGGATTTCCATCCCTGCAAAAATCGTGGAAGCCATCCTGATGGATCAAACTGATATCACAACAGGTACGTTTTTGAGAATTTTTCATAAAATCACCTGCCTTATGAGAAAAACATCAGTTATTTATTTCTATTATACAGCAAAAACACAGAAAAAAGGAACCTTTTACCATTCAAAATGTAAAAGATTCCTTAAGTTAATGACATTGTGAAAAATTGGGATTCTAAGTTCAGCAAGCGATAGGCAGTTATTTACGAACAGAAAAGAGACAGAAAACCCACAGACAGATTTTGTTTGTGGGTTATTTTATGGAATGAATTGTGATATACTTATATTGAACTTAAAAAATGGGGGAATTAAGAAATGCCGGAGATTTCATTGTTTTACGGAATACGGGTAACTATGTACTATGATGACCATAACCCGCCGCATTTTCACGCTGAATATAATGGGAATAAGGCAATTATTAGAATTGATGAGGCCAGAGTGATTAAGGGAGCGTTACCGTCAAGGCAGTTAAAATTGATTTTGGCATGGTGCGTTCTGCATCAGGATGAATTAATGCAGAATTGGGAATTATCAAAGGATGGAAAACCATTGAACAGAATTAATCCATTAGTGTAACGGAGGTGATAGTATGTTTCCCAAGGTGGTGCAGGTTATTCC
>CAJTVR010000180.1:1320-2300 GCA_910580075.1 uncultured Eubacterium sp. | reverse complement strand
AAATACTGCGTATGCCGGAAATGTTTACATCTACAGTTCACAACATATCACATCCTCCACATACTGGTTCAGGGAATGTTCCTGCTGCTCCAACAGTGATAATTCCGTGCTGAGGCGGAAATTCTGCTGCAGTTTCTTATAGGAAAACAAGATACAGAACAGGCTGGCAAGTCCCAGAAAATACATGGACAGCATCTGCCCATGACTGAAAAGGTGTTCCGCAGGCCCTTTGTCCACCAGAATCTCAAACTGGAAGTCATATTCAATCGCTTTGATATAGTTACTCATAATAAATATCATCAGGATCGGAACAAAAATCAGAAACATCTGCTGCATTCCCATTGCGGTATCAGGAGCATCTGCAGGACACAGGGCATCCACGGGATAAAGATCATCCCGGGAAAAATAGCGGTATACTATACAATAGCAAAACACGCTCAGCAAAGAAGACGCTGCCTCGCAGATCAGCATAACCGCAATATTTCCTGCCTCATGGAAAAAAGCAGGCAGCCATGGGTATTGAAGGCTCATCAGTGAGTTCACAATTCCGCTGCAGAGCATCATGATTTCCGTTGTCAGAGTCGCATACAAAATCGAATCCTTAAAATTCGCATGGCAGGCAAAAGCCCCGCATATCGAAATCAATAAGACAAACACAACAAAACCAATAATCGTGCCGCTCGGAATAAACTCGTTTGTAATCACTGCACCTACTGCAAACAGGTAATAAAAAGGAGTCCACATTTTCTTTTTCAGGATTTTTGCCAGAAAATAAAGCTGGAAGAACGTCTCCATCACGCCCAGAATGTATATATTGAAAAAATCTAAATACTCAGCCATGTTACCTGCCCCCTAATGTAAAAGCCCTGTAAATGCGCAGACCTGCCGGATAACCGCAAAATTATTATATGTTTTTCATATACTGCAGGACCACACCGGAAAACTCTTTGCTCCGCAGCCGTGATACGGGAATCTCTCTG
>CAJTVR010000180.1:0-1310 GCA_910580075.1 uncultured Eubacterium sp. | reverse complement strand
TAAATGCTTCAGGTTGATGAGATAGCTCCTGTGACACCGGAAAAAATAGCTGTCCAGCTTCGTTTCCAGATTTTCGATCCGCTCATAATAATCAACAACCTCCCCGGAAGCCAGGTTCAGATATATTTTTCGGTCTATGACCTCGCAAAAAACAATCTCATCCTTTGGAACGATGCGCCTCTCATATCCCTGTTGCACCAGAAGACTATCCTCGCCGACGTTTTGCATAGAAGCAAAGAGGCGCTCCATGGTCTTCTCAAACTGTTTTTCATCCACCGGCTTGACCAGATAATCGTAGGCCTGTACTTCGAAAGACTGAAATACCATCTCTTTCAGTACGGTAATGAAGATTAAAAAGCCGCGGAACTTACCAGCCCTCAGCTTTCTTGCTGTTTCCAAACCGTCCATACCATCCATCTGGATGTCCAGAAACAGGATGTCAATCTGCCCGTCATAGTTTAACAGGTCTTCACCACTTAAAAATGTCCGAAGCCGGATCTCGCTGTTCTTTTTACGGAAAAAATCGGAGGCCATTGCCCTTATATGATCGGACATGTGTTTTTCATCATCACAGATTGCAATACGGATCAATGCGCCACCTCCTCGCCATTAGATTATGAATCTTCGATTCATGATCGACATTCACCGCCCGCCAAATATGCAAGCACATTTTTCTCGCCTTCCAGAGAAACTTTTCCATCCTCTTCTGCAGTCTCCGTAGATACCGCTGAGCAGGCAGTCATCCCCATTGCCAAAACGATCATAAATATCAGAATACATTTTCCTTTCATAATCTTTCTTCTTACCTTCTAAAAGAATCGTATTTCTGTAGCATGGAATTCAAATAACAGCTATTGTAATCTGTCTGTTTCATTGAAACAACCTGTTTGTTGTGAAATGCTTTCTGAATGCCGTAAATGTCATGAATTCTATTTCCATTCAACATTTTTTCCATAGTCTTATTCTACTTTAATTTCATTGATTGCATTTAACAAGTTATTCCATTCTTGAGACATAGCAGAAATATATGCAAGCCCTTTGTCTGTAATGGAATAATATTTTCTCGGCGGCAACCCCTCGGCACTTTCCTGCCATGAGGACGAAACATATTCTTCTTTCATTAGCCGTCTGAGTAGCGGATAAATTGTATTCTCTTTTGCAGCTAAAATAGGATATTTTTCTAATGTGCTGATAATTTCATATCCATAAGATGGTCGCTGCCTTATCATTAACAGAATACAAAAATCAAGTGTTCCACGTTTGATTTGGGATTTCCAATCATCAATATTCATATACTGTACCTCCTTGCT
>CAJTVR010000179.1 GCA_910580075.1 uncultured Eubacterium sp. | reverse complement strand
ATTTTATTCTCATTTATTACACATTTTGTAACAGTACTTAATTGCAAATTTAAATTCCACCCCTCTGTGGAATTTAATCCTGCAAATCTTCCTACCGGCAATCATGGAATTTAATCTTTCCGAATTATCTGTTAAAATCATTTCTATAAAATATGACTGTTTCCTCCCGGCAGGAAGGAAGTACTTATGAATAAACAAAAACATTTAACTCTTGAGTCCCGGATTATTATCGAAACGAAACTGAACGAAGGTGAGAGCTTTAAAGCAATCGGCAGATTATTAAACAAGGATTGTACCACCATCTCTAAAGAAGTGAAAAACCACATCTCTTTTGAAAAAAGCGGAGCCTATGGCAAAGCCTTCAATGATTGCCTCCTGGCTTTTCAGCATGAATGCTTTGCTCAAAGGGTATGTCAGGAATGTACCTCCCGCAAAAATCGCCTTTGCTGGTCCTGTGGCAAATGCTCCTCTTCCTGTATTCTCTACGAAAAGTATGTTTGCCCTAAACTTTCCAAACCGCCTTATGTCTGTAATGGCTGCTCACAACGTAATAAATGTTCCTTAGAGAAGCGTTTGTACAAAGCCTCTTATGCTCAAAAAGAGTATGAACTGGTCAAAAGGGAATCCAGGTCCGGTTTTGCCCTCTCGGAAAGTGAACTCAGACAGATCGATGACATTGTTTCGCCTCTTTTAATAAAAGGACAATCCCTCCATCACATCGCTGTCCACCATGCAGATGAACTCATGAAATCCGAACGGACTCTGTATGCCTATATAAACAGCGGCCTTTTTACTGCCAGAAACATGGATATGCCGCGAACTGTCCGCATGCGCCCAAGAAAGAATGTTTCCAGAAATCTCAAAGTGGACAGGGCCTGTCGCCTGGGACGTGATTTCTCCTGTTTCCATACATATCTGGAAGAACATCCTGATCTCTCTATTCGTCAGATTGATTCTGTAGAAGGCAGCAAAGGCGGCGCAGTTCTTCTCACCATACATTTTGTGGAACAGGGACTGCAGCTTGCTTTTCTCAGACAACACAATGATTCCCAGTCTGTGATCGATATTTTCAACCGTCTTTATCTGGAATTGAGACCTGACATTTTTATAGAACTGTTCCCTGTTCTATTAGCAGATAACGGAAGTGAATTTTCTAATCCTTCCGCCATTGAATCTGATATGCAGGGAAATCCACGCACGAAAATGTTTTATTGCAACCCCAGTGCGCCTTATCAGAAAGGCAGCTGCGAAAACAATCATGAAATGATCCGGCGAATCATTCCGAAAGGCGAAGATATCGGTCGATACACGCAGGAACAGATTAATCTTATGATGAGCCATATCAATTCCTATGCAAGAAAGAAACTTGGAAATAAGAGCCCGTATGAGATATTTGAATTTCAATACGGAAAGGAACTTCTGGATGCATTCCATCTGCAAAAGATTCCTGCAGATGAAATCATCCTGAGTCCTGAATTATTAAAATAAACTCTAAAACATAATCAAAAAGCTGGGCAGGAATCTATTACAGCCATCATCGCAGAATCTCCCCAGAGGTGGAATTTACCCTATCCGAAAAATCAACCGTAAATTCGACTTCCGCTCAGCATGCAATAAAACACCCAAAACCACAGCTTTTATTTGTATTTTAACTCTGATTTCGGGTATTTTCTATATGAAATCTCTATTTTTCTGTATTCCTATTGAATTTACTTTTTCAAAGCGGAATTTAATCTTACAAAGTGGAATTTACTTTTTCAATTCACCTGTTTCACAAATATGCTATTTCTTCAACCGGAATTTGGATACCAGGTCCCGCAGCATGTTCGCCTGTCCGGATAACTCCTCGCTGGCTGCGGCGCTTTTTTCTGCCGTAGACATATTGGACTGTACAACATCGGAAATTCGCTCAATCCCACGAATAACCTCTTCTGTAGCCGCAGCCTGTTTTGCTGAATACTCCGCAATCCCCTCAATCAATCCATTCACTTCTTCCGCCTGAGCCACAACTTCCATCATAGACGCCGCCGTATCTTTCGCCACACTGGTTCCCTCTTCCACAGCTTCTACCGTCTGTTCAATCAGAACCGTTGTATTCTTCGCTGCTTCAGAAGATTTGCCGGCAAGATTACGCACCTCGTCTGCAACCACAGCAAAACCTTTTCCTGCCTCGCCTGCTCTTGCAGCCTCCACAGCAGCGTTCAAAGCCAGGATATTTGTCTGGAAAGCGATGTCCTCAATCGTCTTAATAATACTGTGAATCTCGGTAGACTTACTGCTAATCTTCTGAATTGCCTCATTCATATGCTGCATCTTATCATTACTTT
>CAJTVR010000178.1 GCA_910580075.1 uncultured Eubacterium sp. | reverse complement strand
GGTCATCCTTTCCATCTGCATGGTCAGCTTTCGGGTCATCAAAAAAGATTTTCCGTCTGCCGTTCTCGTCCTGGCCTGCATAGTACAGTCCCGTAGGCTTTTTTCCCGACTTTTCACTGCTGATGTATTCATCCTGTGGTTCGGACAGCCTGCCGGATTTTTTCTCCTCTGCAGCCTTCTCTGCTTCCTTTGTTTTTTCCGCCCTCCAGACGGCCTGTTTTTCCTTCACCCTTTCTGCGTAGTCAGTTCTGGAATGTTCATAGTTTCCATTCACCTGCATTGCCATAAGCATGCTCCTCCTTCAATTTGATATTGTCAGGCAGCTTGTCTGTAGCTGCCTTGTGACTTCTCTATAGTCACTTTACAGCCGCTCTTACAGACAGCTTCCTTTTTCTTTTTCGGCTGTAGAAAGTAACGTGTTAATCCATTTGCCGCAGGATACCTTCTGGATGCTGTGAAAGGATCAGCAGCACATGGAGTACAAATCTATTCTCCTGTGTCTCTATACTCATGGCGCCGCCATATTTTTCAGCCACCTTCTTTACATTCGACAGGCCTGTCCCTTTTTTGAACGCACCTTTCCCATGGAAGCTGTTTTCTATTTCCATCATAAGGAAATCCCCCTGGATACGCCCGGACACATGGACATATTTTTCCATACCGGCATCCAGCCTTTTTACCGCCTGAATCGCATTGTCCAGTGCATTTGACAGGATAATACAGATATCAATGTCCCGCAGACTGCAGGGATATGGCAGAAGGAGGGAACAATCCGCATCGATCCCCATGCTTTTGGCAATCCCCAGCTTATTTCCCACCAAAATATCCACTACCGGGTTATTGGTACTGCAGGGGAATGACATTTTTTCCGCCATATCTTCCATATCTTCCATATAGCTTACCGCTTCTTCCAGTTTCCCGCTCTGCAGAAGATTTTTCACCACTGCGATGTGGTTCCTGATGTCATGGCGAAACGACTTTGTTTCATCGTAACGGGTCTTTGCTTCCTCCACATACCGGTTCAGGGAATACTCTTCCTGTTCCAGCAGTGAAATTTCAGTGCTGAGGCGGAAATTCTGCTGCAGCTTCTTATAAGAGAACAGAATGCAGAACAGGCTTAAAAGTCCCAAAAGATGCATTGCGAGCAGCTGCCAGTGGCTGAGCAGATACTCAAAAGATCCGTCCTCTTCAAAGACCACATACTGGTAATCAAATGAAAGCGTATTAATGTACTCACTCATAATAAATATCATCAGGATCGGAATGAAAACCAGAAACATTTGCTGCATTTCCGATGTGGTATGAGAAGGATGCATTGCATCCCTTGGATAAAAAACATCCCTGGAAAAAAAGCGATACACCATATAGTAACAAACCCCTGTCAGAAAAAGTGACACAGCCTCACTGGCCAGCATGGCCGCAATACCGGCCGTATCATAGAAAAAATATGGCAGCCATGCGTATAACAGGCCTATCAGAGATTTCACAATCCCATAGCAGAGCAGCATGATTTCAGTTGCCAGGGCTGCATACAGAAGAGAATACTTAAAATCCGCATGGCAGACCAGAATCCCACATACCGTAAGAAGAAATACCATCACCACGAAGCCAGCTGCCGTGCCAGCTGCAAGAAAGCGGGTGACAATCACCGCACATACTCCAAACAGGAAATGGAATGGGAACAAAAGTTTCTTTTTCAGGATTTTTGCCAGGAAATAAAACTGAAAGACCCCCTCAATGAGGCCTATCATATATATGTTGAAAAAATCTAAATACTCGACCATGTTACCTGCCCCCGTATATAAAAACTCTTTTATATTTTTCATATATTCCAAATTTTCAATCCGTTCATAATAATCAGCAACATTCGTACCGTAATGAAAACTAAAAAGCCCCGGAACTGATCCGCCCTCAGTTTCCGCCGCTGGAAAACATACGGAGGCTGATTTTCTGGTTCTTTTTACGAAAGAAATCAGAAACAAAAGATCTTATATGATCAGACATATGTTTTTCATCATCACAGATTGCAATACGGATCAATGCGCCACCTCCTCGTCATGATATCGCCAGCGGCAAAAGATAAACTTTTGCCGCTGCCATAGACAGACATTTTATTATAGTCTGCTAAATAAATCAAAACAATTTAATTGCGGTGAAATGTTTACCTGCTGCCGCAAAATGCTGTATAAAATCCGATCTATCACTCAGGATATTTTACCCTTGCGCCCGCATCTGTTCTACCAGGGACTGCTTTTTCTGCCTGCGCACCATCCAGACTGACAGGACTGCCTCCATGCCAAACAGCACAAGGAGGAACAGCCCCATTTGCAGGAACGGGAACTG
>CAJTVR010000177.1 GCA_910580075.1 uncultured Eubacterium sp. | reverse complement strand
AAAAAATGTCAATCAGTTTCTCACAAACTTCGCCCGACGAATCTGACTGTCATTTTTTATCTGGCTGTGAATAGTAGCGCTTTTACTGCCAGGCCGCCAGATTTTTTTTGACAAACTGCTGAAATGTCCGGGGCTTTTTTCCCATAATCTGCTCAAAGACGGAGGTGACTTCCTTTGCAGATCCAAAACGCGTCATCATATACAGGATTCCCATAACCGTGCTGTATTCTTTTTCCAAACCTCTGATTTCGATCCAGTATTTTTTGGCAAAGGATGGATTTGGGTCTGCATACAGGATTTCCCGGCCCAGTTCTTTTGATAGAATTTCCGCAGCCTGCCGGTAATCGATTGCTTCAGGGCCTGTTATAGAATACCCTTTATTTTGATGCATTTCCGGTTCACTCAATACTTTGGCCGTGATTTCCCCAATGTCCTCTGCGTCTATAAAGCTGGTCAATGCCTGTTTTACAGGAACGACGATCCGGTTGAAATGTTTGATTTCAAATGCGTGAACTCCGCTGATGTTCTGCATAAAAAAGCCAGGACGTATATGGCAGTATGGAAGGCCGGCCCGTTCTATGTACTTTTCAATTTTGTGGTGCGGTGGGAAAGGGTTATGCTCAACGCCGATCAGGGAGAGGAAGCTGACAAGCCGGATTCCGCCCTCTTCTTTCAAAGCATCTATAAAAGGCTTCAGATCTTCGGGCTTTCCCAAATGCGGCGGGCGCATAATAAATACCCTGTCAACATCTTTTAAAGCGCCGTGAAAGGTTTTTGGGTCAGTAAAGTCAAAATAAACGATCTCTGCCCTGTCTTGAAACATTTCAGAGAGCTTGCCGGTGCGGGTGCCTGCAGCCGTGATCTCCTGCCCATTTTCAAGGGCATATTGCGCAACATATCTTCCTACATTTCCGGATGCACCGGTAATCAATATTCTGCCCATTGCTTTTTTCCTCCAAGAAATTTGATTTGCTGGTTTCATCAGCATTCGCTTTTTCAAAATCGGTCTTTTTATAGAAAGCAACCCATGCTATAATGACCATATCACAATAAAATGATAATACAATCTGGAGGAAATTGGAAGATGAAAATTTTGGTCATTACAGGCAGCGCGCATAAAAAAGGAACATCATCATATCTGGCAGATTCATTTATCAGGGGAGCGGAAGAAGCCGGGCATGAGGTCTTCCGGTTTGACGCAGCATTTAAAAATGTGCATCCCTGTGTCGGATGCGATTCCTGTCAGAAAGGAAGCCGGGCCTGCGTATTCAAAGACGACATGCAGGAGTTGAACCCGGAGCTTTTAAAGGCGGACGCAGTTGTATTTGTTTCTCCCATTTATTATTATGATATAAATGCGCAGATAAAAGCTGTCATAGACCGTTTTTACGCAAATAATTCCGCATTGAAGGGGGCGGATAAAAAGGCGGTTTTGATGATTACATATGGGGATGAAACAGAAGAATCGGCGGAGGGCGCGGCTGCTTCTTACAAGGGCATGGTAAAATATCTGGAATGGAAGGATGCGGGGATCGTCTCTGCAAAAGCCTGCTATGTACTCGATGACATCCTGGATTCAGAATATCCGAAGCAGGCATATGAGCTGGGGAAGAATCTGTAAATAAATTTGGTTTTTAAAGGACGTGAGATGGTATGTGGTTCCTATTTGCATTGTTATCCGCAGTTTTTGCGGCGCTCACCTCAATACTGGCAAAGGTCGGCATCGAAGGTGTTAACTCCAATCTGGCGACAGCCATCCGCACGGTGGTCGTGGTAATGATGGCATGGGGAATGGTGTTTCTGACCCATGCCCAAAACGGCATTTCTGAAATAAGCAGAAAAAGCTGGCTGTTTTTGATATTGTCCGGTCTGGCAACGGGCGGTTCGTGGCTGTGCTATTACAGGGCGCTGCAGTTGGGCGAAGCGTCAAAGGTTGTGCCGATTGATAAATTGAGTGTGGTCATCACATTGGTTTTGGCGTTTCTGTTTCTACATGAGGAATTTACGGTGAAATCATTGATCGGCTGTGTTTTGATTGGGACGGGGAGTTTGATGATGGTTCTATAAAATGGGACTGTCTGGAATCAGCCGCTTCACCCACAAAAGCAAAAAATCAAGATGCCCAGAATCGGCAGACAGCTTTGCCGGCTGTTTTTGCGCATGCGGGTGAAATGACTGTGAATCGTAATCATAAAATACATTTACATTTATCTGCGGCATCTGATTCCGCAATGAGATTACATCTCTATTATGCCGTAATATCCACTGTTAAAGCGAACGTCTGCGCAGGCTGCGGCTGCGGCATACCGGTACTGGTATAGGAATAACCGCTGTCGGGGATGATGAGTG
>CAJTVR010000176.1 GCA_910580075.1 uncultured Eubacterium sp. | reverse complement strand
AGGAACGGATATCGTCCCGGCTGCGAAAAAGAAAAAAGTACTTGTTGCAGGCGGAGGCCCGGGCGGACTGTATGCGGCATATACAGCAGCGCGGAGGGGGCATCAGGTAATACTGTGTGAAAAAGAATCAGAAACAGGCGGTATTTTAAAAAGCGAGCAGGCACTTCCTTTTAAGCATGAAATGTATGAGCTGGCTGGTACATACAAACTCCTGGCAGTGAACGCAGGTGTGGAAATCCGTCTGAACACAGAGGTTACAAAAGAATATGCAGAAAAAGAACATGCGGATGCACTGATTATAGCCGCTGGTTCTTCACCGGTGGTACCGCCGATACCGGGGCTTGACGGTGACAATGTGATCATCGTTAATCATTATTATCTGGAAAAGGAAAAAGCCTGTGATGAAGCAGTTGTATTTGGAGGCGGACTTGCAGGGTGTGAGTGTGCAATTCATTTAGGCATGGAAGGAAAAAAAGTCAGCCTGGTAGAAATGCGTGAAGAACTTGCTCCGGACGCAAATGTACGCCACCGTCCGCTTCTGTTAAAAGAGGTTGAGAAGTATGCAGATGTGTATACTGGATACAGAGGGCTGGAAGTTACAGCAGATGGAATCCTTTGTGAAGATAAAAACGGAAAAAAACAGCTGGTTCCTGGAAAAACGGTAATCTGTGCCCTGGGACAGCGTTCCCGTACAGAAGCGGTTAATGAACTGCGGGATGCAGCACCTTTTGTAAGAGTGATTGGTGATGCTGCAAAAGTATCATCTATTACAAATGCTGTTTACTGGGGATATCATGCTGCTCTGGACATTTAAGAGAAAGAGAGAAAATGACCATGAATTTAGATAAAAAGAGATGGATCATACTGGCGGCATCCTGTCTGATCAATTTGTGTTTAGGCTCTATTTATGCATGGAGTGTATTTGCATCATCCATGGCAGAGTATTTCAATCAGTCTCTGGGGCTGAATGTAACATCTGGTGACCTGGCTATTGTATACACGATAGCCAATGCAGTAGGCCCTGTTACAATGATTTCTGGCGGAGCAGTGAATGACAGGCTGGGGCCGAAAAAGGTAATTGCACTGGGCGGTATTATGTTTGGCGGCGGTATGGTGATTTCCGGTTTTGCATCCAGCGTGTCATTTCTGATCGTCAGCTATGGACTGATTGCCGGGCTTGGGCTTGGAATGGCTTATGGGGCAACGATTTCTACCAGCGTAAAATATTTCCCCGATAAGCGGGGACTGATTGGCGGAATTACGACTGCAGTATATGGAATGAGCTCTGTGATTCTGCCTCCTGTTGTTACTATGATAGTAAACCGATGGAATGCTGAGACTGCATTTAAAGCGGTTGGAGCGGTTTTTTTAGTTATCATTCTGATAAGTACACAGTTTTTAGAGCAGTGCCCTCAGGGATATGTCCCGTCCGGATACAAACCGCCTGCAGCGCAAAAAAGCGGGGCAGACATAAACTGGAAACAGATGATCAGGATGCCGGTATTTTATGTCATGCTGCTTCTGCTTACCTGCGGAGCGTTCAGCGGTATGATGATCATTTCACAGGCGTCGGCCATGGCACAGGAAATGATCGGAATGACAGCCATTGCGGCGAGTGCGGCAGTATCCGTTCTGGCACTCTTTAATGCGCTGGGACGGATTGCGGCGGGATATATATCAGATAAAATAGGCCGGATTAATACACTGATGTCAGCATGTATTTTATGTATTGCCGGGATGCTGTGTCTGTATTTTTCTGCAAACGGACAGCAGATGTTATTTTATACCGGCATCTGTATTGCCGGAGTCAGCTTTGGGTCTTTTATGGGCGTATATCCGGGCTTTACAGCAGACCAGTTCGGAGCACGTAATAACAGTGTGAATTATGGCATTATGTTTATTGGGTTTGCACTTGCGGGGTATTTCGGTCCGCAGATTATGCGCAGCGTTTATGAATCAGCCGGAGCTTATCAGAATGCCTTTTTAATTGCCTGCGGGCTGAATCTGGCAGGAATTATTCTGACATTTTTTTACAGGATGATCGCAAAGAAGTAAAAAGCTGTGTTGCTGATTCATGAATGTCCGGGTTTTCCTGCATCATTCATTAAAATCTTACGGTAAGAGTATAACGGGGCTGTTGGTTAATACCGATTTTTAAACTCTAAAACTTAAAATACGAATCTCCCCATAGAAATCAGTGTTTTTCACAACTGATCTTCTGGGGGAGATTCGTATTTTTTCTTTTCTATATGTATTTTTGAGCGCAAAACCCCCTCAGCTGTATTTCCTAAAACACTCTTTTTCTAAGCAGCCTTTTCTTCCGTTTTCCTTCAAATTTCTTAATTCCAAGGGTACGGTGAATCCGCTGATTGGACGCGAAATGG
>CAJTVR010000175.1 GCA_910580075.1 uncultured Eubacterium sp. | reverse complement strand
CTTTGCTTATTGATTTTATACTATATGACCTTAAAAAATCTGTCTAGTTTATTGTGATATGCCCCTTGTCAAGTAGACAGGTGAAATATCTAAAATTTAGTGTGGATGATGCCTGCATTTCGATTTGAAGTGTAGGCATTTTTCTATGCACACCACTTTTCTTTATATTTATTCATTCGTTTGTTTTCGGGAATAGGGTATTCTTTTGGCATATCAGAAGACAGTGCTTCCTGACGCACTTCCAATGGCGTTTTGCAGTGATATCTGTCCTGCGGACGTTCTTCACTGTAAAAACGCAGGTAATCTTTGATTGCATATCTTAATGAGGCTTCATCAGTTATCTCATACATCTGGTACATTTCTGATTTTATGATTCCCCAAAATCCTTCGGTTGGCCCATTGTCAATGCAATGCCCGGCCCTGGACATGGATTGTTCCATTTCCTGTTTTTCCAGTTTTTTCTTAAAAACTTTACTGGTATACTGGAATCCCCGGTCTGAATGAAAAACTGGCTTGGCATCGGGCGAAGCGGCAATCGCCTGGTCAAATGTTTTAAATACCAGTCTGTTATCATTCCCTGAACTAATAACATAAGCTGCAGGATACCTGTCATACAAATCTAAAATAGCACTTAAATACAACTTCTTTTTTTCGCCGGGTACTTTGAATCCGGTTACATCTGCAGCCCGTTTCTGATTAGGTGCAGATGCATAAAAATCTCTTTGCAGTATATTTTCTGCTGTTTCATCAGGTTTTGGGCATATATATTTCTTCTTCTTTTTGCGGATGACAGAATGAATTCCCAGTTTCTTCATGATTCTATGGACCCTGTTTTTACTGTATGCAGTATGGTTAAAGTGATTAATCCAGGACGTCATTCTCCGGTATCCAAGGATATGATGGAAACGTTCGCCATACTCTTTGACCAGTTCTGCAAGTTTGATATTTTTGCGCTCTGCATCAGGAACTTCTCTATGCAGCCATTTATAGTAAGCGGCCCTTGATATTTCAGGCTGTCTGCACATCCATTCTATACTCCGGTTTTTCTCGGTGTGAAAATGTCTGACTGCTAGATATTTAGATTCATGGCGTACTTTTCCAAGACTCACTTCCTTTCGAATTCTTTCACTTTTTTTAACAGTTCGACCACCATGTCCTTTTCTTCCGGCTGGCGTTTTAGCCGTAGGTTCTCACGCCGTAAGCGTTCCAGTTCATCTATTTCATCATCTGTTCTGCGGTGTCCCCGCTTATCCGTTAGCCCTTCTTCACCATTCGCGTCATATTTCTTTACCCGGGAATAAACCTGGCTATAAGAAACATCGTACTTTGCTGCTGTATTTTTATAATCACGGTTATGATTGATACAATAATCAACGATCTCTTTACGTTCTTCTAAAGTTGTTTTTCTACGTGCTTGTGCCATATAGACCTCCTGTTTGGGATTGTAATCCTTAAGTTCTCTATTGGCATTATACATCCTGACCCAGCTTCTTAAAAGACCGGAAGAAATATTGTATTTTACCCCTGAATCAATGGAAGAGCCTTCGCCCTTGATATATTCTTCAACCACTTTCATCTTAAATTCTTTAGAATAAGAACTGTTTCGTGTCTTCCCTGCAAAACCTGCAATTCCATGCTTGTTATATATGATAGCCCAATCCTGAATGGTTCTTGAGGATATACATAATTCTTCACATATCTGTGTTCTGGATTGATTTTTATCAAGGTAATCTATGACAGCTTGTTCTTTTTCTTCTGGTGTAAACCTTGTTTTTCCAGACATGAAAAATACCTCCAAAGTAACAGATTTTTATATTTAATCTGTCTGCTTTAGAGGTATCATATCACCATTCAAAACAGGTGGATTTTTTGAGTGCATCAATAATTCAATATCAAAAAATAGAATGTTTTTCAGCGGCCTCTGTGGGAGAAAGGGGGGAATCATCTATGCCTTGCACAGAAGCATATAAGGAACATATCATGTATACGTTCAACGGCTATGTAAGACCGTCATACGCTTACCCTATGAAGAATACCCAGTTACGGTATACGGTCAGACAGTTATACTCACGAACAGGGAACTTGCCACCGCCCTGCTATCCCTGCCGGAGAGAAACCGGGAAATCATATTCCTTTACTTTTTCGGAGATTATACACAACAGGAAATCGGGGAAATGTATGGACGCTGCCGGAGTACGACAGGGTATCAAATCCGCAGGACTTTACAGCTTTTGCACAAAGAAATGGAGGTGCTTTCACATGGGGAATCCTAACCTTGTGCCTTATGAAATAATTATCAGAGCGGCCAGCGGAGAGCCGGAAGCCGTGGACGAGGTTTTACAGCATTACAGCAAGAGAATCCGAATTGCCGCCATTGAAAACGGGCATATCGACAGGGATACCGAGGATTTTGGTTCAAAGGAAGAAAAGTCAAAAGGAAGAAAAAACAGAGTAATCCGATG
>CAJTVR010000174.1 GCA_910580075.1 uncultured Eubacterium sp. | reverse complement strand
TTTTTGAGTATACCATGAATTTCATGAATTTGCAGTAAAGTTAGTGCATATGGGGGTGCCCTCCTTCAGCTATTCATCAGATATGACTTTGTAACTTATTAACTGTATAGCTCTTGTGGCTATACCATTATTATACTAGGGAGAGGTCATTTGCTCAGATTCTGGCTGGATGGTGGAAGATTATGTGTCAGACCCGGTCATCGCCGGATACTGCAAATATTTTACAGAAGCCTGTCAGAATCCTGCTCAGTGGGATTACAGCGAGCAAATATACCGGCCGGCAAGGATTACAGATACCGGGAATGGTGTTTTATATGAGTTTGAAACAGAACTGACGGCTGTTCTTCAGGTAATATTCCGGAATGGACGATGTCGGCCGATCACTGTTTTCTGTGGAGAGTCCATGGAAGAAGCGCTTGATTTAGAACATTGTTATTACAGCTGGCAGCCGGATCCAGAGACTGGAAAAACCCCTTGCAGCGCCCTGCGTTTTGCATTTATTCCGGAATGTACACCAGTTGAACTCGATTTATATGCCATACATCAGTATGTGGATATCCCGGTACGGGCAGAATTTCACTGTGATGATGAATTGTTAAACCGGATTTGGTCAGTGGCAGAGCATACGTTTCGGCTGTGCAGCGGCATTTTTTTCATAGACGGGGTGAAACGGGATAAGTGGATATGGTCCGGGGATGCTTACCAGAGCCTTTTTGTAAACCAGTACCTGATGGCTGATCCGGATATTAACCGGAGGACGCTGCTTGCTTTGCGGGGAAATGACCCTATGGTGACACATATTAATACCATACTGGATTATTCGCTGTTTTGGATTTTGGGTGTGAAAGCACATTATGATGCATATGCGGATACCACATTTATCCAGCAGGTTTACCCGAAGATGTGTTCCCTGATGGAGTTCTGTGAAAAACATTTGTGGAACGGCATTCTGGCTGGCATGAAAAAATGCGCGCAGGAAGGGAAGATTCCATACAGCATCGGTATTGACACATGGGCAGTGGATTATGTACTGCTGGATAAAAAAGGAAAGATGATTGGGGATGCAGTAGCGTACCGGGATAAGCGCACCGATGGAATGGATGACCTTGTGGAGCATACAATTACGGCCTGGGATCTTTATGTACGTACTGGCATTCAGAAACAGAGTTTTAACACAATCTATCAGCTTATGGCGCTGAAAGGGGAACATCCAGAGCAGCTTGACAATGCGGAGTTTCTGTTAATGATCCCGGATTATCTGCATTATCTGCTTACCGGGGTGAAAATACAGGAATATACGAATGCAACCAGCACGGGCATGGTCAATGCGCATACAAACCAGTGGGACCATGAACTGATTCGTATGCTTGGATTTCCGGAGAAACTGTTTGTGGATTTGTCTATGCCTGGGACAACAGTGGGAGAGCTTTTGCCTGAAATTCAGAAGGCAGTGGGATTCCAGTCCAAGGTGGTCCTGCCGGCAACCCATGATACGGGTTCTGCATTTCTGGCAGTCCCTGCACAGGATGAAACAGCTATATACCTTTCCAGCGGCACATGGTCACTGATAGGGGTGGAAAATAAAATGCCGGTAACGACAGAAGCTTCCCGCATACAGAATTTTACAAATGAAGGCGGAGCATGATACCATTACCGCTACCTGAAAAATATTATGGGGCTGTGGATGATACAGTCTGTGCGGCGGGAATTAAACGGTGATGTTTATCTAGCAGGGCGTGAAAGCAGACATGCGTCTGGCAGGCACTGGGGATTTGCAGAGTTATCCGGTGAGGCCGCAGGGGCGCAGACATTTACTGAACATCTATTAAGCCCCCAGCAGAGCTGGGGAGAATGGAGTGAGCAGTAGCGATCCCCAGAGTACCAAAAATAAAACCTCCATGTTATCATAGATTCGGGTCTAGGCAGCCTAATCTACAATAACAGGAGGTATCCATAATGGATAATCAGATTTTAGCACATATCAAGTATAATTGCACGTACCATATTGTTTTTATTCCGAAATATCGTCGGAAAGTGATGTATGGGAAGATTGGAAAATTGATAAAAGGTGGAGTATGTCCAAACCATGTACATCTGTATGTGTCGATTCCGCCTAAGATGAGTATTTCAGAAGTGATGTCAAAACTGAAGGGAAAGAGTGCCCTGATGATATTCGACAGACATCCAGAGTACAGGGACAAGTATGGCAGACATTTTTGAGCAAGAGGATATTATGCTGAAACGATTGGGCAGGTGAACGAAGAGACAATTAAAAAGTATATCGAAGAGCAGGAAGCGTGTAGCAGAATAGAAGGATAAAGAGCCTCTTTTAAGAGGCGGCCAAGTGCCAGAGGTCAAGCCGCATGGCTGTGATTTTTTCAGCTTGTGCTTGATTGCGGCTTTATCAGTGCCAGACAAGGCACGCTTTTTCTTTTTTGCGGCTTTCACTTCCCAGTCCAGCCTGCAGCGTTCCAGTTCTTCCGCAAGGTGGTCAAAATTTCTTTTGGTCAATTCTTGTACGTGTTCAAATTGTTCTGTGGTGATGATGGGCGGGCAGAAATTGTCATTGACCCTGCCGCCACGGTCATAGACCCCGGTATATAGTTTTTCATGGAGCA
>CAJTVR010000173.1 GCA_910580075.1 uncultured Eubacterium sp. | reverse complement strand
TAACGACTTTTGTTTTTTTGCCCATGATTGGAAGATCCTGAAAACTTTTTTCGTAGCGGCTATGTATTCGCGCCGATTCAGAGCCGCAATATGGGCATCTGCATATTTTTCTGTTATGTGCCATACCCTCTCCCGAACGTACAACTCCTTATTTTTGCTGAAGCATCTTTTTGTATTCGCCTGGTGTCTTTCCAATCTGTTTTTTGAAAATCTTTGTAAAATAATTCGTATCAAAAATCCCTACAGCCTCTGCCACGGACTGGATACTTACCTGAGACGTGTTCAAAATCTTAAGCGCCTGCTGGACCCGCTGCTGGTTTATATAATCCGTAAAAGAAAGCCCTGCTTCCTTCTTGAATTGTCTGGATAAGTAAGATGTGCTGATGTTCAATCTCTCCGCAACCTCTGGAAGCGATAAATCTGTACAGATATTGATAAAATTAACAGCAGACCGTATCACCGCCGAGTAATCCTTTAAAGAATGGTTTTTCACCAGCATGCAATACTTGTGGAGCATTTTTTCATGAAGCTGATAAAGGCTGGCTACGGTTGGCTGAGCTTCAATCTCCGTAGCAAACACCGATGAGATCTGGTGGATGTAGTAGGGATGCACATCTCCCCACTGTGCTGCTTTTCGGAAAAGAGTATTGACAACAAACAAGATATTTTTTACGTTTCTCAGTTTCTCAAGCGCTTTTCCGCCGGCACCATTCTCAATAAGCTGTTTTGAAAAACGAAACGCCGCTTTATGATCCCCACGGCCGACCGCATCCATAAGCTGGTCTTCCAGACGATAATTTTCTTCTATAATCTGCAGATCGAGTGTATACTGCTCACCGGGCACATACTCCTCTTTCGGAACCACCGTATTGGTTTTATCACTGAACACAACAGGAAATGCGGAGGCGTCAATTCCAAATTCCTTTAGAATGATCTGCAGGCAGTCAAATATTTTTTGTGTATTTTCAATGACCGGGAGGCTGTAAAGGAACGGTTTCAGTTTTTCTACCATAGAATAATCCAGCGCATGATTGAGTTCAAGTAAGCTGATAAAAAAACGGGAATCTGGAAAGTTCTCTAAAAAGGGGCTTGCCGTGATAATCGTCCAATCACTTTCCGAAGGCCTGAAAGATATGCTGTACATCATAAAAGGATCATAGACCATTTGGAAGGTTTTGGCCGGCATGACCTGAAAGTATTCCTCAATCGCACGGTAATGTATACTGGAATTCGGCAGGCCTTCTCTCAGGAAAATATCCACTTCATGGCTGACCTCTGCCTCCGGGTCTGTCAGCACTGTCACATTCAGCGAAAACGCCGCCTGCATAAATTCCTTAAGGAAACGGATCTGTTCCACGGAAAGCAAATCACACTTCATAATCCTCCTCTCACAAGACCAGGATGTCTTGCTGCAGTTGATATTTTTTTAATAAAACAAATACTTTTTTTAATTTATAACAAAATTTTACGGTTTGCAACAAAATATTACGATTCCTGCATCTGCAAACATGTTACAATTCCCACAGTCAAAAAGAACCGCGGCCGTGAATAAAACATGAAAATGACATATGGAGGAATGAGATGAAATCGAAAGAAGCAAAAACCTGGCACTTATGGGCAAGAGGCTATTTTGTAGCAAGCAGTGGAAATGTAACAGATGAAATCATCAAAGAGTATATCAAGAACCAAGATCTGCAAGAGAGGAACAATTCAGATAACTTTGAGATAGGATAAAAGTAGCGGGATATCGATAACGTGTGGCATGCACAACTTTAGGCTGCTTTAGCAGCATGTTGAACCTACCGGCTTTAGCCGGTAGTGGTTCAGTCCAGAGGCCGGGTGTGGGCAGCGCCCACAGGATTTTCAATAATACAAAAGCCTTTTTGTGGTACAAAAAAACAAAAATAAATGTATAAAATCTGTGTATCTGATTAAACTATTTCTAGAAAGAAAAAACGACAAAAGATCTGCCACATAAAACGACAGGAAATCTTACATATCGAATTCTTATCAAAAAAGATCAATTCCCATAGACACAGAAATTTTTACGCCCTCGTTCTTCATCCTCCTTTTGCTGGGGTGTCATATAACCAATAGCACTGTGTATTCTTTTACGGTTATACCAGCCCTCTATGTATTCAAAGATTGCTGGCTGCATAGATCCATAACAGACGCCAGACAGGTCCGTCCTTCTTTCTGAATATGGATGCAGGCAATGTCTGTACACCATTTTTGGCTGAGGGTCTCCGTTTCAAAATCACGCTTCAAAATAGTTACCTTATTATCCGGAACGCTGCCATGACTGTGACTGGCACGGCGGTTGTACTTCCCTGCTGCAGCAGAGCGCAGCCCCTGCTCTGCCATATGCCTCTGCACCCGCTTGACACTGCAAGGTGTACCATTATCATTCAGTATGCGGCATATTTTGACAGCCCCATATCTCTGTTTTGAGTCCTCATATGCCTGTTTCACTTTCCGGCCGAATTCTTCATACTCCTTTTGCTTATTTGAAGGTACACGAACCAGAGCCTTGTAATAAGTACTCCTTGGGAATTTCAAGGCACTGCAAAGCTGGGACACAGAGTAATCGGTCAGGTTGTTGTGGATAAAAGTCACAATTTCGGCTATTGTTCTTTTGCGAATATGGCGGTCGCTTTTTTTAATATTTC
>CAJTVR010000172.1 GCA_910580075.1 uncultured Eubacterium sp. | reverse complement strand
GTAACTTATTAACTATATAGCTCTTGTGGCTATATCATTATTATACTAGGAGGAAGGCAATGGAACATAAAAATACAGATGTAAAAGTGCCGCTGATTAGCAAAGCTGCTTATGGCATGGGCGACGTGGGGTGTAATTTCAGCTGGATGTTCGTCGGGAATTTCCTGATGATATTTTATACGGATGTATTTGGAATCGGAATGGGGGCAGTAGCAGGGCTGATGCTGTTTTCCAGGTTCTGGGATGCAGTTAATGACCCGGTGATTGGCGGGCTGACGGATAAGACGCATACAAGATGGGGAAGATACCGTCCATGGCTTCTGGTTGCCGCGCCGCTTACCGCTGTTGTGCTGATGCTGACATTCTGGGCACATCCGGACTGGTCTTCCGGGGCAAAGATTGTCTATATGGCAGTTACATACTGCATTTTAGTATTAGGCTACACCTGTGTAAATATCCCTTATGGGACGCTGTGCGGTGCAATGACCCAGAACATAGAAGAGCGGGCTAAAATAAATACATTCCGTTCGGTTAGTGCAATGATTGCAATCGGGATTATTAATATTATAACAGTTCCTTTGATTGCGGCGCTTGGAGGAGGAAATGACAAACGGGGATATTTTCTGACAGCTGCTTTATACGGATGCATTTTTGCTGCCTGCCATATTTTCTGTTTTGCTAAAACAAAAGAAGTCGTGGAAGTTCCGGAGAAGGAGAAAATTTCCATAAAAGTGCAGCTGACATCTGTTATGAAAAACAAACCGTATATGATTGCTGTGGCCGGGCAGTTTCTGTTTGGAGTGACTCTTTATGGAAGGAATGCGGATGCACTGTATTATTTTACTTACGTAGAAGGAAACCAGGCACTGTTTAGTACATATTCTTTATTTATTATTATTCCTTCGATTATTGGTGCAGCCTGCTTTCCGGTGGTATTCCGGCTGACAAACAATAAGGGACGCTCGGCATCCATATTTGCGCTGCTTACAGGAATCAGCATGTTTTGCATGTACTTTTTTACAGCCGCGAAATCTCCGGCTCCATTTTACCTGTTTTCGTGCCTGACGCAGTTTTTCTTTTCAGGGTTTAACACAGCTATTTATGCAATTGTGCCGGACTGTGTGGAATATGGGGAATGGAAAACAGGGCTTCGCAATGACGGTTTCCAGTATGCGTTTATTTCACTGGGAAATAAAATCGGAATGGCAATCGGGACTTCTGTACTTGCGGCAGTATTAGGCAGCCTGGGATATGCAGAATACGGCTGTGCTGGCAGTAATGAAACATTCGTTCACTACGGTGCCAGGCATATTATGGATTGTGACTGCGGCCGTGTTATATTTTTACCGCCTGAACAGGAAAGCTTATAATCAGATTGTGCAGGAGATTCAGGAAAGGAAGGAGAGCGGGAAACATGTATGATGTAACTGCATTAGGGGAAATTTTAATTGATTTTATCCAGACCGGCAGCAGCCGGAATGGCAATCCGGTATTTGAGGCAAATCCGGGAGGTGCGCCCTGCAATGTGCTTGCCATGCTGGCGAGGCTTGGCTATAGGACTGCTTTTATTGGAAAAGCGGGCAATGATTCTTTTGGGAAGATGCTGGGCAAAACGATAAAAGAGGCGGGAATATCTGCAGAAGGCCTGGTGTATGACAGCCGTGTAAATACGACGCTGGCTTTTGTCCATACTCTGGCAGGCGGCGACAGGGATTTTTCCTTTTATAGAAATCCCGGTGCAGATCTTATGCTGTCTGATTACGAGGTCAGTGAAAAACTCATGAAAGAGTGCAGAATTTTCCATTTCGGTTCCCTTTCACTTACGAACGAACCCGCAAAAACAGCGACGAAGAAGGCAGCTGCTCTGGCAAAGGATGCCGGTAAACTGATTTCATTTGACCCCAATTACAGGGAAGCGTTATGGGAAAATGACAGGCAGGCGAAAGAGGCTGTCTGGTATGGAATCGGCGAATGCGATATTTTAAAAATAGCAGATAATGAAATAAAGTGGCTGACCGGCATGGAAGACTATGATGAAGGTGTCCAGGAAATCAAAAAGCGGTCAGGGGCAAGGCTTATCAATGTAACATTAGGACGCCAGGGAAGTCTTTCGTATTATCTGGACAAAAAAGTATACGGGCAGCCTTTCTTAAGCGACAGAACCATTGATACAACAGGCGCTGGCGATACATTTTGTGCCGGAGTACTGGGCTTCGTTCTGGAACACGGGCTGGACGGCCTGAACGAAAAAGATTTGGAAGAAATGCTGACAACTGCAAATGCAGCAGCTTCGATTGTAACAACCCGTAAGGGGGCATTACGCTCTATGCCGGACATGGCAGAAATTCAAACACTGATCCGGGACAGCAGGAAGCATCAGAAGGAACGTCAGCCTGTAAAAACATTTCCTGTGCGTCTTCAGTCTACAGATCAGGTGAAAGAGTTTGTGGGCGATATGAGCCGGATGGAAGGAGATGTACTTCTTCTGGCTGGAAAGTATGTGATTGACGCAAAATCCATTATGGGAATTTTCAGCCTGGATCTGTCCAATCCTTTGCAGCTTCAGATTGAGGAATGGAAAGATGAGTATATGTCAGTGATTCAAAAATATATGGATTAAAGAGCAGGGCGCACATGAGTGCGGACGCTGGGAAGAGACACTTTTTCCTTTTTCTGTGACTCTGGAGAACAGTTAG
>CAJTVR010000171.1:2494-2751 GCA_910580075.1 uncultured Eubacterium sp. | reverse complement strand
GCAACTTGCACAGCTACATTTGCAGCAGGATAATATTTGCGAATATCTGGAAATGGGGGGTATATACCGTTGAAATGTTTACCAAGCGCAACGCAGCTCTTACAAAGGAAATTAACAGACTGCAAGCATTTGAAACAGATTTGCTAAAGCGTAAGGAATCTGAATGGGAAGTTCGAGACGTAGTGGAAGAAATTATTCCTGCTACTCAAAAGATTTTAGACAGTGATCCTCATTTGTCGATTGCTGAAAAGAATAGT
>CAJTVR010000171.1:0-2484 GCA_910580075.1 uncultured Eubacterium sp. | reverse complement strand
CGGAAAACGCAGGCCGTTTCCGCAATCGCCGCAGAGCGGCGGCACCCGCAGGAACAGTACACCCGCTTCGCGTCTGTACTGTTCCTGCGGGTAAAAAGGATACGACAAAAGTAGACATCAGGGTTGTTTCATGAAGAATAATAGAAAATAATAATACGGCATTTTAACGAGGGTTATGGAAGCTATACACATTTTCCATACCCCTCGACTTTTTTGTCCTGTAGAGGTATAATATCTATATAGTATAGGTATATACTACCCATACGGAAAGGAGGATATTATGCCAGTAACAGAAAAGAAATATCCGGATTGGGTGCAGGAGCAGCGGGCACGGGGAACTACGGTAAAAAAGAAAGGGGACACTTACTATCTTTATAAGAGGACATCCAGGCGTGTCCCCGGGAAGAAATACCCACAGCCAGTGGATACTTATATTGGTATCATCACGCCGGAAGGAGTCATAAAAAGCGAAAAGAAAAAAATATCCCTTAGCGGGATCGAGGTGAGGGAATATGGGTTTTCCAAAGCAGTATGGCAGCTCTGCCCCCAGGGGTGGAAAAAGCCCCTGGGAAACGACTGGGAGGATGTCCTATCTATCATCCTGTGGAAGTGGTCGCCGGAAACCTACCTTGCAAAAGAAAGGACGCTGAAACCGGAACAGGATTTCCACTATCAGTTTAATGCCCAGGCCTCATCCCTGAGCAGGCGTATGTATAAAGAACATGGAGTCGGGCTGCAGGAACTGCAGGTACTGAAATGCATTTATCTGCTTTACATGGAAAAGGAAAGGGCAGTATCAAAGATAAATCAGGAACAGGAACTGCTGCTGGAAAAAACGGGGGTGGATCTTTCCTTGTGCTGAAAACAGGTTCCAGACAAAACCGCTTCTGGAATACATGAAAGCGGTGCCGGATCCCAGATGCGGACGGAAAACAAAACATGACCATGGGGAAGTGCTGGTATGTCTTGTGACTGGTTTCCTTGCAGGGAAGACGACTATACGCAGGAGCCTCAGATGGTGTAAAAAGCATTTGGAAGAATTGAGGGAGTATCTTCCATTAAAGAATGGCATCGCCTCCCCGTCCACAGCGTGCCGGCTCCTGTCAGGAATAGATGAGGAACTGTTTGCGCTGGAATTTATGGAATGGACCGGGGAGATCGTGAGTACGAAAGGGATTCATCTTGCGGTGGATGGGAAAGCAATACGGGCTGCAATGGAGAAGGTGAAAGATTTCCGGGCACCAATGGTTCTGAATGCAATCGATGCGGTAACGGGAGTGGTGATGGCACAGATGCCCATAAAAAATAAGGACTGTGAGATCAAAGCGATACCGGAACTATTGAAACTGCTGGATATAAAGGGGAGCATCGTCACGACAGATGCGATCGGGACCCAGACGCGGATCATGGAGCAGATCCTTTCCCAGGAGGGACATTTTGTGCTGATGGTCAAAAAGAACCAGCCGCAGTCCTATGAGGAGATCCTGAAATATTTCGGCGAAATGTCAGATGACCATAAAAAAATGGAGAAGGACGGGAACTATAGGCCAAGATACCCTGAGATGCAGGAAAAATATGAAGAGATCAGCCAAAAGGAACGGAACCGTGACCGACAGGAATACCGGTGGTACAGCGTATGCACAGAATGCAGCCTTTTGACAAAGACACGGAAAGAATGGCCATTTGTAAAAACGGTAGGACTGGCCAGCCAGATACGGATACCGGTAGAACGGGATGCACAGGGGAACGACATCACACCGGATATAAAAACCTTTCTGGAAAAGGGTTCCAGGCGGAGGCCGAAACCTGCCCAGGACGAAGAAATCGGAAAAGATATCCAGAAAACAGGAATGATCTCAGATATGGAACTGACGGCGGAAGAAACAGGCCGGATAAAAAGAAGGCACTGGGCAGTTGAAAACCGTCTGCATCATGTGCTGGATGATACCTTCCGTGAAGACAGGTCACCAGCAAAAAGATCAAAGCACAATCTGGCGCTGATCAGGAAGTTCGCCTATAACATCCTGCGGATAGCCATACTGTCTGGCGACTGTGCAGAAATCATGACAGAAGCCATGGATGATTTCAGCGATGACCCTTCTTTGAGAAAGAAATATGTCTTCAGCGGAATAGCCAGTTTTTATTGATAAAATAAGTATACGGGATTTGAAAAAAAGAGTAAATAAGATAGAGGGGATATTTTGCGCATTTTTACCGAATGTGAGCAACTGATAGGGAAGAAAGACTGTAAGAGCGTTCAGTAGATGGGACTTTGACTGGATTAATAGCGGGGTTATAATAAAAAATAATTTTGGGTACTTCGTGAAACAACCCTGAAGTAGACATCAAAACGCATTGACAATTCTTTGTGCTTGCCCTATAATGGCCTTAGCGATGAGCGATGTAAGAAGTGAATATTGAAAAATCCCTTGCACCCAGACGGTCTTGACCGCCTGGGTGCATTGTGTTTTTCCAAAGCCTGAT
>CAJTVR010000170.1 GCA_910580075.1 uncultured Eubacterium sp. | reverse complement strand
TGGACAGCTATTTTTCCGGCAATGGGACAAATGCGATGGCGGCGCTTTTGCAGAGTTTCGCACTGACGGACGAACAGATAAAAGAGCTGGAGGAGATTCTGGAAAAAAGCAGGGAGCGGGGGACAGAATCCACGGATAAAAAGGAGTGATGACCATGCCCGACTGGAGACAATTAGCCAGCCTCATAAATTTTTGCACGGCTTATTACACTACCCAGCTTGTGCGGTGTACGGCATTTTCCTTCGTGCTGACCGGGCTTGTGATGCTGCTCCGGAAGATGCTTTTTCTGGAACGGACTTTTTTAAGGGGAATGCCGTGGGCATTGTTCCTGGTCATCCCGTTTCTTGGAAGACTGAAGATGTTTTATGAAAATGCAGCCGTACTAAAGGTAACATGGAGGATTACGGCAGTAACGGCTTCATGGCTGTGGGTTGACCGCATTTATATGGCGGGCATTCTGGTGACCGCCATCTGTATATTTGGAAAACGGATACGTCTTTGGAGGACTGTTGCCGGAATGGAAAAAGTTATGTGTGAAAAGGTCCGTATCTATGTTGCAGATATGAATATCACGCCATTTACCGTCGGGCTGCTAAAGCCGAAAATCGTCCTGCCGAAAGTGATGGCGGACAGTTACAGCAAAGATGAGCTTAAGTCTATTATACAGCATGAGCAGACGCATATCCGGTTAGGACATTTATGGCTCGGGTCTGCATGGGATATCCTGCACCGCCTGCCGTTATCTATGTGGGGGAAAGGGAATTCGCAGATATAAAAAGACGTATGGGTGAAATTGCCAGTTTCCGTCCATACAAAAAAACGATGTGCGCAGGCGTGGCAGCCGCAGCCGCCCTAATGATTGCGGCCATGCTGCTGGTGGTATATACACATTCCTATGCACGAAGCAATGAATGCAAAGATATTATGGTTGGAAATTATGATGGGAAAACTCAAATTATTTCCTATGATACTGAGGCATTAAGCCAGATGATTCCCTATGAAAGCATCACGGACGGCTGGTACTTTGGATTACTTAAAATGTTATAAACATTTCATGTAAAAGAAATGGATTTCAAAAAATTTTATTATCAAGGGAGGAAAAAATTATGGCAATGGAGATTACAAACAATTACAGCAGCTATGCGGCACAGAGCATGGCGGGAAGCAATGCGGCAAGCAGCACGAAAAAGAAGGAAACAGAAAACACATCAAAAACAACAGGAAACAGCAAGTCAAGAAGCACATCAGATTATGTGAACGAACTGGCAAAACTTGTTCCAAGTGTGGAACTTAAGGTTGGGAATTCTTTTTCAACAGCTAAAAGTGGTAAAACATTGACGATCAATCCGCAACTTTTGGAAAAGATGCAGAATGACCCGGAGAAGGAAAAAGAAATGAAAGAGCTGATCAGAGGTGTTGAATCGGCGGTGAATATGCTGGACAGCGTAATGAATGCCAGTGGATGGAGTGTGGTATTTAAGCATGATTATATAGATGAAAACGGAAAATACCGCCAGATTGCCCTTGTCAGAAATGATTTTATGCTGAATATGAGCGATAAGCTCAGGGAAGAAAGACGGAAAAATTCCGAGAAACTGATTGAAAAAACGAAAGAAAAGGCAGCTGAAAAGAAAGTAAAATTAGAGGAAACACTAGAAGAAAAGAAAACGGAGAAAGCAGAGGATGGAACAGTAACTCCGAACAAAGCAGAGCAGCTATTACATGAAAAAATGGCTGATTCCAAAGACGGAACGGTTTATCTGAATGATACAGATATCCGGACAATTATAGAAGCTGCCCAGGAAGGGGATGCGGGCAAAACCGTTGTTAAAGATCAGCCACAGGTTGGTGCGAATCTGGATTTGAAGATATAAGAGGAGGCGAGGATATGAATATCAGCAGTAACAATATGAAATGGCTTTCTGGATATTCCTGGTGAACAGGCTGTTTTCGCAGAAGAATGGGAATAAGGCAGGTATTTCCAATCAGACGGGTGTGAATGTCAGTGGCGGAGTGAAGTATAAGCACAGCAATTTATATTATGATGAAAATGGTGTGCCGTGGCATTCAAAAGAAGAAGCCGACAGATGCATCAAAGGAACAAATGGAAGCTGGAAAAAAATTGTGTCCGTATCAGATGAAGTAAAAGCAGAACTGGCAGAGGTGGTGAAACAGGATTTTATCACTACAAACGGTTGGGGCAAGCCAGATGGCAGTAAACAGTCCGATATAATCAATAAAAATTTAAGCACAATCCCCTCGACACAACGTAATTCTGCTGCATGGACTTTACAGCGTATGGCAGGGGATTATGCCACAAGGATGGAGAAGCTGGTGAGGGAAAACAATCCGGGCTGGAAATCGGGGAACGCCTTTGACACGGGCATTTTAGACCAGCTTGACGGGACGCTCGGCGGGGTGGACTTCAGGGCATAAAATTGGAAATGGAGGATTTGATATGTCAGTAAATATAGAGGGATATGTAAGCCAGACTGGTGCGGCAAGCGGCTGGTATCAGAATGGCAGGGCGGTCAGCGCACAGGAAAAGGAAAAAGATTCCCCGGAAACAGCCGGGCAGAAAATGAAAAGGCTGGCACAGTAATGGAGGGATGCCTACAAGACTTCCGGTTCTAAGGAAAGCGGTATGGAGATAAATGTCAATGTGAAAAACGGGTAATTTCTATGGTATAATTCAGAGGACGCTTTTGCTTTAGAGGGAACGGTTTTCTGCCGAAGTAATAGGAAACAGCGGAAAAAGGTTATAAGGTTCTCCTGGTGGAAAAATTCAAAATGCCTCGGTACAAGTCCTGTTCGGGCGTGCTGATAAAGAAATCAATGGAGCTTGTA
>CAJTVR010000169.1 GCA_910580075.1 uncultured Eubacterium sp. | reverse complement strand
CTGTTTGATTATAACAGAAATTTTATGGATTTGCATTAAAGTTAGTGCATATGGGGCAGGCACCGAAGATTATGTATACATTTATAGAACATTATAATCTATCAGGAAAAACATTGGTTCCATTCTGCACTTCGGCAAGCAGCGGAATAGGAACAAGTGCAACCAATCTTCAGACGTCTGATACCAGTCAGGCAGTCTGGCTTGCTGGAAGAAGGTTTTCAGGCACCTCTCCAAAGTCAGATGTGGTAAACTGGCTTGTCGGACTTGGGCTGCAATAAGTATACATTATGACCCGTCCCCGATTATGGTAATACAGCCAACAATAGATATGGCAGAAAAGTTCTCAAAAGAAAAGCTGTCCCCTATGTTAAGGGAAACCCCAGTGCTTGCAGAGCGTGTACATGATATGAGAATAGCAGCAGGGGGGGGGAATGGAACACACCCTGCCCGTGCTGCGGGAAGCTGCAGCCGCTTACATGGGGGAATGTCGTATATGATAAAAATGACCTGTCTGAAATATAGTATGCATGTGAAAAATGCGGTGTAATATCGAGTGAAGCGGAATGGAAAGAAAAATATACTGACGGGTGTTTTGTCCATGAAGACCCGGAAAACCCGGTTAAAGGCTTCCACCTGAACACGCTTGCTTCAACGCTGACAGCATGGCGGGAAGTTGTAGAAAAATTTATCATTGCAAATGCGGAAGTGGAAAAAGGAAATGTGGAGCTGATGAAAGTCTGGACTAATACAGAAATGGGGCAGACGTGGGAGGAAGACGGGGAAAGCATAGAAGATGATGTGCTGCTGGAACGCAGGGAAACATATGATTGTGAAGTGCCGGAAGATGTAATGTATATAACGGTAGGAGTTGACACACAAGATGATAGATTTGAAATTGACGTTGTAGGCTGGGGACCGGAGTATGAAAGCTGGGGAATAAAATATGCAGTGCTATACGGGGATAACAGCAGCATTGAAAATCAGGTGTGGAAAGATTTGGACACGTTTCTTTTACAGACATTTGAAAAGCAAGACGGGACAAAGTTGAAAATTATATGTACCTGCAGCAGCAAAATGGTGGAAAAGGATGTCACAATTCTCGGTATTCTGAATGACGAATATAACCTTGAAAACGACGGACTTGAGGGCTGGTTTTTGATGCCTGAACAGGCAGTCCTGAACTGGCTCTCATATGACAGCTTAAATGCGCATCTGCTTGTATCAGCTGATGCAGATAAAGAAGAAACTGTCCAGGAAGCACTTGCTGAAATGCTGGAGAAAAAGAGCGGATTGAACCTTGAAACCTATGCTGGGCGAAAAGCTGTTTATGAACAGACTGCCAGTCAGATGTTTGCAGCTATCAGCGGACTTGCCATCTTCATTATGATGTTTAGTATCTTAAGTATGATGAATACGCTGATTACTAATATTGTTACCCGCAAACAGGAACTTGCAATGCTGGAAGCGATCGGTATGAGCAAAGTTCAAATCCGTAAGATGCTGCTTGGAGAAAGCCTGTTTCTGGTATTTTCTGCTGTTGGTGTGACGGTAACTATTGGTACGCTGTCTGGCTATGTACTCAGTAATATGCTTTACAATATGGGAGCATTTTATATGGCTTTTCGGTTTCCTGTGAAACTTGCACTGATTTATGCAGGTGTGCTGACTGCAGTACCACTTCTGATTACGTTTGTGTCAATGCACAGCTTTTCCAAAGAAGCACTTGTAGAAAGATTAAGAGGAATGGAAAATTGATATGCGGATATACAATCAGAATTGCAGGAGAGATTCTTTCGCAGGGATATTCACAATATCTGGCCCGTGTGATTGAAACTAATCTGGACATATATCAGGAAAACGGGGTTTATAAAATAACTGCTGAGCAGATTGACAGGCTCAAAATTAATGAGCAGAAGTGCTTTGATAAAGCTGAGTTTACAACAGAGCCAGATGACGTACATTTCACGCTGGATACAAATGATTATTTCTATATGCTGGTAAAAGAGAAAAAATCGAGGTTTTCCTATGTTTACAAGGAATTAAACGGAAAAGTGTGAGATTTTTCTATTCCCAATTTTGACAATAACAAGGCTTAGAGCCAGGGCTGATTAACTGCTTCTTGTCTCTGTCTGACCATTCGCTGATATAGCGGCAGGCTGTACCAGCGAAAAATAACAAGGGAAACGATAACAAAATTTCCCTTGTTATTTTTATTGATACTATAGTATAATAGGAATAGAATAAATGTACAAAAATAGATACAAAAATAAATACATTTTTTATAAAAAGGGAGGTTTAAAATAATGTTAGCTGTAAAATCTGCAAATGTCCGGGATAACTTCAAAGAATGGTGTGATAAAATCAGCATGGGTGAAACAGTTGTTATCTCAAGACCGCGAAACGAGAATATCTACATGATAAATGAAGCGGAATATAATGCCTTGCAAAAAGCAAAACGGAATGCTGAATATCTGGCAAAAATAGACGAGAGCATTAAAAACCACGAAAAAGGTGATACCATTTCTTTCACAATGGAAGAATTAAAGGCAATGGAAGCGGATGACTGGAAGCCTGCAGAGAAAATTTTGGAATTTGAGAAAAACCATGGAATACAAAGAAATAGGGAAACTATAAAATGAACGATTTAACATTTGATTCTAAAGGGTGGGGAGATTATTTATACTGGCAGACGCAGGACAGAAAGACACTGAAGAAAATAAATAGCCTGTTGGAAGATATAAAGCGGAACGGAGCGCTACAAGGCATAGGAAAACCAGAATTATTAAGATACGATAAAACGGGGCTGTATGATATTGTCAATATTGGTTGACACTTTTTTTACAAGGATATTCATGCTTAAGCTGCAGCATCCAGAGATTCATAATATCTCTGTCGTTTGACCATAGGAGGGA
>CAJTVR010000168.1 GCA_910580075.1 uncultured Eubacterium sp. | reverse complement strand
ATTTCATATAAATTCGGGAAATCGTCTTTCCTGTCCTTAAGAGCATTCATCATATACATCTTCCGCGCCATAAAGATCAATCATTCTAAATACGGCGTCGATTAAATACCCGCCCTGCAGCCGGGAATAGTCCGCCATTATCTTGTCTGATCTGTCCGTTTTTTGTCGGAAGGGTGATGCCTTTCTTTTGCTTTTGAGCTCAAAATACCGGGTTAGAAGAGATTACTTTCGTAGATTATTGTTTGCCGAATAAATTTTCATAACTTGCCCTCCCTTAATCTGTATGTCATCTTAATATCTGCTTATAAGGTATATCGGCCGATTCTTCCCCAAATATTAGTTCAGCAATTGCGGCGTATACCCATCACGGATGTAATAAGGCGTATCATCCGCATAACGGTATTCTGCCTCTGTAATATCCGAACCAACTACCGATTTAAGAAAAGATAACATATTTAGGAAACCAACCAGCGTCTAAAGTCAGGGGCATTTAGATGTTGATATACCGGTTTATCCGGGTTAGGATTTTCTTAGGAATTAAACAATTTCATATTAAAGTTCCCAACTCCTTTGTTCCGTATAATAGATACTGACAAAGGCATTATTTTATTTCTGTGCCGCATGCGCACATACGGAAAGGAGTTTTTATGATGAAAGAAAAATATATTAGAAATAATTTCACAAAAAATATTTACCGGGGCCGCAGGCGCAAGCGTTTTGTAAGCCGGCAGATCGTCCGTCTGACCGTCCTGCTTTTTCTGTGTCTGTGTGCTATCATGGTTTTGGGATTTTCCTGGAAAGAAAGCCTGAAAAAAGAAGGAGCCTTTCAGATTCCGGCCATTTCTTTTGGGGATAATGCGCCTGCCGCAGATATACACGGAGAGCAAGGGACAGCAGAAAAACCAGCGCAGGCTTCCGCAGTACAGGGAGGAGAACCGCAGGCTTCTGATACAGATGTCCCATGGCAGCTTACTTTAGTCAATCAGCATAATCCCATTCCAGACAATTATGAGCCGGATTTGGTTCAGGCGCCGGGCGGCGAATCGGTTGACAAACGCATTTACGAACCGCTGATGCAGATGCTGGAAGCCGCAAGGGAGGGGAACCTGGGGGAACTGCCGCTTGTCGTGTCCGGCTACCGCACGGCAAAGACGCAGCAGAAGCTTTACGATGAAAAAATCCGCGAATTCAAAAAAGAAGGGTATTCCGAGGGCGAAGCTGCAGAGCTGGCAGAGCAGTGGGTCGCCCTGCCGGGTTACAGCGAGCATCAGCTTGGATTTGCGGTAGATATTAACGGAGCAACCTGGGATGTTTATTTGTGGCTGCAGGAAAACAGCTATAAATACGGATTTATTTTCCGATATCCCGGAAATAAAACAGACATCACCGGGGTGGCCGAGGAGGTCTGGCATTATCGGTATGTCGGGGTGGAGGCGGCCACCGAGATGTATGAGCGGGGAATCTGTCTGGAAGAATATCTTTTTTAGAAAAAGTGAGCGCAAGATGGGGCACCTTTTGAGAGCGAACAAGAGATGCCCCATTTTTCACTCAGTCTCAATTTACAGTGCGCCCTTTGGACAATTCTTCACACACTCAAAGCAAAGTATACATTCCGTGCCGTTCTTTCGTTTACGGGAATTATCCGTAGCATCAACATCCATTGGACACACTTTTTTTGCATTTGCCGCAAGATACACATTTGCTTTTATCACATTGAATCCGGAGCAGTGAAAAATAACTCACAGGCTTCAAAAATACTGTAATGGGACATATGTATTTGCAAAATGCACGATTGTCCTGAAAGGCCAGGGATAATATGATCCCGACGGCATAGTAGATGACATTTCCTATGATAAACGCCCAGAACATTATTTTCTCAATGCTGCCCACATGCGCAAAAAATAGCGCAGAAACAAATATAAGAGAACCCGCAAATGTAATATACCGTATCCATCCGATCTGTTTTCTTGGAGCCACCGGGACCCTGTACGGGAGAAAATCAAGCACCATTGCAGTCCAGCAAGCATATCCGCACCAGCCCCTGCCGAAAAGCAGCGGCCCGAAAATTTTTGCGACTGCATAATGGATGGTTGCGGCTTCAAACACCCCCGTAAAAAGATAATACCAAAATCCCTCAATCTGCATATTTTCGCCGCAGATGAATCCCAAATAAACCAGCATATAAAGTCCGACTAAAAGCTGTGCGGCTCTGCGGGCATAAAAATGCGCTGACATTCTCTCATGCTTGTTCCGGTTCTTAATGCCACTACATAGCCTTTCTTTCCAGCGCTTAAAGCTGCATGCGGCTCATGGGTATTGCACCAGGGTGTACATCTGTCAATAAAAGCTTTAAACTGTCCGGGAATGTCTGCCCAATAAGAAGGCGATACAGATATGATGATGTCTTCCCACTCGTAGTTTTCCATTATTTTATCAACAACATCATGCTGAACATGGATTTTTCCAGATCATCACTGCCGTATCGTAATCTGCTTTTACGCTTCGGAACAGCCTGATATCGCACATTGTTTTTCACCTCTCCAATAACAGCAGGCCCGTTTTGCCTTTTTCAGCCCGATATAAATGCCCACAAAACAAGTATATGGTTTAATGATGGTTTCAAAGTGCTGCCTGTCGCCGAGGGCGAATTTATTATCTGCCGCAAGCCAATCGTCCCATGCCTGGCGAAAGCAATCCATTTCCCAGGTTTTCACCGACTCGATCCGGTCGCTTCTGCCGATGAGTTCTTTCCATTGCTTTGGGCTTTTAAACATATAACTCTCATCTCCAAGCCAATTGACAAGAAGCTCTTCGGCTCTGCCTGTATATTCATCTTTCAGACCGGGAATCCCGATCAAAACCACTCCATTCTCTTTCAAAAACGGCAAAAGCTTTTCCCGAAAAAATCCCTTGCTCCCCGCAAAATAATGATAGGAGTCGATACTGATCAGAGCACGGAACTGCTTTTTTTCAAAATGAAGATCATTCGCGTCTT
>CAJTVR010000167.1:2787-3051 GCA_910580075.1 uncultured Eubacterium sp. | reverse complement strand
ACGCATAGTAGTAGAAAAAAATATAGCCGGAGAGAAATGCAAACACCCAGCGCCCCAAAATGCCCAGCAGATAGCCTTTTTGCAGGCCATATCTGCTGCCCGAAAAAAATCCCGACATCCCCAGCGCCCCAAAGGCAAAGGGATAGTCTACCAGCATCTGCGGCAATGTTAAAATATACGGATCGATAATCAGCTGCAGAATACCATAGGCGACGCCTGTCAAAATGCCGGCCTTCGGTCCGTACCAATAGCCGATAAGCGCGA
>CAJTVR010000167.1:0-2744 GCA_910580075.1 uncultured Eubacterium sp. | reverse complement strand
TGTGGTGATGCGGCTTTTTCCTGTCCCGCCGCTGCGCACCAGCGCCACAGCAGCGCCGATGCACAGGAAGGCAGCCAGCACAAGCACCGCATAGCCCAGTGTTGTCAGCTCATAGCTGACATCCTCACCGCTGACAATCTGAGTTGCAAACATTTTCCACATAAAAAAACCTCCTTTTCTTTCTTAGGAGGGGCAACAAATGAATGCCTTTCGGTCAAAGCCAAAAAGCTGCTTCCTTACGCCGGTATGACCCGGATCAAGTAATGAGGGTTCACTCGTCTCAGCCCCGCAGGGCACCCCTAGCCTGTTTTATGTATATAGTTATATCTTCTGCGCAGCAAGCCGCGCAGGACCATCATATATCGAAGCGTTTCAATTGTCAAGGGACATTGCCAGACAGCAGCGGTGAGGAATAAATTTTATTATTCCGATGCTTCATGCATTCCCTTGCATGTTTTCTTAATTATCCACATTTTTCATGTTTTTTTAATTGATATTCACATGTGATAGGTCCGGTAAGCCAATTTTTGAAATCTGTGGAAAATTATTCTGTTATTTCATCTTCCATTCAACCACCACCTGTGCTAAAATATCCTTGTCATTCAAGATACACGGTTGTGTATCTGTAAATGTAGGATACATCTTCCGCCGTTACTGTTTGTCTACGAAAACTTTCGAGTAACCCGGAAGATGTATTTTTTACTGTCTGCTTCAGTTTTTTTATATAGGGATTCCATGCCAGATAAAGCTGCATCAGGATATCCGAAATCTGTGTCAGCAGATAATGGTTCTTCAGCGCTTTACTGTTCCTGCTGTTCAGGTGTTCTATCCGGTATATCCCGTTTTTCTGGTTATTAAAGCCCTCGTTTTCTATTTTCCAGCGTCCCCTTGCTGCCTTTATCATTTCCTCCAGATTTTTCCCCGTAAGCTCCAGACTGCTTATCCAGCGGAACCGTACGCTGTGCTGTTTCCCTTTTTTATCCTTCTTTTCGTATTCATATTCAAATACGTTCATGCGCTCTTTTTTGCCTGCCACTTCTTCCACATGGTTGGCATAGCAGCCCGTTCCCTTTTCCTCACACAGTCCGCCTGCCTTTTTTACGCCGCCGTTTTTGATCCATTCAAACCCCTCATCCACTAATTTCTGCCGCGTATCCTTCTGCGTAAAAATATATACCCAATGGTATTTCTCCCTGCACAGCTTCATCATCGGCTCGGTCGCATACAGGGCGTCACCCTGTATGAAAATGGGTAGCCTCGGATAATCCTTTTTGAGCCTCCCCATAAGACGTTTTGCCGCGTTTATCTCACAGTCCTGCTTCTCCACATCTTCCTTTTCATTTTCTATAAACTCTGTCCCCAGGCTGATCACAATTCTCTCACCCAGCACAATCTTTGCTTCCAGGACCTTATGGTAATACAGCTTTTCCTTTCTCCCGTCGTCCGTCCGCCGCTGCGTGCACAGACAGTTTTCACAGTGTTTCTCCTTAAAACACAACAGGCCTGTCCCGTCAAGTATTACCCGCCAGTATTTTCCAAGGAGCCGGTTCCTGTTGAACTGTTTCCCCCTGATCAGGCCTGTCACCATTTTCCGTCTCAGTTCCGAAAAACATTCCGGCGAAAGCCTTTCCAGATAATAATTCAACGTATCATAATGGGGCATTTCTTCAAGTGCCTGGTGTCCTGACAGGATGCGGAGCGTGTCAATGCAGGTTTCTTTATTAAAGTTTTCTTCCATTTCCCGCATGGAATGCTGGCCGCATACGTTCTTAAGGATCGCCATGTATCCGAGATCCGCCTGCGTATACTTTATATAGCTCTGGTTCCTGGGATCATCCATTTCCTGAAGCCACTCCCTCAGGGAACGAAAAAAATGATTCATGACCATCATGAAATCAACAATTCCACGATCCCGCTTTTTGTGTTTCCTTTTTTCTTCTTTTGTCATTTGTAAAACCACCTGTGTGAAAAATTTGTTATATACATTTTACCGCACAGATGGTTTTTCTGCATGAAATCTGGCTATTTAGTACCATAAAAGTGTAGTAGTTAGAGAGTAATTAACTCTGACATCTGCACTTATTTTATTATAATAAGGGAAGCAGTTGGTATGGCATGGGCTTTTTTGGATTTCTAACATCCGTCAATAAAACCGTCAGCCAACCCCTTATTATAAATATTCGCTTAGGCAGGTTGATACTCTATGAGAGCTTTCGTGTAACGAACTAAACTGAATCGTAATAAGTGTGGATGGTTTTACTGATTGCTAATAAGAATTTAACAAAACAGGAGGTTGTTATGATCAGCGTCGGAATTGATGTGGCAAAAGGGAAAAGTACGGTATGTATATTGAAACCTTACGGGGAAATTGTTAGCAAACCGTTTGACATCTCCCATGTAGAAAAAGATTTGGGTGAACTTGCCGCTATGCTTCTTAGGTTTGATGATGAAGTAAAAGTTGTTATGGAAGCAACTGGCATCTATCATCTTCCGGTCCTTACATATTTACAGGAAAGAGGATTGTTTGTAGCTGTCATTAACCCATACTTAATGAAGGTATACCGCAGCGGAGATCTTAGAAAGGCAAAGACAGACAAGATAGATTCAAGAATAATTGCTAATTACGGCATTGAGCACTGGTTTACAATGACGGAGTTCCAAGCATCAGATGATGTGTATGGGGAACTTAAGATGCTGGGACAGCAATACAGGCACTATATGAAGCTGCATATCATGTCGTTGCA
>CAJTVR010000166.1 GCA_910580075.1 uncultured Eubacterium sp. | reverse complement strand
ATAAAGCATACCGTAACGCCAGGGCATCAGACACCGGTCCGTCCGCAGCCACAGAACTATCGCAGAAAATTTAGAATTTCTTACTGTTCGAAGGCGGAACAGAAAAAGGAAAAAGTGTCTCCGCCCGGCGTCCGGGAAACTCATAAACTAACCAGCGTCCGGGAAACCCATACGTAAAGGAGCACATCCCTTACGGAATTGGAACAGACGAACTTTTTTGAAGCAGACTGATATATGGATAGACATGGTGAAATCCCCTTGCTGCCGCAAATAAAAAAGAGAGTGCTCCAAAAAGCAAAAACTGTATCCGTGCAGATTGAAATGTCTGGCATTTTTTTATGCCGCCAGCTATACGATTCCAGACTTTTTTTATGGCTTTTTTTTCTGCCGCATTTTCTATTATGGCTTTTTCTTCTGCTGCATTTTCTTTCCCGGCCATTTCCTTATAGCCATTTATCATATCCGGTATAGCAGCCAGCGAAATGACAAACGGATACACCGCAAACCGTTCCAGTATAAAATGTCTGGTCAGAAACAGGCTGATCAGAAAATTATAAAATGCACTGTTAAGGTAAATACAGCGCAAGGAAACACATGTTATACTGCTTTGGTGCAGGCAAGTGAGAATCAGATACAGCAACGAAGGAACCACATATACCATACCGCTTGCATTCCAGTAATAAGAACCCTGATAAGAAGCATATTTTAACGGAAGAAACGGCTGTATCACCTGAAAAAGATCATCAAACCAGATATATCCTGACACTGCCAGAGCCATAAAGGCTGCAGCCGTTTTTTTTGTAAACTTTACCAGCAGAAGAAAATAAAGCGGGTAAACAAACCACAGAGAATTGTGGATGTATCCGCCAGCCAGCATCAGCAGCGTATACGGCACGATTTTTCTTTTTATCAGATACGGATAGGCAAACATAAAAAAACACAATGCCATAGACTGCCGGATCAGGTTCATATCATAGGCCAGAAACTGCAGTGTAATATAAAAATAAACACCCATCCATGGAATCTTTGAATAGTGCGAAATAAACCACATAGCGGCAGCCAGTACAAAACAGCTGATGCACGCCAGAAAAACCTGGTAAGGAATTCCGTTCATGGCAAATATTCTGCATATAAAATGGTACAGCGGCTCATACCAGTGCGTATGGAAAATATCCCGAAAAGACATCTGCGCTGACATTTCGTAAATATCCCGGTAGGCAAAATAATCAAATCCAATCGCATACCGAAACGAAGCCAGCAAAACAAGACTGCCAAATGCCACCGCCAGATATATGGCAGTGGCTTTTTGGGATTGTTTTTTCTTTTCCGTAAGCAGATACCCAGATCCTGCAAGTGCTGTAATAACTACGTAGTAAACGGCCATAGCAATTCTTCGTATCCTTTCTTCGAAAAAATATATCGAAACATACCACAACAGATGCCTGTATTTTTTTTAAGTAACTTTCGTTTTATTCAGATGTCCTGCTGACAACAAATGTCGGCGTTACATTAAATGTCACATTTTCTGTTACCTGTGCTCCCAGTGCACCTACTACATACAGTGCGCCTTCCTGGTTCACATCCAGTACCATAACATTCATATCCTGCCTCTGATTATCCTTCAGCCATCTTGCCTTAGAAAAATCTGCCGGCATTTCATCCTTTACTTCTTCTTCCTTTAATCCGATTGCAATCTGATTCGGGCCAACAGTCCCGTTATCACTCCATGTCGTGTCTTTCAGCTTGCTGATGTCTACAGATGTATAAGCTACATCAATCTGAACCGGCATATTGGAATTATTTTTCATCGGAATCCTTGGAGAAATTACTTTATTCTGTGTATCAAGGCTGTTGCTGATATCAAAATTAACAAACGCCGGCATCGTAACAGACAAAAGTGTAGGTTCTACAGTTCCGACCATTTCCATCTGCCCGGACCCGCCAATCGGTATGTCTTTCACGGAAGCTCTTTCAGCAGCAAATGTTACCGTTGAAAATAATAATGTCGCTGCCAGTGCAAACTGCATAAATAATGTTTTTTTCTTCATAATTGCCTCCCATCTGCATCTGTCATGGTATGTTTGCAGCAAAAAATCAGTTTTGAACAGTCACGGTAATCTGTGCCCCGGTCTGTCCGATATATTTTGCAGTCGCTTCATCGTAAGCGGAAAAATAAGCTGTCGCTGGATATGAACCTTTTTCAAGCACCTTATCCAGTTTCGCATTTTCAATATAAGTACCCGGTTTTAAATACCCGGAAGAATAAAGTTCCTCCTGCGTATCATCTGCGATAATACTGACCCGCAGCAGTTTTGCATTATTGCCGGGATTTTCAATTAACAGATTCCCTTTCGCCGTTCCGTTTAAAAACACTGGAGAAGTGTTAATCGAAAAAGCAATCAGACTGTCATCCAGCTCCTCCTGCAGCTGCTTTCTGCGTTCATCAATATCAATACCTGGCAGAACCCCCACAGAAGCGTTATCATCAAATACCAGCCCGGTCTCTTCTTTTTTGTGAAACAAATACCAGCAGATCACCGCCGTTACAGCCATCATCAGACACATTCCAGCCAGGTACAGACCCGTTTTTTTTCTTCTGCTCATAGCAAATCATTCCCTCCTTAGTTTTGTTTCCTTTTTCTTTTGATTTCTGCTTCCTTTTTCATTTGATTTCAGTCTATATATTCATTTGATATCAATTTAAAATTTAACTTTATTTTCGATATTACTTTTTACTTCAGTTTATAATTTTGACGTCATTTTTAATATCTGCTCAGAATTTTCATACCCGTTTTATATCAAAATAATTTGCTAATATAGTTTTCTAAATCACATGGAAATATGATTTAATGTCAATTATAATTCATCTATGTTTGACATTATATGACAAAATTCGTGGAATCACAAGAAGTTTTTATCAACAAATTTCGACATAATCTGACAATTCAAACTAATTTATAAAATTTTCCTACTCTTTCACCTTCAAAACTTCGGAAGAAAACTGCATTGACGACAGATTATAGTATAGGATTCCCGAACGCGAAGAGACACGTTTTCCTTTTTCTGTGACTCCGGAGAACAGTTAGAAATTCTTAATTTTCTGCCT
>CAJTVR010000165.1 GCA_910580075.1 uncultured Eubacterium sp. | reverse complement strand
AAATTAAGAATTTCTAACTGTTCTCCGGAGTCACAGAAAAAGGAAAAAGTTTCTCTTCCCGGCGTCCGGGTAATCCACACTTTTCGGGAATTTAACAGCAAATCTTCTCCCTGATATAGCGTATATAATCGTCAGCAATATCATAATCTGACAATGCATAAAGTGCCCTTGCCCCTGCCATATCTTCTATTTCATTAAAGACCATTTCCCCGTTGTGAAAGATAAAGTCTATGCCCGCCATACCGATTTCCAGCCCGCAGACTGCCTGAACTGCCAGCTTTCGTTCTCTGTCTGTGAGTGTATACAGGGCAGCTGTCCCGCCAAGGCAGTAATTGCTGCGAAAATCGGTATCTGAAGTACGCAGCACGGCTGCAGTGATTTTGTTTCCAACAATGTACACACGCACATCCCTGCCAGGTTCATCCGATGCCTGCTGTATAATATAGTTTTCAGCGCTGTTTTCAAATTCCTGTCTGCTATCTGTGAAACAGGCCTCTGCTTTATGGGATTTGAATATATGCTCTTCCCGCCACTGAATCCATGCTGCCTGGTCCTGTATCCAGTATACCTGTGTTCCTCCATGGCCGCTGCGGGATTTGATTACAGCAGGATACCATGGCGGTTCTTTGTCTGAATCATACTGGCAGACCGGCATCACTGGAACTGAGCGGTCTGCCATATACTGATATGCCAGCGCTTTGTCATTGCCAAGCCTTACAGTCTTGGAATTGTTAAAAACAGGAATGTTCATCTGTTCAAACAGCTGCGAAATCCGGCAGTCTCTTGTCCGGTTGATCACAAAGGAAGGAGCGTCCTGCTGAATCTGTTTCCTGACTTTTTGAAGTGCTGCCTGGCTCTGAACGCATGCCGTGTCACAGATTCCAAGCTCTGCTGACATCTGATATCTCTCACAGGCTTTTACATACAGGTCTATATAATAAGGACTGATACTGTTTTCCTGACTGGAATACACAATCCAGCCATGAATGTCTGTTCCTGCATGAAGCTGTTTTCGTTTTATATAATCACACATCATTTGCTCTAAACTGCTGCCTTTTCATTGACTGCCTGATCTCAGGCTTCAAAATCCATACACATGCGCACACTGGTATATGGACGCACCTGGCCGTCTGCCACTTTGACATGTTCCGGGTGAACGGCATATGCTTTCAGGGCATCTTCATCCTCAAAAGAAGAATCCAGCATTACATCTGCATTCGAAGTGCTTAATCCGTCTGTATGCACATGGATTTGCAAAAGCCCGGGGATTTTCCCCTGCAGTCCCTCCAGTCCATGTTTGATTCCTGCTTTTACCTGCTCTTTTTCCTGCTGTGACAGCCCGTCTTTTAGCTGCCATAAAATAATATGTTTTACCATGTTTCCTCCCTGAGATCATGTTTCAGTCTTTTATAAATACATACCGGTCTGTACCAGACAGATTTCCGGCATATGAAAACCCCATTTCCCGAAATTCCTGCATGCCTTCCGGTTCACAGATCTGGTTTTCTGCCAGAAAACGCACCATCCCGCCGCGTGCCATTTTCGCAATTGTTCCCTTCTGTCTGAGTTTTCCGTCTATACGTTCAACAAATTCTACTGTAATAAATCTGTCATCCGGTGTAATATATTTTTCAATACATCTGGAATATTCCCTGGATGCCAGGTTAATAATGACTCTGCTTTCATCCAGCATTCCATGATACAGCCGTTTTCCCCAGAAACTATATAAATCTTCATGTCCGTTTACGGAAAATCCAGCCTGCATTTCCAGACGGTATGGCGTAACGCCGTCAAAAGGCTTTAAGAGACCATAAAAGCCTGATAAAATCCGAAGATGCTCTGTCAGATATAAAAGAGCCTGTGACGAAAACACGCCAGGCCTCATATGCTGATACTGCAGACCCTCGTATGCCATAACAGCCGGTGTCAGCGCCTGGTCTAAATCCATATGCACATAGCGGTTATAATTTAATTCCGCCAGTTTATCACTGCATTTCCACAATGCTTTTGCCTCTTGAAACGTCAGCTTTTTTTATCTGCTGCATCAAAATCCTGGCATCTGCTAAATATTCCGGCATTCCGAGCACTTCAAAAGAATCAGTATCTTCTTTCATCTTTTTGGCTGGCGAAATCATGATTTTCACAAATACGTTCCTCCCCCTGAATTTTTAACCCGAAACAGAATTTTGCATTTTTCAAATAAGCTCTAACATCTGCGCTGGATTATCAGCTGCCTTTACTTTTTCAAATGCCTTGATAATTATGCCTTGTTCATCAATTAAATAGGTGGTACGCACAATTCCCATGCCCGTTTTTCCAAAAGTTTTCTTTTCTTTCCACACGTCATATGCCTTAATACAGTTTAGTTCTGTATCAGACAGCAGCGGAAATGGCAGTCCGTACTTTTCCTCGAATTTTTTATGGGATGCCACACTGTCTTTGCTGATGCCGATCACAGCCGCATCTTTTTCCTGAAACTGCGGATACAGCTGCGAAAAGCCGCATGCCTGGTTTGAGCAGCCTGGCGTATTGTCTTTCGGATAAAAATATAAAATAACTTTTCTGCCAGCATACTGGTCTAACGTGTGGATTATACCGTTTTGGTCTGGCAGTGAAAAGGCCGGAGCCTTTGAACCTTCTTTTAACATTGCTGTGTCTCCTGTCTGTTTTACTTGTGAATGACTGTTGTTTATTATAGCAGCGCACAGCTGCATTCGCAACTGCTATTTCGTGGTACGAGTACATAAATATTAACTGTTTCTTCCAAAGACCAGATTTCCTGCCAGTCAGCATCCAAAAACTTCTGTCAATGGGGACTAATGATAAACTGGCAGTGTATAGATGATCCGGACGCCAGGCGGAGAACTGTTTTCCAGCTGGTACTAAGTGAATTTCTATGTGACTGTCCGGTTTCCAGCTGTCTGTGACAGAACAAACGTCCGGCTCTGCCTGCTGTAACAGGATCAGCATCATACTGGCAGACCGCAGTGCAAAGGCAGCTAAGGCTGGCTGCGGCAGAATAAATGTACATCTTGTCATGTCCCGGCCTGCATCTGGAAACCGGAATCCAGACAGGCATATAATATTCATCCGGTACCAGCCAGGCAGAGAAATGTTTTCCTTTTTCTGTG
>CAJTVR010000164.1 GCA_910580075.1 uncultured Eubacterium sp. | reverse complement strand
TACTGTTCGAAGGCGGAACAGAAAAAGGAAAAAGTGTCTCCGCCCGGCGTCCGGGTAAACTATACTTTACGGAAACACCGGCACCAGTTCCAGCCCCTCTGATTCCGCAAGTCCAAACATCAGGTTCATATTCTGCACTGCCTGTCCGGCTGCACCTTTTACAAGATTATCCAGTGCGCCCAGCATAATAATGCGCCCGGTCCGTTCATCTATTTTAAAATTAATGTCCACGTAGTTACTGCCTTCCACCCATTTCGTTTCCGGAAATACACCCTGCTCCAGCAGACGGATAAATTTTTCCCCGCCATAATATTTCTCATACACACTGCGTATTTTTGCTGCATCCGGATAACTGCCGTCTGGATTTTTTATAAGTGAAGCGTATTCTGTCGCAAGTATTCCCCGGTTCATAGGAACCAGATGCGGTGTAAAGCTGACTGTAATTTTACGCCCGGCAGCATATCCAAGCTGTTCTTCTATTTCCGGCGTATGACGGTGTGAGGCAATGCCGTACGCTTTCATGTTTTCATTCACTTCACAGTACAGGTTATTTACTTTTGCACCTCTTCCCGCCCCGGACGTGCCGCTTTTTGCATCCACAATCAGCGTGTCTGCGTCAATCAGCCCTTCTTTTATCAGCGGATAGGCAGTCAGTATCGAACAGGTCGTATAACACCCGGGATTTGCCACAAGATCCGCCTGTTTTACCTGCTCTCTGTTTATTTCGCAAAGGCCGTAAACCGCGTCTTTTATAAACTGCGGCGACTGATGTTTTATGTTATACCACTGCTCATAAATATTTTTATCCTTTAAACGGTAGTCAGCACTTAAGTCTATAAACTTCGCCTGCTTTAAATACTCCTCTTTCATGACAGAAGCCAGGAATCCCTGCGGTGTAGCTGTAAATACGACATCTGCCTGCTTTACAAGCTCACCGATATTATCGTCCAGACATTCCCCTTCTATAAGTTCAAACATGTTCTGATATACAGAAGCATATTTTTGATCAATGTAGCTTCTCGAGCCAAGCCACTTTATTTCTACATCCTTATGTCCCCATAAAATCCTGACAAGTTCTGCACCGGCATATCCGGTCGCTCCAATGATGCCTGCTTTTATCATAATGATTCACCTCTGTTTCAATTCTGATACTCTGGATTTTGCCGCTTATACGGCTTTTAACAGTCCTGCATCCATTTCACGCTGGCATTCTGTGACGGATTTGTCTGAATTGATTTCTATGAACTGACACCCTCTGATATTTCAGACTGCCATATGATGCAAAGCTGCAACAACTATACTAATATAAATGAACAAAAAGTACAAGCACTTTATCTTCTTTTTTCACACTTTTTGAATATTTATGCATTTTATCATTATTTATGCATAAAACAATCTTCCTTTTATGCATTTTTAAATCATTTTTTATTCATAAAACTATGCTAATTTCCATAAAAGCAGATGCATAATTATATATATTTTTGCATAAAATATCACTTGCGTTTCCAGAATAAGTGTTGTATATTTTATAAAGAAAAAAGCATGTTTCAAAACTAAGAAGCACGCAGGTAAAATCAATTTATTTAATAGAAAGGGCTTAATTACCATGAAAGAAAAAGTTGTATTAGCATACTCAGGCGGACTGGATACGACTGCCATCATCCCATGGCTGAAAGAAAACTATGATTATGAAGTAATCTGCTGCTGCGTTGACTGCGGGCAGGAAAGCGAGCTGGACGGATTAGAAGAACGCGCTAAATTATCCGGCGCTGCAAAACTCTACATTGAAGACATTACCGACGAATTCTGCGACGATTACATTATCCCATGTGTTCAGGCCGGCGCTGTATATGAAAACAAATACCTGCTCGGCACATCCATGGCACGTCCGGGAATTGCTAAAAGATTAGTAGAAATTGCACGAAAAGAAGGAGCTGTCGCAATCTGCCACGGCGCTACCGGAAAAGGCAATGACCAGATCCGTTTTGAGCTGACCATCAAAGCACTTGCCCCGGATATCAAAATCATCGCTGCATGGCGTGACGACAAATGGAACATGGATTCCCGTGAATCCGAAATCGAATACTGCAAAGCACACGGCATCGACCTTCCGTTTTCTGCTGACAACAGCTACAGCCGCGACCGCAATTTATGGCATATCAGCCATGAGGGCTTAGAGTTAGAAGACCCGTCAAACGAGCCGGATTATGACCATCTGCTTGTACTTGGCGTATCTCCACAGAAAGCACCGGATGAAGGCGAATATGTAACTATGACATTTGAAGCCGGCGTTCCAAAATCTGTAAACGGTAAAGAAATGAAAGTTTCTGATATTATCCGCGAACTGAACCGTCTTGGCGGAAAACACGGCATCGGCATTGTGGACATTGTAGAAAACCGCGTTGTCGGCATGAAGAGCCGCGGCGTTTATGAAACACCTGGCGGAACTATTCTGATGGAAGCACAAAAACAGTTAGAAGAACTTGTGCTTGACCGCGCTACTATGGATGTTAAAAAAGATATGGGAAATAAAATGGCACAGATTGTGTATGAAGGCAAATGGTTTACACCGCTTCGCGAAGCAGTTCAGGCTTTTGTGACTTCTACACAAAAATATGTAACCGGCGAAGTAAAATTCCAGCTTTATAAAGGGAATATTATCAAAGCCGGCACCGTTTCTCCGTATTCCTTATACAGTGAATCACTGGCTAGTTTTACAACCGGGGATTTATATGATCATCATGATGCAGAAGGATTTATTACACTGTTTGGCCTGCCGCTGAAGGTGCGCGCAATGAAGATGCAGGAAGCTGATAACAAATAAATTACAGTTAACCCAAAATTTAACCTCCAGACTGGCGTACAATTAAATTACACCGTCCGGAGGTTAAATTGGGGCTGTATTCTATTAGTGCGTGTTTGTAAAAACTCTTCTTGCTTTCCTGTCCTGGCGTGCCGTTTTATGTGTAAAAAAGTGTCTTCGACACATCAACTCCCCTAGCCCCTCATTCATGAGGGGAATTAGGGGTTTCTTTTTTTGCTCTTTTCCTGCATAATAATCTCATGAGCATACTACAAGATATTTTTAGAGACCATTATGAAGAAATGATTTATATATTGCATCCACGTGCTTCCGTCGTTGAAAACGTGGATAAAATGATCAACTGCGGCGATCCCTCTTTTGGCGGGGCTATGTATGGCTGTCCT
>CAJTVR010000163.1 GCA_910580075.1 uncultured Eubacterium sp. | reverse complement strand
CAGGGAATTGTCAGAAAGCATGCAGCAAAAAGAAAACTGAATAGAAAAATGTAAAAAGGCAGTCTCAGGACTGTCTTTTTACATGCACAAAATGATACATAAAGGAGCATATAAAATATGGCGGAAAATAATTTTAAACTTGACTTAATTGCCAGATTAAAGAAAACGGAATCACAGAAACAAGTCAAAAGGGACATTCAAAGTTACCTCAGTAATATTAAGATTCCATTAATTGGTACGTTAAATTCCAGGACAAAGGCTCAATTAAAAAAGGAGATTTCGACCTTAAACGGTACGGAAAAATTAAAGCCGATAGAAGTGACTTTTGCCGTTAAAAAGGAAAAACTGTTAAACGATATAAAGTTATTGGCACAGCAGAACAGCAAATTATTCAAAAGTTCCGATCTGGCAGAAAAATATCATTCTTTACTTGATAATGCTGAACTGGCAGGAACTGCGGATGAGCTTGGTATATTGAGAACACAGCTAAGTTCTCTGCGGTCAGAATTACAATTAACTGGTAATTCAGGAATAACAATGACAAAGGCATTGAAAAATGGTTTATCCAAAATCTTGCAGTTATTTGAAAACCACGGTATTATAGCACAGTTTATGACGCAGCTGCGTAATGCTTGGGCAGAGGCAAAAGAATTAGATGCGTCGATGACATCATTAAGTAAAGTATGTAATGAACTGGCTGATAAGAGTTCGTTTCCAGCCTATATAGATAAGTCTATATCTAAGGCAAAAGAACTTTGTACAGATGTAAATGATCTTCTTTATGCAGTTACGGAATTTAAAAAATTAGGTAATACACTCGAAAACAGCGAAATTCTTGCTGAGTATGCAGTACGGCTGCATACTGTAGGGGATACAAACATGAATACTGCGATTTCCTCAATCACAACGGCAATGAATTCATTCGATGAAATAGGCGGATATACGGACCGCGACTATGAAAAGAAAGCGGAAGCTTATATTGACCTTATAAATAATCTGTCAAATCAGTTTTCAGTGGATGCGGAATCTCTTGCTAATGCGGTGCAAATCAGCGCAGGAACATTGGCGGAAGCAAATACAGGCATTGAAGAAACGGCAGCTATGATTGCGGCTGTCAGCCAATATTCTGAGGATCCGGCATCTTTGGCCAATACCCTTAATATTGGCGCATTGCGGTTAAGGGCCTCGAAAACATCTGATGAAGCAAGAGAGCTTACAGAACTTGGGGAAAATATAGATGATTTGGCAGAATCGACTTCTGAACTGCGAAATGATATGATGGCGCTTACCGGTGTTGACATCATGATGGATGACAGGAATTTTAAACCATATTATCAGCAGCTTCTTGAAATTTCAGAAGTTTATCAGACATTAGATGAATCGGCACAGGCAAATGTGCTCGAAAAAATGTTCGGTAAAGACCGATCGGCCGCTGGCGAAGATATTTTAAGAGCGATGCCGGACAGTGTAGAGATATATAAGGAAGCACTGCTGTCGGCCGGAACCAGCGCAGAAGAATTTTTACGATGGACAGACAGTTCGGAAGCGGCCGCCAAAAGACTCGGCGTGGCCATGACGGAAACCTATAATAATATCATCGGCGGCCATACGGTAACGGGACTGGAAAATGCAGGCGCGGCGGTATTGGAGTTCGCCAATTCATGGGGAATTGTTGAAGGAACGCTGAAAGGATTCATGACATTAGGCGTTTTAAAAGGAGTCACGGTGCTTACAACCGCCTTTAAAAACAGTGCGGTGCAGATCAGTATTTATGGAAAAGCGCTCAATTCTGTACAGATTTTGAACACGTTTTCTCAGGATACGGAAGAATATGCTAATGCAATGACAGTACTGCAGACATCTTGTGCCAGCCTTACGGATGCCCAGCTAAAACAGGTTCTCTCAAACAAGGGATTGGAGAAATCTCAGCTGATTGAAATTTTGCAGATTGGTGCTTTGGAAGAAAAAGAACGGACGGCAAAATTGGCCCAGCTGGGACTAATTCAGACAACAGAGATGCAGACCGCGGCACAGGGAAAAGCTGCAGTAAGTACATTTAGTCTTTCTGCAGCAATGAAAGGACTTGGTGCAAGCATAAAAGCGGCATGGATGTCAAATCCGATCGGCGTAATCATTACAGGTGTCAGTGCGGCGGTCGGTGTGGTAACAATGGGAATCAGCAAGCTTAAACAGAAACAGGAAGAAACCCGCCAGGCCATGCAGGAAGCGAAACAGGAATACCAGGATCTTGCCTCCGAGGTTGACAGATTAAATGAGGAACTGAAAGCCACACGGGAACGGTTAGAAGAACTGGATGCTGTCGGCTATCATAACCTGTCTCTGGTCGAACAGGAGGAATACGACAGATTAAAATCAACGAACAAAGAATTGGAACGCGAGTATCGCATCAAAGAAGCGCTGGCAAAAATTAAGGCAAAAGAAGTCGCTGACAATGCCCTTAAAATTCTTGATAGTAAAAGTGAAGGGACCATTGATAATTATGTATATGGAGCCGGACGTAAAAAACTTGATCAGATTGATTCGCTTAATGAATATCTGAATCTTGCAGAACAGCAAAAACAGAATCTGGAAGAAATACAGCAGGAATTGAAGGACTATGAAGCTAACTATGCCGGTACAGCCGAAGACATGGTACAGGATAAATCGTGGCTGGAACTGAAGGATAATGTTGAAAAAGCAGAAAATGCGCTTTCCGATACAGAAAAAAGTATCAGCAAGAAGTACGAAAAAATTGAAACAGAATCGGAAGGGCTTGTTGATTCTTTTGGCAATGTAGTCTCCGGCTGTGAAGAAATGTATCGGCGGGTTGAAGAAGCAAAGAACAGAGTAGATCAATATTTTAATCCCCAGGCAGAGACGCCGGATAAATTGGGTTCCATGTTGGGCTCCGCATTCGAAGAGCCCGAAGTCAAAAAACAGACGCTTTTTGAGCACTTAACTCAGGGAAAAGAATCTCTCGATCAGTTTCAGTCCTCCATCAAATCCGCAGCCGATGCCTATACGTTGCTTCTTTCCGGCAGCTATTCTTCGACAGAACTGTTAAATTCCATTCAGACAATCAACCAGGCCGTAACAGATATGGGCGGTTCCCTTAACTGGGAATTTATCAACGGACAGACAAATTCCATAGAACTGTTGGGAGATGCGATAGAATATATTTCCCAAAAATATGCTGAAAGTGTTTTATCTGATATGGGAATTGATACCGGCAGCGGTTTGGGACAAATGCTTACAGATATGGTATGGGAATTTCACATAAAGTAGAAAAAAGAATATCGGCTGATTACTGCATCAACCGATATATCCTACGAACTTATAATGTA
>CAJTVR010000162.1 GCA_910580075.1 uncultured Eubacterium sp. | reverse complement strand
GCTTCCGCTTACTCCATTCTCCCCAGCAAAGCTGGGGGATTAGGGCTTTCATTTAAATAAAACCCTTTCCTGACAGAAAAAACACAAATAAAAATATCGTAACCATACAGCATGCAGACGTAACTGCAACAATCTCCCCGGCAAGCTCACCATTTCCTCCCATCGACTGCGCCATTGGTGTTGATGATACGGCTGCCGGTGACGCAAAAACTGCCAAAACTGCTACCAGCGTATCTCCCGGTATCCAAGCACCGCAGCTGCTGTTAATGCAGCAGCCGGGGCGGCTATAAGCCTCACAGCAGTTACCGCAATCAAATACTTTCCATGCCTGACAATGCTTCCCATTGACAAGATACCACCCAGCGTCACCAATGCAAGCGGCGTCGCAGCATCCCCAAGCGTTGCAAGCGGCTGCTGCAGTAAATCGGGAACCGGTATATGAAACAGTTTAAATAAGCCTCCCAAAATACCAGCACACACTAATGGATTTTTAAAAACATTCCTGATAATCCGCAAAAAATCCACATTGTTATCTCGTTTTACCTCAAATAAAATAACTGCCAAAATATTAAACATTGGAACAACCATCACTGCTAACGCAGCTACCAGCGCAAGGCCCTCCTTCCCGCATAAAGAACCTGCAATCACATTTCCTAAAAGTACATAATTGCTCCGGTAAGCTCCCTGAATCATAGTCGCCGAATCTGCCTGATCCTTAACTGTATGTGTAATAACAACCCAGGCTGCAGTGAACAGCAGGATAATAGAAATAAATATAAATAAAAATATTCCAGGCTTTACCACGTTTCCCAGATCTGCTTCATATACATTAAAAAATAATGTTAATGGCATAAAGACATAAAAAACCATATGGTTTAATGATTTAAAGTTTTCTAGGGAAAATATGGCTTTCTTTCGTATAAAGCCACCTACTGCCATATAAACAAAAAGCGGCAGCACCACTTTCGCTGCAAGTAATAAATCTTCCATCACTGTTTCCTCTTACATTTATAATAACTATTTTTCATGTTATGATAGACTGCCCTGAGAATTAACAAAATCTGTTCCATACATCATTCACAGCAAAGTGCTGGTCTAACCTAAAAACATATAATAACAAAGTACTGGGCTGACCTATAAACATATAACAGTTCAGACATGCTGGCCTGTTACATGCAAAATCCATTAAAAATTGCTTCGCAATGGGATTCTTGCTCTCTTGAATCACTTTCTTACGTTCTTTGCAGCGGAGTGCAAAGATCTTCCTAAACTGTTACAAAATCATCCCTTTTCTTTTTATTAAGTTCCCATTTAGTTCTTTACAATATCACTGTTTTTCCATATAATCAAATTTATATATTTTATATTTACATAAGGGAGATTTATACTATCATGCAGCAAGATTACGAATATATATTAAAAGTCTATGAAGAAGGAAGTATTTCTAAAGCAGCAGAAAAATTATTTTTGACACAGCCTGCATTAAGCATAGCCATTCAAAGAATTGAATCTTCTATCGGCATGCCGTTATTTGACCGAACCAGGCGGCCTCTCCAGCCAACGCAAGCCGGGAAAATTTATATTGCCATGATCAGGCAGATGCAGGAACTGGAATTTGATTTAAAACGGCAGATACAGGATATCCGCGATTTAAATGTCGGTGATTTAAAAATTGGGGGATCACACTATTTGAATGCTTATATTTTACCTTCTGTTTTAACTGCATTCAGCCATAAATATCCAGGTATCCACCTGGAACTTGTAGAATATGGTTCCGATCAGCTTTCGGCTATGCTGCTGGAGCGGGAACTTGACCTGACATTCAGCTGCAACACTGCTTTTATGGACAATCTTGAAAAATACCCAGCTTTTTATGACCATGTACTTTTAGCAGTGCCAATAGAACATCCGGTTAACAAAAAAATAGCTGATGCCAGACTATTTTCTGATGATATCATAAACGGAAAACATCTCTGTGCAGATTGTCCTTCTGTTTCTCTGTCACATTTTAACGAAGTAGAATTCATTCTTCTTACACCTGGAAACAATCTTTATGACCGCTGTACCCAGATGTTCCAGGAAGCAGATTTTACGCCCCGCATTAAACTTATGCTTGCCCAGCTTGCAACAGCCTATCATCTGGCTGTTTCCGGTTATGCGGCCACTTTTATCAGTGACCGCTTAATCCATACCAACACTGACCGGCTTGCATTTTATAATATTCAGTCCAGCCTGACAAAACGGCTGTTTTATATCCTGCTGCCGAACCGAAATTATACAACACATGCTGCCAAAGAATTTATTCAATTTTTTCTTACACAATTTTAAACAAAATGTGTAACAATTAAGGCATTCTTTTAGTTGAATTTAAATTGAAGCTGGAGCGCATACATGCTATGTCGAAATCTTTTCTGCCGCAGGGAAGGCATCCCCATAATCGGCATTTTTAGAGCTGATAACAATTCATCATTCACCGGGAAAACGGTGATAAACGGGCAGGCAAGACAAAATGAACGGTTAACTAATTTTAGAACAGTGACAGAATCTTGCTCTAAAAAATGGCGGCTTCTGTGCTGGTTCCATCAATATCAGGGAATATTCTCTCTGTTCTCCTTTGCATGAAAAAATGAACGCAAAAACAGGAAACCTTTTCTCGATTTCCTGTTTTGCTGATCTGTTCTGTATGTACGGCTGCTATTAAATTTTTAGCTGGCTACACGTCACAAACCGGAATTTATTTACTGCTAAATTTTACTCCGATGTTATATGCATTTTCTAAATCAAATGGAAAACATTCTTCGTGAGCCTTTTTCTTTTCTTCCTCTCTGAAACTGCTCATATTAAACCTTGAATAGTCATTAACTTGAAGTGTGTTACATGCCGGATACAAATAAACTTCTCCATTTAATAATTTGAATTCGGCTGCATAAGCTTCAAATTTTTCCTTATATAGTTTATCATAGAACTCTTTTGTCGCATTCATTGTCAAAAAAATTCCTACGTTTATACATCCCTTAAAATAATTACTGTAATCATCGTAAGAAAGCGAAGAAAAATGCAGCCTTTCTATAAATGCAAAATACTGACTTGCAGGCCTTCCTAAATATATTGGCGTGCCTATAAAAAGCGTATCTGCAGAAAAAACTTTATCTATTACGGGCGAAAGTCCATCTTTCCAATAACAGTGACATCTCTTCACATCTTTTCTTTTACAAAGCATACAGCTTCTGCATCCTGTAAAATTCAAATCATATAAATCTATATATTCCACTTCGGCGCCTGTTGATTTCGCACCAGCCATGGCTGATCTAAGCAATTGTGCGGTATTCCAATTTTTTCGCGGACTTGCATTTAATACTATTGTTTTCATTATAACCTCCTCATAAATTCCGATTGTGATCTGATGATTTTTAAGGGAAATATTAGCTGTTATATTTTGTTATTAAAATACCCGCTA
>CAJTVR010000161.1 GCA_910580075.1 uncultured Eubacterium sp. | reverse complement strand
TCTTGTACTTCTGGCTGCAAAATTCATTTCCCTTCCGGCTTGCGACAAAGGCTTTTTTACAGTGTTTGCACATACGCATATCACTGTCACTGATTCATAGGAAATGAAATCCGCAGTTGTCGGCAGGGCGGTCATAAAGCCGAGTACGACTTCTTTCAGTTTTTTTTCCGGAGCCTTGTGCATGGCGGCAAGCCCGACATTTACGGCATCAATGACAAGCTGTTCTGCTTCCTGCATGGGATACTTGTCATCGGTCAAGCTGTCCGATGTCCTTTTCTTCTGTACTTCGTTTTCCAAAAAATATTTTTCGTCAAGTGTCATTGGCAGGCTGTTTTCTTTCCTGTATGTGAGTATGCCGCCGTAGAGCTTCCGTATCTTTTTCAGTGCGGTTTCACGAATACCCCTGAAATTATTAAAAATATGACTCCTGAGCAGCTAAATGAGAAGGTCAATGAGGCTTTAGAAAATAATGAGTCTGAAAACATCAGAAGATGGAGAGGCAGATGAAAAACAAGTATGCAGAAAGTTTACAAACACACTTGACAATATCTCGACGTTCACACGGGCTGTCAGTTCAGTGAATTGGAATTTTCCAATCAAAATCATCAATTTCGGGAAGCTTCCTTAAAAAAATCTGCTGAATTGACGATATAATAATAAAGTACTCAGCCAAAAGGAATTTATATTTAAGGAGGATTACGTTATGTCAATGGCTGTAGGTTATAAGCCTTATACAGGTGCAATTAATACAAACAGCGCACGATACAAACGTGCGAAAGCAATGTATGACGAAGGACATCCCAACGGAGAAGAAACGAAGTCTGCTGCGGAAGTGAAGGTTGAAAAAGATTTGCAGAACCTGAAAATGCTTAAACAGATGCTCGGGCAAAAATACGATGACCTTGATTTAAAATTTAAAAATCCGCTTGAAGCAGACGAAGAAACATTTATTCGTAATTATATGGGACTTTTTGATGAGGACGGTGATTTCGTAAATCCCTATGGTGTAGCGGGAATGGACATTACAGGGAAAGACCCGTCTGAATTTCATAAAATAATCGATGTTTCCGAAACTGCCCGTCAAGATATGTTTGATGAAACGATGCGCCATTTCATACAAGAAAAAGGAGTCGCCAATGGCGATACAACAAAGCGTACTGAGGTTTTTACACGCTATCAGTTAAGCGTTAAAAAATCAGATCGGTTAAGCGGTACATGGACACTTGGACAATATGAGCGAATGTATACAAAAGCATTTTACGAAGCTGTAAGAGAAGCAAACCCCAACTGGCAGCTTGGGCAGCCATTTGATACAAGCATTGTACGCAATATTACCCGCGAAGATGTAGAAAACCGCATTGTAAAAGGCGACAGCGAATTTTCATTAAAACCGAGGGCATCTTTGGATATTAAGGCATGATGTTACTGTTCACGCGGTGCCGTGTACTATGTCTTAGATGCAGATATCAAGAGTTTTTTCAACCACATAGACCATGAATGGGCGGTCAGATTTATAGAATCACGAATCAAAGACCCCAACATCATAAGACTGGTAAGGCGGATGCTGAAAGCAGGAATCATAGAGAACTACCAATACGAGGAAATGGAAGAGGATTCTGAACAGGGTTCATTATGTCCTGAACGGCATAATGCGCCATTAAAGAAAAGCGCATAAAAATAGACCTGCTAAAAGACTCAGATCCTGCCTTGTAGCAGGGTCTGGGAAAGTGCGTCCATCTAAAAAAAACAACGGGGAATACCTCTCTGACTTTAACAAAAAAACTACTCTTTTTAGAAAAAGGGGCTGTTACATCCCGAGATTTTTTGATCTCTGGTGCAACAGCCCCTCTTCTTTATCAGAACCTAAACCGTGGCAGGATATGTCTTTTTGTACCACAAATGCAGATGGGGCGGGCTGGCAGGTCAGAATATCCCAGGTGTGGTGGATCTGATCGTATTCGAAAAATATCGGAGGATGCACATAAGAGCTGGTATTCAAGCTGACATGGCTGAAGAAAGTGCAAAAAGGCTGGATATTAAAGACATTTTGTGATAGAATTTTTTAAGATGAAATTGGGGATGGTCAGATATGAAATACAATATTCCGGACAGGGTTATAAAGGATATTTTTACATTTGCCCGGAAATGCGCGGTTCAAAAAGTGATTCTTTTTGGTTCCCGCGCCAGAGGCACGCATACCGAAAGAAGCGATATAGATATTGCCGTAAGCGGCGGTGACTTTGACGCGTTTTATTGGGAAATAAAGGAACATGTCCATTCACTCCTGACTTTTGATATCATGAATCTCGATTCGGGCGCTTCGGAGGAATTAACACAGGAAATAGAAAAAGACGGGGTGGTCATATATGAAGAAATTTGATAATTTTTCAAGCTGTCTGAATGTATTGAAAAATGCGGATTTTGATTTTGCGAATGATAATGAAATTTACAGAACAGGTGTGATCGGACAGTTTCAGCTTACTTTTGAACTTTCATGGAAGGCGCTGCAGGCAGTGTTAAGAGTTCATGGAGCAGAAGGAGCGGAGACAGGTTCGCCCAGAGAGATTTTACAGCTTGGTTATAAGCTGGGATTTGTGAATGATTCAGCTGTGTGGCTTCTGATGTTAAGAAAACGCAATACAGCCGCCCATATATATGACGAGGATAAAATTGATGAAATGCTCCTGCTGATCCGTGACAGCTTTATACCGGCATTTCTGGCTCTTGAAAAGACCTTGAAGGATAAGCTGGAAAAGGCTGAGGGGGATTGGAACTAAAGAAAGAGGCTGCAGGCAAAACATTTGCGTCTCATTTCTTATGATCTGCCATTATTCTTTATTCCCGCAAAGCAACGAGCCAGGTAGCCATGCCTGCGTTTTCCGGCTGAAGCATGCGGTTTCGGAGCTGCTCTATACAGGCAGCAATATCACGCGTATCGCGATGAACAGCGGCTTCTCCAATGTCTCGGCATTTAACAGGGTATTCAGGGACTATTACGGCATCGCGCCCACCGAATACAGAAATCAAAACAAGGAGCGTATGGAAAGGAAATTCTGGAGTAAAGAAAAATTAAAGAATAAACTGCGGCAGGAGCTGCAGGCCCTGGAAAAAGCGTAGGACGCGGATGGACCGAAGGAATCCGTCTGTATTGAGGCGGATGCCGCAGCCGCGTCCCACTATGAGAAAAACTGGAATAAGGCGATCAATATAGGCTCCGTATATAACCTTACACTGGCGAATCTGCAGTACCATGTGCTGGCCCTGACAGAAGAGCTGGGAATGTGTCCGCTGTCAGTGTATTCCGGATTTTATCTCTTTTATGCTTTTTCCATATGAGATCATAAAAAGGGATGAGTTCTATACATACCGGAGCAACCTGGAAGATTCCTTCGAGCTGGACATGATCAGGAAGTATAAGCGTATGCTCAAAGAGCAGGGGATGGAACAATGCAGGATCTATATCAGTGAATGAAACAATTCGATATCCAACCGGAATTATCTGAATACAGCAGCTTCCGGGGCGCTTATTTTGCGAAAAAGATCTGTGAGATCTGGGATTCCGTTGATATGATCTGCTGCTGGATGGGCTTGGACTGGATGAGCAGCTATTACGATTCCAGAAGCTTTATCAACGGCGCTTCCGGAATTTAGATTGTCAATCACGACACAGGAGGATGCCGCGAAAACCATGTATGTGTGTCGCCGGGAACACTGTTTCCCGGAGGATTGTCCTGCTATACTTTATCCATCACTGAAAAACAGCGGCATACGCCGAAAGCCTGTTTGCGGGAGACATGGGTGAGGAAGAACAGGAATATTCCCGGAACATTAGGACAAGGCGGAGGAAAGAGGCGATGCGGTGGCATCGTTGATTGACGACAACGC
>CAJTVR010000160.1 GCA_910580075.1 uncultured Eubacterium sp. | reverse complement strand
AAGCAGAAAATTTAGAAGTTCTTACTGTTCGAAGGCGGAACAGAAAAAGGAAAAAATGTCTCTTCCCAGCGTTCGGACAGCCTATAATTTCACGGACGCCATATAAATTTATAATCTGTCTGCCAGTCTCCCTCTGTCTGTGCCCCAAAGCCCGGCATCTGCACATTTATTCTGCCGCAGCAGCCGTAAACACCCCGGTCTGCTCAAATTCCTCTGCCCAGCCCGTAAAAACCAGTTCTAAATCAAACAGCTGCCTGTCAGACCGTTCTGCAGGATGCACATCCAGTACAAACACTGCAATATCCTGTCTCCATTTTCCACCTGCATTTTGATACAGCGCAACGCAGGTCTTTCCATGATGAAGTACAAACGATGCATCAAATGCAGTACTGCTTTCTGCCGTAAATCCGTCCTGTACATCCTCTTTTGGCTGTAATACCAGCTTCTTACCCGCTTCTTTTATTTCTGCCGTAATGACACCTTTTTCTGCATCATAAGATTCCGTCATATGATAACCAGCCCGTTTGTCAAAATCCGGATTCCAGCTTTCTTCTGCTTTTGGAAGGTCTATTTTGTAATATTCATTTCCGACTCCTGCATACAGCCCGATATCCCCGCCGCTGAATGGATCTGTGCTTTCCGTATGCTGTCCCGCAAACAGAATCATAACCGAATCCTCATATGGCATCTTTGCAGACGAAATCTCCGGAATCATAAATAAGCTTTCAGATTTTCCAAAATCCAGCCTGCTGCCGTTACCGAAATCAATCCGGTAAGATACTGACTTCCTGGACACATCCCGGTAAACCCGGTCTTGTCTTCCGTCAAAATCAAAATCTTTGTCTGCAAAAGCATTCCGCCATTCATGGTACGGGCTTTCATCTAAGTATCCTGTATAATGAACCACATCCGTTAACTCATAGTCGTCTTCCCCATAACTGTCTGCATCCGGCTGTGAGTTCTTTTCAGATTCATTTCCTCTCCCTGCATCCGGCTGCATCTGTCCATCCTGTTCAAAGGCATTCTCATCTTTTTCATTTTCCAGATATTCTCTTTCATACAAACCGCTTTCGGCGTTATAATAATAATGCAGTTCCTCGGTTTTTCCAGTGACATTGTTATAAAAATGCCCTGTAACCGGCATACGCTCTGCATTTACATCATGTTCAAATACCCTTGAAAATTCTTCAAAACCTTCTTCCATAACCGCTTCGTCACAAAGCCTCTCCACTGTTCCGTCTGAGCGGACCGTAAAAAGCAGAAATCCCATACTGTTGGAAGAAAACGGCATTCCTATGGAAAAATCCGGACACCCGTCTGCATTATAATCTGCCTGCTTTAGTTCAAATTCTCCTGGAAAATTAAACAGTCCGTCTGAGATCCCCGCATGTGGCCACAGGCTGCTTAAATCTGCCTGAAACAGAATCTTTCCATTTTCATCTGCTGTACGTACTTCATATCTTCCTTCGTAATTTTTTCGATAAGCATAAATACTTGGCACATAATCTTTGGAATTTTCATCATAATACTTTCCTTTTGTCATCCACAGTTCAGCCGTCATCACAGTACCGTCGGCCATTTTCACTGCTGCGGATGCCATTTTTTTATTTTCTACTGTCTGTGCTCCTTCTACAGTCTTTTCTTCCTCCCGGTTTCCGGCCGTCTGTGCCGTCCTGGCTTTTAGATCTGAAACTTCTTTTTCTGTGTTATTTTTATATTCCCGTCCTGCCTGTATTTCTTCCTTAGGATTCAGCAGCAGGCCTGTCAGAAATACAGTTACCATTGCCGTCAGCGCTATGCGAAGCCACAGCTTTCTCTTTTTATATCTTAACACGTTCGCAATCCGCTGTCTGACCCCGCCTTTTTCACAAAAAAGCGGTCCCGCCAGTACAATTTTTCTGCCGCTCGCCATAGTTAACAGCGCTGCAGAATATTCCTTTCTTGATTCGGTCCCGATTTTTCTGATTACGTTTTCATCACAGGACATCTCCATATCGCGGCACATTAGTACAAAGGACAGCCATACAAGCGGATTGAACCAGTGTACACAGCAGATAAAAAATGACGCCTGTTTTACCAGGTAATCCCTGCGCCTGACGTGCGTCTTTTCATGTTCCAGGACAAATCTTTTCTCCCGCTCCTCCAGACCTTTTGGGAGATAAATTGCTGGATACAGCATGCCGTACACAAACGGTGTGTGGATACCTTCTTTTTCATAAACGCCTTCTTCCAGCAGATCTGCTCCCCGCAGATGGCGGCTCAGGCGCACATACGACAGTATGCTCAGCATAACAAGCACAGCCAGAACGGCAGCCCACACCATCGCTGCCAGAAACAAAAACACCTGCAGCGGATTTACGCTGTCATGCGGATCTGGCATAAAAAAATCCTGCTGAAAAAACCACTGAAATACCCCGCCTGTGTGCTCAGATCCTGCTTTTATGCCCTGCAAGCTGTCGTTTTCCAGGCTCCCTGATCCTCCGGGAGCTTCAATCACTTTTATATCTTCCATACCGCCAGGTCTTTTGGTATTTTCCCATTGTGACAGATCCTGCATTCCAATATTCTGCGGTACTGTCTGTGTGCTGACTTTCATAAAACTCATGGCACTCTCCAGGGAAACCGGGCAGACCAGCCTGAAAAATACGGCAAGCCACAGCACATAGGAATAAATTTTCGGCTGCCTTTTTAAAAACATTCGAAGCAAAAACACTGCAGCGGCACAAAAGCTGGCTGTAATGCTCATATTTAACAGCCCGACAAATGTCTGCTGCATCAGATTCAGTATATCCATTCTCCTGCTCCTTTCCGCATGTGCAGTCAGCACGTGCTCTATTCATCCTCCCGATAGCTTTCGATCAGTGATTTCATCTCCTCAACCTGTTTGCTGCTCAGCCTGCTTTTTCCAATAAAAGCAGTCAGAAACTTCGGCAGCGAACCTCCGAATGCCTCGTCCACAAACTCTCTGCTTTTTCCAGCGTAAAACTCCTCCCGGCTGATCCGCGCAGATACTACTGCTTTCACATTTTGGAAAATGCCTCTGTCGCATAGTTTTTTTAACACTGTAAAAGTTGTTGATTTTTTCCAGCTGAGCCTTTCCTCGCATAATTTTACCAGCTGCATGGACGCTACCGGCTCATGCTCCCAGATAATATCTGCAAATCTGGCTTCTGTTTCGGCTAGTTTATAATTTTGTGCCATATAATGCTCCTTTCTGTTCTGCTAAAGTGTGTCTGGACATTGCCTGGCAAATGTACTTCACTATTTGTGATAATCAGGCAGTACCCTTTGATTTCAAACGGAAGCCTCCAGTCCGCCGCAATACCAGAATGTCAGATAACTAAAATTTCTACGGCAGCCTCCTGACTGCTGCCTGGATAGGTCTATATTTGATAAACCTCTTTGTTTGAAGTCTATCACATATAGACCTCCATGTCAAGAAAATTTCATATCTGGCAGCTAGTTCCACATCCCATATTTTTAGGAAAATAAGGGTAGATTTCTTACCATTTTCCCGATTTACAGATCAAAATCCCGATCCTTGTCTGTAATTGCTGTCTAAAAAACTACAGAATCGAGTTAGGAGCTTCCTGTATACTTTAAAGAGTAAAGGGAATTGACTCAAAAGAATACCTCAAGTAAATTTAGATTATTACTGACCTGGCAGTTGGTAAAATCAAAAAACACAAGAGGTATTCAAGATGAATGTTAAAACAAAAAAAGCAAGTAAATGTAGAAAATCAGGCAAATAATCTTTTGTCAAAAGAAGAACTGTGCAAGAAAATAGAGGTGGCAGAAAAAGAACTGAGATCCTATACCTGGAGGGAACTTGAAACAAACGGTAAGTTTGCTAAGAACGACAAACTCTCCTTCATTACGGATGACATGCTTATAGCAGGATGTGACACAGGCAGTGAGACTCATTATATCAGGGCAATTGACGTCAGGGGAAGGGAATCACAGCCATACGGCAGATAAAATTTCACCCACTTCGGGTGTGTAAAATAAACTGTGTTTATCTTCACAGATTATTCGACACACCTATTTT
>CAJTVR010000159.1 GCA_910580075.1 uncultured Eubacterium sp. | reverse complement strand
CCAGAATCTATTGTCATTAACAAAGCGGACTATCAGAAGTTTCATGACAAAGGCAGATTTTGGATAAAGAAACAGGGAGGATTTTTAATTTAAGTATTGACTCTTCCGCAGCGTAACGGTTTACGATAATATCGAAGGGAGGAAATAATGAAAACCGTAAAAGACGTGTCGGAGATTACAGGAGTAAGTATAAGGACGCTGAGATATTATGATGAAATCGGCCTGTTAAAACCAGCAAAATTAACGGAATCTGGTTACAGGCTCTATGACAGCGAAGCATTGGAAAAGCTGCAGGAAATTATGTTCTTTCGGGAACTGGAAATTCCGCTGGCTGATATAAAAAGAATCATAGAGCACCCGGATTATGACAGAGAGCAGGTTTTATTAACCCAGAAAACTTTGCTGGAGCAAAAGAGGGACCGGCTGAATGGAATCATTGAACTCATAACGGACGTGATGAAAGGAGTCAATACGATGAGTTTTGAAGCATTTACCGAAGAAGATATACTCAAAATAGTAAACCATAGTCTGGAATGCATGCCGCAGGAGAGCATAGATAAACAGGTACAGAAATTCGGAAATCTGGAAAAATACAAAGAATATTTATCAGCAGGTTTTACAAACGAAAAGGCTGTTGCGGACCTGCTGAAATGGTATGGCAGTAAAGAAAAAGCAATGGAAGCTATTATGCAGTCAGATGGGAATACCGGAGAAATAAAACAGGAACAGGATGAAAATACCAGAGTCTATAAACAGTTTATGGATGCAAAAAAATCTGGCAGCATAGACATGGCACATTCTGCTGTTGAAATGCTGGCAGAAAATTACAAGAAAATGTTTGCACTTGATAATGCAAGAAATATTCTGCTTGATCTGGCTAAAGAATATTTGCAGAATGCAAAACTTGCAGAAGCAGCTGACAGCCAGTTTGGTGAAGGCTGTGCAGAATATGCGGCTCATGCTATTCAGCGGTATTACGGGGTATTATAAAAGGTAAAATTATAACTGGCAGACTGTCAAATAAATAACTAATTATATTGTGACTGGTAAATTTTGATGGCATATGGCAAAAAACTGAGATGTACTGGGCGTATACTTAGGATTTTTGCCATATACTCTCGAAAATTCAGACAGGCAGTATGGCTGCTTATTTATGGGACGGACTGCTGGTAACTGTTTCAGGTGCTGGAATAAGTATATGATTTCTGCTTTCTTTTTGGAACACAGCGGCATTTCAGACTTAACGTCAATCGTAACTTCGATCTGGAATGAATAGGAAAAAATGATAGGTTTTACTTATGGAAATGAATTCATGAGTCCTTTTTCTGATTATTCTGTCATTACTGTCAGGGACACCCTGTATGACAGCAGGAAAGACGGGGCTTTCCAGTTCAAATCTTACAATGTCTGTCAATCAAAAGAAACATTTAAAACTGCGAAGCAGCAGCGGGAAAATTACATGGAAAATACTTTCCGGTAAAAAAAATATTTCCATTAAAAATTCTGGAAACAAAGCGGTTGTAGTGACGGCAAAAAAGAAAGGAACAGCGGTCATACAGGCGAAAAGCAGCGGAAAAAATTATAGCTGCAGAGTGACTGTAAAGAACAGGAAATCTGGCAGCGGACAGCAGACTGGAAGCGGGCCGCAGGACAGTGGCGGGCAGCAGCGGCAGGAAGAAAACCGTACTGTGGAAAAGTCTGATACGGGGCAGCAGACGCCAGATGGAAAGCAGAAAAAGGAGAAAGCAGAAATGAGAATCGTAATCAGGGCAGGGAGCCGGAGCTTTCCGGCGGTGCTTTATGATAATGAAGCAGCAGCGGCGGTGTGGGAAAAACTGCCACTGGTGCTTGATATGAGTGAGCTGAATGGGAATGAAAAATATTATTATATGGATGAGGCGCTGCCTGTGGATGCTAGTGTTCCGGCAAATATCCGTGAAGGGGATCTGATGCTGTACGGATCGGACTGTCTGGTGCTGTTTTATAAAGATTTCAGTACTTCATACAGGTATACATCGCTGGGGCGCGCTGAAAATCCTTCGGGGCTTGCAGAGGCGCTTGGCACAGGGGGTGTAAAGGTTATGTTTGAGCGGATGGATTGTGAGTAATCTGCCACAGGGATATATTTGCAGATCTTGATATGTAAGGGGATTTAAGTGAATCTATAAGTTACGTTTGCGTCACGGCTTCATACACCGATGCGCAGCGGGTTTAAAATTAAGAAACTGGCGCTGCTGTTAACAGGTGCAGCGGTCCTGCCGCAGATGTTTGATTCGGTAATTATGCAGTACCGTCTGATATTAGATTATTTTGGACTGGAGGATGCAGGAATGGTGTTAGCCAGGGGAGTTAAGGATATAGGAGATATAAAAGAAAGCGAATTTTTAAAGGAAGCATATAATCTGGGACTGTCGATTACATAAAACCTGAAAGCAGGAACCCGTAAACGTATTGTAATTGTAAAAATTGAATACAGAACGTTATAAAAAAGCGGCTGTGAATAATCCAGCTGCTTTATTTATGCACGTTGTCATACATGTTATAAGAAAAGCAGCTGTAGATAGACCCGTAAGGCTGGCAGCGCACCGGACGGAGACAGGGGCCTATGCATCAAAAGTGCCGCCTGTTCCCCTGGGAATATTATTTTCAAGCAGTATTTCATTTCACCCGGTAAGATTGCGAAATATGCCGGTCAGAGAAATAATAGGCAGGAAATTTAGAAACTACACACTAATCACAAAATTCTGTGGAATGCTTTTTTCGGAGGTGAAATCATGCAAAGGATTTTAGTTGTTGAGGATGACCTGGATATTCAAGAATTATTGAAGAATTTTCTGCAAGAGGCAGTCTATTTGCCAAGGTATTTCTAATCACGTCAATGATGCTGGATATTAGGGAAAAGTCTCAACACACTATCCCACAATCTGCACTAATATGCTTACACGGCAGGTCTTGCGGGACATCTGCCCCTATATCGGACGAATAGAAAAACTGTATTTGTCGTTTTGACGTGATGGAAGGAAAAAAATTCACGCTGTCAAATCCGCTATTCACGCTATCGGCGTTAGACAATATGCCGTTTTTTACGATATAAAAAGTGAGAGCCGGAGGAGGTGGATTTTATAAAAATTGCGATCTGTGATGATGAAAAGAATATAAGGGCTTACTTATCCTCTCTGGTCAGGAAACAGGGGGCGGAGTGTGAAATTGCAGAGTATGCGTCTGCGGACGAATATTTGCTGGATCAAACGGAGTATGACCTGCTGTTCTTAGATATAGAGCTGGATGGAGCGGCATCCGGTATGGACGGGATGGAACTGGCAAGGCGGATAAGAGGCATGGAACTGGAGAGGCAGCCTGTCATTATTTTTGTTACGGGATACGAAAAGTATGTGTATGACGCTTTTGACGTGGGGGCATTCCAATACCTTCTGAAACCTATTGATGAACAGAGATTTGCCGGGGTTTTTGGCCGGGCGGCGGCTCAGATTATATTTGAGGCGGAACAGAAAAAGAAAACGCTGGTCATCCGGTACGGGAGTGAAAGCAGGGCTGTACCGATTCATAGCATTTATTATATTGAGAGCCGTAACCATAAGGTGGTGCTGCACCTCAAAGATGGGGAACTGGAATATTATGAGAAGATCGGCAGGCTGGAGGAAGAACTGCAGGGGCAGTTTTTCCGGATACACAGGGGGTATCTCGTCAACCTCGCCTATGTCGAGGGGTATGACAAAACAGAGGTGACGCTTACCAACGGCATCAGGCTGCCCCTTTCAAAAAGATATGAGGACTTTGCGGCGGCATACCTTCAGTTTGTGCAGTAAGGGGGAGGAGGAAATTTGAGTGAAATGAGTTTTATGCTGTTTCAGCATATAGCGTCAGGGGCTGAAACGGTTTTATGTGCGTTCTGTATGGCGGTGTTTTTCCTCCCATATACGGCAGGACGCAAAAAAAGGATGCAAAAAAACATTGCGGTATTTCTGGTCTATGGGATGGCATATCTGGCGGGAAAAGCAGCTTCTGTTTCCGGCTGGCTGTGCATGGTGATTGTGATCCTCCTGCTGATGGCAGGCAGCAGATGGCTGTGCATGGAAAGAAAACAGGTTTTTTTGTATGG
>CAJTVR010000158.1 GCA_910580075.1 uncultured Eubacterium sp. | reverse complement strand
CGGAGTCACAGAAAAAGGAAAAAGTTTCTCCGCCTGGCTGTTACTGGATGAATTTTATATGTCTGTCTGGATGCCGGTTTCCAGAGGCAGGACGAAGCCTGGCAGTGTCTGATTTTGTTATGTACATTACATGAGTATCATGTTATACTTTTTAATGTAATGCGAAATAGTGACTATAAAAAGCCCTCTTTCATACAGAAAGAAGGTATATCGCAGGTTTATCTGAACAAAGGGTGCCTATATAAATATCAAAAGACTAAATTGAAACGCGTTCCTCTAGATGCTGCTAAAGAAAAATACGAACAAATTTCTTCTGCCAAAAATGAAAAAGTAAATGGCTGCATCAAAAGGATAATGATGAACGCATGGAACGCGGCAGAAGAACTCTATGATTCACTGCTGCCCGTCAGCCGCTGAATAACCTATCCTGCTGTTCTGAAACTATCCATTGTCAAAATATATGAATGGCGAGATGATAATCGTGAACTACTTTCAGATAAACCTCCGCTAAAATCTGTCAATTTATGACTGCAGACATATGCAATAACCGCATTTATGTAAAATGTTATTATTCATCTGCATTTACCGCAAACCCTGTCATAAACCAGGAAAGGAAGTGTTATTATGCCAGCACCAGCACAGCAAAGGCTCTATACTATTGATGATATTTATGCCCTGCCAGACGGAGAACGTGCAGAGCTGATAGACGGCCAGATATTCTATATGGCACCGCCCAGCACCAGACACCAGCGGATATTGTCATTTTTGCATCTGGAAATAGGGAATTACATCCGTTCAAAGGGAGGTACTTGTGAAGTTTTTCCGGCTCCTTTTGCCGTATTTCTTTATGAAGATGATTCCAAATACCTGGAACCGGATATATCTGTGGTCTGTGATAAAAACAGACTGGACGAACACGGCTGTAAAGGTGCCCCGGACTGGATTATTGAGATCGTATCTCCCAGCAGCAGGGCCATGGACTACTATACAAAACTTTCTCTATACCGCGAAGCAGGCGTTTCTGAGTACTGGATTGTGGATCCATTAAAACAAATCATCCTGGTCTATAACATGCAGCAGGCCGCAGCACCTGCTATTTACTCTTTTTCCGATACAGTCAAAGCAAATATTTATGATAATCTGGAAATTAATTTTTCCAGGATGCAGCTGTGATTTTAGGCAGCAGCAGGCTCCTTTTTGTTTTCTGCTGCCACCTGTTTTTTATCTGCTGTCATTTGACAGCAGAGCCAGTCAAAAAACATTAATTTTGATTTATCTGGTAATCCGTTTGAAGACATTCAAAAAAATGATGAATTCTAAGAAAACATATGGCAGCGTCCGCCGGCACTGTTCATGCTCCTGGGAATGCCATGCTCTGCAGCCGCCCTGCGGTAAACTCCGCTAGTATACTGTATTCCCCGGCCAGAGCGGATAACGGCTCCCCTGAGCGTCTGACAAGAGCGGACTGCGCTGTCAGGCGTGTCTGCATAAAGGTGCTTTCATATCTGTGTCCGCTGCCAGTCCGGGCACTGCGGCATCAAAACAGCCAGACAAGGGCAGATACACAGAACTTTCCGTTTTCTGCCCTGATTCCGGTTATACCCGTAACACATTTTTTTAACGGCCCTGCAGATGTGGAATCCCGTTTCCGCAAGCTGCCAGGTTCTTTCGCCATTTTTATGTGCAGATACCAGCTGCACTGTATAGGCTGTTATCTGCAATAATCTGTCAAATCTGTTCCATTTCTGAAACAGTTTCAGCATTTATAATATTGGGATTTTCAAATCTCAAAAAAACAGAAGCTGCATATTTCAACGAAAGGCCAAAAAATATAACTATAGCAATTAACGTACCCATGGTAATAATGAAAAATAATATTTTGAACCATTTTTTTAAAGCGGTGTTATCCATTACGGATTTTACATATATATCCAATAAATCAGAATAACTTTTACTATGTTTTAGTGCTTCGTTGTTTTGTGACTGTCTGCGTGTATCACTTAATGTATTTAAAAAAGAAGAAAAACCCCCATTTAATTAATAACCTCCCAAATTCTTTTTTCTATTGAATCAGTAGGAGTTTGAAAAAATTGAGATAAATATAATATAACAAATAATTCATTACAATCTACTTTTTTAGCGATATTATATTGTTCAATAAAAATTTTTTCAGGCATTAAAAGAGAAGCTGCAAATCTATTAGCTCGTTTTTCCTCAGGTGTTTCATGCTGATTTTTATAATATGTATCGGAAAACTTTATTAACGAATCAAGATATTTATTTTTACCTAAAAAATCAAAAAGATAATGAGCTAATTCATGTGCGATAACAAACCTTTGATGAAAAAAAGATTCTTTTTTGTTTACAAGAATTATTTTATTATGTCCGTATTTTTGTTTTGTGTCCCCATTGATATAAATATCACCAGATAATTTATCAGACAAGGATTCGGTATAAGTTTTAAAATTAAAAGCCTTAACAATTTTTACAATAGGTATTGATGTCTTTTTGTTAAATATATCAAATATATTTAGTAAGTCATAGGCAACATCATCAATCTCTTTTAAAGAATAATCAGATGCTGATATATTTCTTTTTATTAATTTTTCTTCGAAATCTTTAACGTCTTTCATGATATCACCTAATCTTTTGTAGTTTTTAAATATAATAATTTTCATGTTTTGTAAAATAAAGAGCATAAATGTCAATTAATTGAACATATTGTATCACAAATGTCGATAATTGCCCGGATATGCCACTGGCGGGCGGTGTTCCGCTCCTGCAGGAAAAAATTCCACAAATTTTCTGACCGGAGAATTCATAGCAGACTCCAAGCGGGAGATTTTCTTTGGCGGATACTATTTCAGCCGCTCCGCAGCTTTTTGCCGCAGCTGCTCACGTTTGGGATAAAGCACATAATTGGATAAATATTTATCATCATTCAGCAGGCGCTCATCCCACACATCCTCATCATTCCAGGAACCCATGCAGACCACTCGGCCATTTTTTTCAGGCAGTGCAGCCCCTCATCCTCCTGCCAGTCACAGCCGCCACTCAGATTCAGTACAGGGATTTTGGGCTCTTTGGGAATCTTGATATCCAGGCTGTCAAATTTCATATAGCGAGGAACCTCTAACGGCTCTTGTATGTGCTGTATATCCTGGCCCGGCAGCTCTCCCTTGCTTGCGGATTCTAACTCATCCTGAAGATAATACAGAGCGTACTGGCAGATTTCACTTACCAGAGCTTCATCTACCTGCGCCAGCCAGCGAATGGCCTGGGCAGTGTACTCCGCTGTAACACCCTCATCACAAGCCGCCTCAATCTGTTTGTGAAAGTAAGGGAATTCTGCATAGCCTGTCACCCTGCCAGACTCATCTATCCCGGCATTTATTAAAATATCCTCAAAACGCAGTCCTGACATATATAATTTCCTCCCTTCGAAAAATCCTGATTTGAATATCAGTAAATTATGACCTCTCAACAGAGGTTGCAGTGTTTTCATAAAATCCTCCAAAAGCCTTGAAAATAAAGGATTTATCGCAATGTGTCCGCCTTATCTCTTTATACGGTTACACACAAGTTTACTCTTTCCCTCCTTGCTCATAAGGGCAAATGCAAGGGCAGGAAAATCTCATAACAAGATATAACAAAGTGTGGTAATCGGAGAACTGTGATGTATGTGCGAATATATTATAACGGAGGATTTTTCAATGGACAAGTATATTTACGATGATAAAAATGGTCTGTGGTATGAACTGCAAGGAGATTATTATATTCCTTGTCTTATCTTACCAGCCGAAAAAAAAGAACAGCCTATCGGTTTGTGGGGACAGCGGCACTTGCGGTATCTGAAAGAATACCACAGAAATACATACACAACGCTACTTACAAGCGGTAGGCTGAACACTTACCTTGCCGATATAGATAAACAAGCACAGGAGCGTATGGAAAGACTTACAGAGCAGATGAAACGGGCGCAGGGTATCACAGAGCAGCTAAAGACGGAAAACGCTTTAGAATGGACACAGAGAATGAATAACATACGAGCGTGTGCAAAGGAGATTATAGAAAAGGAAATCATCTTTGCATAATTACAGAAAGGCGGCAGAGAAAAATGATCAGCCCCTTGTCAAGTAGACAGCTTAAATATCTAAAATAAAGTGCTTGAAA
>CAJTVR010000157.1 GCA_910580075.1 uncultured Eubacterium sp. | reverse complement strand
AAATTTAGAATTTCTTACTGTTCGAAGGCGGAACAGAAAAAGGAAAAAGTTTCTCTTCCCGGCGTCCGGAGTCATATATATTCTCCCTCCTGCCTCCGCTATCCCTGATAATTCCGATACCTTCGATACCTGCACGCCACACACATCACCCCCCACAGCAGCTGCCGTCAGCAGATGAAGCACAGTATCATTTCTGGAAAAAGCAAATCCCCAGTGCACAGACAGGTAAAACGGCATAGAAATCATAAAGTGGGATAAAGCCTTTGTAATTTCTGTACCCAGCAGCGGCAGAAGCATTCCCGAAAGAATACTCATCCATACATATGGAACAAAAAACAGCCCAAGCGATAAGATTACGGTCAGGAATGCATTTTTGCAGTAAGCGGAAACTGCCATAGTTATGCAGACAAGCAGCAGAATGGCAGAAAGTCCGAGCAGAAAAGAGTATAGGAAAAAGCTGCTGATTTTTTCCGGATGGAAACCGGAGCGCGGTACATTTATTAATACGGCGGAAGCGTCCAGACCCTGTGTACCGTATACGGACAGATACAGCAGCAGTAAATACACAGCAAACGCAGTATATATCATTACAGACAGAAAAAGTGCAGCTGACATTTTCAGCCAGATACAGCTCCTTTTTTCGCGCCAGGAAGTGAGCAGGATATCGGCTGTTTTAAAAGTATATTCTTCCGAAAATACAGGTGATACTCCTATAATAAACAGGATCAGCAGCGCTATGACGATGAGAATGGAAAATATTTCTTTTAAATCCTCCCAGCCATAGGTATAATCAAACCAGACTGATCCGTCCAGCAGCGGTTCTGCATTGTTTTTCCATTCTTCGCCTGTCAGAAAATGAATCTCGTCTAACGATTCACCGCTGGTCTGGTTAAAATTTGTCATCTTTGATGTCATAAATCTGCTGCAGAAATTCCCTATGTAGATTTCTTTTTCTGCATCATAATAATAGAATCCGAATGTATCATAGATTTTCTGGATTTTTTCTTCGGTCAGAATTCCGGCATATTCTGAGGCTGTACGCTTGTCCAGGGCAATAGCTTCTTTTCCGTAATATGTCTGCTCCCCGGCTGTGACCGTATAATTACGCCGTTCGCTCATCAGGCGCAGACCCGCAAAAAAAGCCAGCAGAAAAAATCCAAGCCATAAAATCTTGCGGGATGCCAGTTTATATACTTCTTCTTTCCATATGTTCCACATGTCCGCTAACCTCCTTAAAATAATATAAGTAAACATCTTCCAGTCCAGGACTAACTTTTTTTGCGCCTTCGCAGGGGCAGGTCTTAGACAGCAGGCGCAGATGTACCTGGCTGCCTTCGTTTTTCAGATGACTGACTGCAAAAGCTGCATTTAAACGGGCAGCTTCGTCTGCATCAGCCAGATACTCCCATACCATGCCGTCGATACTGTCTGTGATTTCCCGGGCAGTGCCCTGGCTGATCAGCCTGCCCTGGCGCATCAGCAGTATTTTATCTGCAATAAACTCCACGTCGGATACAATATGCGTGGATAAGATAATAATTCTGCCTTTAGATAAAGAGCTGATAATATTTCGAAAACGGATCCGTTCTTTTGGGTCAAGACCGGAAGTCGGTTCGTCCAGAATCAGGATTTCCGGATCATTCAGTAAAGCCTGTGCAATTCCAAGACGTCTTAACATGCCTCCTGAGAATGTCTTGATTTTCTGCTTTGCAGCTGGTTCAAGCCCGACGAGATGGAGCATTTCTGCTGTTTTTTCTTTTAGCAGGTCTGCTGGAACTGCTTTGCAGGCCGCCAGGTATTCCAGATACCGTTTTGCTGTAAAATTCGGATAAAATCCGAAATCCTGTGGCAGATAGCCAATCATACAGCGGTATTCCCCGTCGAGCGCACCGATTTCAATGCCGTTGCATCTGATTTCTCCGGATGTAGGTTTTAAAACACCGCTGAGCATACGCAGCAGTGTAGTTTTTCCGGCTCCGTTTGCTCCTAAAAAACCGTAAACGCCTTCTGTCAGCCGGAGTGATATGCTGTCTGCTGCGGTTTTGTTTTTAAACTTTTTCGTTACTCTGTCCAGTATTAGTTCAGGCATATAGATTCTCCTTTTTCTATTTTATGAAACATCTGGCTGATTTCTGCAGCCAGAAACAGAATTCCGGCCGCTGACAAAAATCCCCAGACCAGTAAATATTTTTGTGTATACGCCTCTTCTATAAAAGCCGGAAGAAGAGCGAGTATGGCGCACAAAACAGCGTTTGCAGACTGCCGCAGGCCTGGAAGAATGCTGCGCAGATGAGTCAGCATATACAGATACAGTATATCCGACCATAAAAACGGAACAAGCAGATACAAAAGGCATGCAGTGATGCCGAAATCAGAACCGGTGCCTAGAAATCCTGTTAAAAGGACCAGTGCAGCCAGGTTTACAATACCGCCTTCCAGCATCTGTATGCAGACCATTTGTTTTAAATCCAGATACAGTGTTTTTTCCAGCTCTGCCATATGGTAAGAAAACAGTCTTGCGACACTGCTAAAACAGATATTACCGGCAAATACTAAAAATACAGAACATGCACTGACAGATGATATGCCTGTGAGGTGTTCTGTGTCAGCCAGAATGGTCATCAGTATAGCAGCTAAAAGAATGCCGCCATGCATCATCCAGTGCTGCCAGGTCTGGAAACGGAGCTGGTTCCAGATATTTTCTGCAAAAGACGGACGTTTTCTGATACGCTTATGCAGTACCTCTTCCTGAATCAGCAAAAGACTCATAGCTTTTCGGGATTTGTCCAGGGGGAATTTCCAGCTGCTGTCTGGCAGGCATGCAGTATTATTTTTCAGCATAAAATGCCGGGGGTTTTTCATGGGGGCGTCTTTTATCCTGTCTTCTGGCGGCATCTGTGTAATGTGTTTTTTACGGTTCATAAAAATCCTCCTTGTCTAATAATTGATGCAGTCTGTTAAGCCCCTGTTTTACCCGGGACTTTACTGCAGTATAAGAAGCCCCGGTCATGCGTGCGATTTCGCGGTTCTTATATCCGTAAAAATGGTGCAGGAGTACAGCTTCCCTTTGAAAATCCGGAAGGCTGCGGAGTGCCTGTACAAGAATCAGGCTGTTTTCTGTCTGACAGCTGACAGGTTTCGCATGAAGATGTTCTTCGGATGCTTTCCATCCGGAGGTATTCCATTCTGCCGCTGCGGCTGTTTTTTCACGCATATAGGTTCTGCACAGATTCATGGCAATGGTCAAAAGATAACCTTTCAGGTTCTGGTGGCGGTAATGTTCCACATACCGGATAAAGCGCAGAAAAGTATCCTGGGCCAGATCATAAGCATCCTGGCGGCTGCCAGTCTGATAACAGCAGAAATAATAAATGTCGTCATAGTATTTTTCAGCGATTTCATTCAGATACTCTTTTTGTCCGTTCTGAATCCTGCGGATTAGTTCCGTATCTTCCAAAGCAGGCCTCCTTTCTGCAGCAGTGCATGTATCTTACACTAAATATAACCATTTAGAGAGTAAAAAGGATTTATTTTTTTGTAAATATTTTTGAAGCGTGTTAAAAAATGATTTCCACAGTCTGCCGGCCCTCCAATTTAATCAGTATAGCCCGCTATGCTGACTAAATTTTGAAATAAATTCTTCATAAACCATGCTTACGAAAACATTTTAAACACATGAAAGACTATTGAGTGCATCGTAACGGTACGATAAAATATTCAGGAACTGATTTACAAAAATATGAAATGAAGGAGATATAGCAGTGAAAGAAAAGATGACTGACAAAGACGGGAATGCATCCGTATCTGAGCGGATGAATGAGATTATAGCGCGCAATCCGTTTGCCGCTTATATTGGAATGGAACTTTTAGAATGTAAGAAAGGATATGCCCGGGCACGTATCCGGCTGAGTCCCAGACTTCAAAATATTTATGGCGGAATGCATGGCGGATGTGTGTTTTCTCTGGCAGATACTGTGGCAGGAGTGGCGGCGGCTTCTTATGGAAACAAGGTAACGACACTGGATGCTTCTATAAATTTCATGCGTCCTGTTACAGGTACGGAATATCTATTCTGTGAAGCAAAGGTAAAGCGCAGCGGAACGAACATATCGGTTGTGTGTGCAGAAATGACTGGCGGCGATGGGAAACTGCTGGCAGACGCGAGTTTTACTTATTACCATATGTGAGAGGATTCAGGGATGAAAAGAACAGGAAAAATAGGCTGACGCAAAATTTTTAAAAAATTTGAAAAAATCTGTTGACAAACAGAAAAAAATGGATTATTATATCTCTTGCGTTGCGACAGCAGCGGTACACAGACAGTCAGCCGGGGCTTATAGCTCAGCCGGTTAGAGCGCACGCCTGATAAGCGTGAGGTCGGTGGTTCGAGTCCACTTAAGCCCATTTGCAAATCTTTACTGTGAACAGACAGAAAAAAGAATTTGCAAAAAATAAAAAAAGGCTTGACAAAAGAAATAAAAAATGTTAGTCTATAAAAGTTGCAGCGAGTCATCAAAAAAATAAAAACAAAAAAGTTTAAAAAAGTTGTTGACAAGCTCGAAACAATCTGATATAATATCAGAGCGGCAGCTAAGGAAAAGCGGCTGTCGGAGAAGAAAAGAACATTGATAACTGAACAGTGAAATAACCTTGAAAGATTCAAAAAAAGAATTTATTTAGAGTTTATTCTTAAACAGAAGATGCCGGATTTATTATTT
>CAJTVR010000156.1 GCA_910580075.1 uncultured Eubacterium sp. | reverse complement strand
AAAAGTAATTATGGTTTTACCGGCATTACGGACAAAGCTGAAAAAATCAAAGCAGCATATCCGGAGGTTCTGATCGAAAGAGCTGCAATAGAGGATATTATGCTTGCATATATAAAGTAGCGTAAAGAATCGTTTAAGTAAATGACATGGAAACGGCGCCTGTCCAACCGCACAGCCGGCATATTTTTCGCAGACAGGCAATGAAGCATCTGTGCAGGTTGGGTGTGGTATACAACAATCAGATTCAAAGGAGCGTGAATCAAAATGATAATGACATTGGTAAAAAAAGACATCATGATTATAAAAGGATATGCTTTGGCAGAAATTGCAATTGCAGTCGGAATCCCTCTGATAATCGCAAACAGGCAGCCGCAAATGGGCGGAATGACAGGACTTTTGATGGCGACTTTGATTGTCTCACTAACCTTTAACCTGGCGGTTTCGGGAAAGGAAAATCAATATCCGAAAGCGACCGCTCTGCTTTCATCTACCCCATATATGAGGAATAGGGTGGTTGCGGCAAAATACATCTTATACATTATAATCTATCTGTTCTGCTGTATTGTGTCGTTCGCTGAAATGAAATTCATTCCGGAACTCAGGGTGGAATCCTTTGCTCAATCCGCGGCGTTTGTTTTTCTCTCTCAGGCGATTGGGATGGGAATTTTCCTGCCAATACAATACAAACTTGGCTATGAAAAAACAAGATACTTATGCTTTTTGTTTTATCTGTATCCTTTTGCTGTAGATGTAATGAAACAGATGCGGCTGTTTGAAAGCTTCGGGTATTTGCGCCATTCCAATACGGGGACTTCAGCTATGATATTGTTTGCTGCCGGATTGGCAGTTTGGATCATTTCTTTTGAAATTTCGAAAAAGATATTTGACGGGAAGGACTTAGTATAAAGTGAACCGTGTGAAACGGCCAGATATCCGGAGGAAAGAGAGAATCCCCTTGTATTTCAGGACTTTGAGAAAGGCATAAAGTACAAGGGATTCCCTTTTCCTTGGGAATCAGGGAAAAAACGGTATGGACCGTCAGTCCCGTGAAAAAACATTACTGCAGTTCAAACGGAATTTCCGCGATCACTTGGGGCGCATCATCAGTGCCGGCAGTCTTATCCACGATTTTTACCACAAATTGAGAAGCTTCCGCTGCATTTGCAGTGATCTCCAAAAGGGGCTGTCCGGTTGTCTCATCGGATGCGTAAGAAATATGCTCCCATTCAACCTTTGCGCCGGCGGAATCAAAAATCTGAGGAACCAGCGCATGGGTGTCCCGTCCGAAGGGGACAAGGATTGTAAGGTGGAGGCTGCTGGGGGTGGCAGCGGCCTTTGTGACGGCGAAGCCCTGGTTCTTTGACGGGCTGCTCAAGCTTCTGCTGCCGGACGGGTCTGCGGATGTACGAAAGGCCAGCTTCCAGTTTCCGCGTATGGTCTTATGTCCCATCGCCTCATGGTATGCCCCTTTATAGGTGCCGATATCTTCCAGCCTTGTGCCTCCGACTGCGTTAAAATCCAGTCTGACTTCCAGGCTATCCGCGGAAGTGAGGCCCGCGGAATCCATGGAAATGCGTACAAGCTGGACAAAAGAGCCGTCATCGCTTTTCCGAGGCTGCATGAATACAGATGTCACCTCTGTTCCGTTTATGAAGGCCGGAGCAAAGAAGGGAAGCGGATCTCCCTCTATAAAGTTTAGCGGAGTAAGGAACTCAGAGCTGTTCAATTCTTCGTCTTCTGTCCGTATGGAAAGTGTATAGTACAGGTCATAGCCGTCAAAGTATACATCGGAAATCATAACCTCTACACCGCTGTCATCGGCAATGGTTCCAGGCTCCGTACTGCTGCCATTTGCATTGACTCCGGATTTTGCGGAACCAGTGTCTGCATCACTGCCAGATTTTGCGGAGCTTCCGTCTGTATCACTTTGCGGAGCTTCTGCTTTTTTCGAATATTTTTCAATCTCTTCATATGCGGTTTTGTCCTTTGGATCTGTACGGATGTTGGTTTCCTGGATTTTTTTAAAGAGATTTCCTATAATCGGAAGATCCCTTGCAAGTGCCGGCTGGCCGAAAAGCAGACCGCCGGCACTTATTGTAATCACGGCTGCCGCAGCTGCTGCGGCCCATGCTGCCATCCGCCGCTTTCCCTGCCGTGTATGCGCTGTGTTTGTTTGTTCTGCACTTATTTGCTCTGTATTTTGCTTCACGGTACGTTCCTTTTGGGGCCTGCGGCTCAAAATCTGCCGATATGCTTCGTTCAGCTTTTCATCTACCGCATCGGGAATGACCAGCTCCCGGCAAAGCTCCTGTTTCATTTTTTGTTCTAAATTCATTAATTACACCTCCAAATTTTTGTAACCAATTTGCATAGAAAATGGACTTTCTGCCTGTTATCTGCGGGGCATTGCCTGCCTGGATTCGGAATAGGTCATTTCTTGTAAATAAAGCCTTCTGTACAGATCCCTGCCCCTGGAAAGCCTGGTTTTGATTGTATTTTCGTTCAGACCCAGGAGCTCGGCGATCTCTTTGACGCTAAATTCCTCCGCATAGTATAAAAGCAGTACGAGCCGGTATTTTGCGTCGATCTGCTCCATCAGCCTGGAAAATTCAATATTGTCTGTCACCTCTTTTTCCGGGCCGGGGTTCTCATCGTGCTCCCGCAGTTCCTGGATTGATGCCAGTTTATGCCGTTCTTTGAGGATTCTGCGGCAGTGGTTTATCAGGATCTTAAACATCCAGGCTTTGAATACGGAAGGATTTTTCAATGTGCTTATTTTTTCATAGCAGGTCAGCGCCGTGTCCTGGATGGCATCGGCCGCGTCCGGGGCGTTTTTTAAAATTCCGAACGCAATACGGAACATTTCCTGTTTGTTGTTTTCGATCAGCGTGATCAGCGCCTCACCGTCGCCGCTCTGGGCCTGCTCAATCAGCGAATGGTTCATGTATACCGCTCCTTTCGTCTTTGCTGCTGCAGCATTACACATATTAAGATAAAATAAAGGGGGAAAAGGTTTCATATTTTTTGAATTAATTGGCTTGACCGGCTTATAAAGAAATCATCAGAGAAGAGATGAAAAATATAGTACTCAAAATAAAATATCCTTTTGATAATAGTTCCTTATGCATGATATCAAACCAAAAAATCAGAACAGTTGCTGCAGCCAGGATGATGCATACGGCCAAAATTCGGAATATATCGGTATGCAGAATCAAGGACAGCAGCATCCCCTCCCCTGCAATTACGATCATTGGAATCACGGCAAACTGTACTGCGATCTGCTTTTCTGATAATGGAATCAACAGGCCGTCCTGTGCTTTTTCAAGAATGCTGTCCAACTGCAGCAGCATACTTCGAAGAGTCAGTTGAAATACCGCAAAGATACTTCCGGTCAGCAGAAGCTGACGTGTCGATTCCTGATCCAAAATCGGGATCGTCCAAAATAGTTCAACCCGGCAGATGGTCAGACTGAATGTAAAGAAAAGCAATCCGGTTAAAATAAATTCCCTGCTTAATCTGTAAATGGAGGTTCCTGCTTTCCAGACCAGGGGAAATCTGGCCTGCAGTTTCGGTGCATTTTTTCGAACAGGAAGATTGCGGAGCTTTTTTTCTTTTGCGTATTGATTTAATAAAACCGTATTATGATCGTTTTGGGCAGTATGTATTTTTTCAATAAACTGCATTTCATCTTCGTATTTTTCTATATTCAGATGAAGTGTGAGCAAATAGCGGTACAGCATGAAACACCACAGTAAAAAAGCAATACCGGACAAGAAGGGATGTATCCAGACGAAAAAAACAGATAAATATAATAAAAGCAAGATACCAAAATCAAATAAGGTTTTTCTGTTTTTATGATAGATTTTCCAGCGGAGCAATCCTACGGAATTTAATAAATATAAAACAGAAAACAGGGTGTATGCAAAATCACGGTTCCAATTTACCCCATTTATACACAATGCAAGGAACAGGGCCAGTAAAAACTGCCTGCACGCGATTCCGATAAATTTTATTCCGATCAGTTTTTTCAGCCTTTTTTCACAAAACAGGGAAATAGAAGCGGGCTTTACAATAATAAGAGGCTTAACCCTGAAAAAACAGCAGCAAAAAGAATATACTGCCAGAGCGGAAATCAGGCCGTCATAGATCTGAGGCCGGAAGCCCTCTATGTCTCCGATTGCAGGAACAGCGAAAGCAGTAAATAGGAACAAGATATAACCGGTGAAGAAAACGAAAAATAGAGAGGGTAATAAAAGATTGCTTACTATTCTTTTGCACTCCCGCAGCCTGTTCAGACACAACATTTTATAGATATACATGTTTCATGCCTCCTTCATTTTATCAGAATCACGGTTTGACTGTATCGGATGTACAGCGATCTGTCAGGTGCAGGTAAAGTTCTTCTAATGAAACTGCATCGCTCACATGGTACTGCGCAGTGATTTCTTCTTTACTGCCCTCCGCAAGAACCTGCCCGTTGTGAAGAAAAACAAATCTGCCGCAGATGGCTTCTGCCAGATCCAGCAAGTGAGTTGAAATGAGTATGGCTTTATGCTGATGCGTTAATTTCTGCAGAATCTGCTTAAATATATGGAGTTGTCGGGGATCAAGCCCTGTGAAGGGTTCATCTGCCAAAAATATTTCATATTGACGCAGCAGCGCAAGTGCAATCATAAGCTTTTGCAGATTCCCCTTTGACAGGGCGCAGGGGATTTTGTGCAGATACTTCTGTAAATCTAATTGTTTGATCAGACCTTGAATGGAAAGAGGATTTTGCGGATACAGCGCTTTTACAAACTGCAAATGTTCCAAAACGGTAAGCTCTTCATAATATACAGGTGTATCCGGCACAAATG
>CAJTVR010000155.1 GCA_910580075.1 uncultured Eubacterium sp. | reverse complement strand
CTAACTGTTCTCCAGAGTCACAGAAAAAGGAAAAAGTTTCTCCGCCCGGCTGGTAACGGATGAATTTAAATGTCTGTTCACTATCTGGTTAATATAATTAAATTAAAAATAAACGAAACAATAAAAAACAACAAAAAGAATAAAAAACAATAAAACAACAAAACAAAAAGAATAAAAAAGCAAAAACAATAAAAAACAACAAAAAGAATCAGAAAACGAATATCAAATAAACTGCTGTTATAAGAAAAGTGAAAGAAAAGGAATGTAAGATGGAAAGAAATTATAAAAAAGAATACCAGGAAGCTGTTGCTGCAGGAAACCGTGCATTAAAAAGTCTGCGTAATGCACAGCGGGAACTGGATAGTGCCAGGAACTGGGGGATTGTGGATTTGCTTGGAGGAGGTATGGTGTCTGCGTTTATAAAACGTTCCAGGATGAAGGAAGCGCAGTCCCTGATGGATGAGGCGAAAAGGGATATGCAGGAGTTCCGGCGGGAATTGGGCGATATCTGTATGGATGAAAATTTAAATGTTAAGACAGGGGAGTTTCTTACTTTTGCTGATTATTTTTTTGACGGTATATTAGCGGACTGGCTTGTTCAGGACCGCATTCAGAAAGCTAGAGATCAGGCAGCCGAAGCAGTGCGCAGAGTGGAGGAAATTTTATCACAGCTTAAGAATGTATAAAAAATTTAAAAATATTTAAAATAAAATCTGAAAAATCATTTATTTTTATGAATAATATGGTTATATCCTGTACATACTTTTTTGTAAATCAGACTTTACAGCCTAATGACGGAGGTAATTATGAATCACAAAAAAAGTATGCGGATTTTCTGGCTTTCCTTATGCCTGCTGCTCATATCAGGAGCGGTAATCATTGCAGTTGTACAGTATAAATCATATAAAAATGAAGAAAAGGATGCGGTGAACGGACAGGAAGACATGGAGCCGGCATTTCGGACCAGGGATGTACAGCCAGCCCAGGATTCTCCCTCGGATGATGCTTCAGCAGCTTTTGCAGCCCCGCATACGGAAAGTGATACCGGTGTCCGGGCGAAGATTACAACCGTTGGAGAACATACACCGCAGTACCGGTTTGAAATAGAAGTCCGAAACGGATATCTGGATGTATTCCATTACCATACAGACAATCTGTTTTTCCATACAGGAATACCGTATCATGCTTTGACGCAGGACCAGAGAAGCGAAATAGAAGACGGCAGGTATTTTATGGATGAACAGGAATTGTACGGGTATCTGGAAAGCTGTACGAGCTGACAGTAATCAGTGCCAGTCTGTGGCAGCGGCTGTCGAAGATCTGTGGCAGGTCAGGCGGAGCTCTTTTAAAATAATTAAGCAGCTAAAATGTTATGTTGTTTTAAATAAAAGTTTTTATTTCATGCATTTTCCATTTCCTTTTTTGAACTTGTATGTTAGAATGTATCCAGAATCAAAAAATTTATCAGATAAATTTCATACTGGGAGGAAAACTATGAATAAAAAAGGAATTGCAGCAATGATTATAACAGCGTCGGTAGCCGCTGGTGCATTTTCATTATCATTAAACGGAGCAGGTCCTTCTGTACCGCCGGTTTCAGGCACAGAAGCTCCGATTGTTACCGTACAGGCAGCTTCTGCACCGTCAGCTTCAAAACTTGCAAAAGCAGTAAAAAAAGCATATGGTAATGATTACCTTCCAAACTATAAACTTGGAAAAACAGATATCAAGGATAAATACGGGGTAGCATCGTCTCTGTATTCTTCAGCATATGTGGAAGTACCGATGATGAGTGGCCATGTTGATGAGCTTGTTATTTTCAAAGCAAAAAATTCAGCCTCTAAAAAGAAAATTTTAAGTGCAGTTAAGAAATACCAGAAAAATTTAAAAGAAAATACACTGCAGTATCCAATGAATGTTTTGAAAATTCAGGCATCTAAAGTATATACAAACGGAAAATATGTATGCTTTTTCATGCTTGGCGGATATGCTGATTCTAATCAGGAAGAAAACAGTTCTGAAGAACAGATTATAAAAGTATACCAGAATATGAATAAAAAAGCAGTAAATGCTGTGAAAGCGAGCCTGAAATAGCCAGAATACAGGTCTGTGCCGCATGAACGGCAGAATGAAAAATATGATATGAAAGCAGACACGAATAAAGGTATGGCAAATACAAAAAAAGGAAAACAGAAAAATGGCTTCCTGCAAATCCGGTTCCTATGTTTTATAGGAGCCGTGATTTTGCTGTTATCAGCCTGCAGTATTTTTATCGGAGTGACGCCTGACCAGACATATTCATCATCAGAGCGCCGGGTGCTGGCGAAGCGGCCGGCGCTGACAAAGAAAAGTGTCTTGAAAGGCAGTTTCCAGAAAAAATTTGAAACATATCTGTGTGAGCAGATTCCGGGAAGAATACGCTGGGTTTCCCTGCAGTCAGGACTGTCCAGACTGCTTGGAAACAGGGATGTAAACGGAGTCTATTTTGGCAAAGACGGCTATCTGCTGGAACGTTACCGGATGCAGGACTTTAACTGGAAACAGGTGAAAAAAAATATCAGGCGGGTATCGGCATTTGTAAAAAAATATCCGCAGGCAAGAGTGATGTTTGTACCAGTAAAAAGCAGCGTGCTGGCAGAAAAACTGCCTGCCTTTGCGCAAAATTCTGCAGACACCCGTTTTTTTGAACTGGCCGGACAGATTCCGAAAGAACAGCAGACACAGGTATCGGATGTACTGCGTGCACATAGTACGGATTATATTTATTATCGGACAGATCATCACTGGACGTCAGCAGGTGCATTTTATGCCTATGAAGCGTGGGCAGAAGATATGGGATTTACGCCGCTTAAAAAAGATGATTTTAAGATCCGTCTGGCAGATGATGCGTTTTTGGGTACATCGTATGCTAAAACACGTACTGGCGGAAAACCTGATACCATTGAGCTGTATGAAAGAAAAAACAGCCCTGGATTTGAGCTGGAATATAATATGGGAGAATTTCAGACAGATAGTTTTTATGACTTGTCAAAATCCGGCGGAGATGATCCCTACAGTGTGTTTCTGGGCGGGAATCAGGCGCTGATTGACGTACAGAACTGTTCAGAAGATACTAATGGGAAAACGCTTTTTATTGTGAAAGATTCTTTTGGCAACTGTTTTGCACCGCTTGCAGCACAGCATTATGCACGGACAGTCATTGCCGACCTTCGGTATATCAATATTCCGGTTCATGCGCTTTTAGATATGTATCCGGCAGACGACATTTTAATTTTGTATAACAGCGCACAGTTTATGGAAGATAAAGATATCCGCAAACTGAAATAATTTTTATTGATGTTACAGGTACAAACCAGACGCCCGGTACAGGAGGCAGAAAGGAAGAGAAATCAATCATGAAATATGATGTTATAATTGTCGGCGCAGGGCCGGCAGGGATTTTTACAGCAATGGAACTGGTAAAAAATAACAGCAGCAAAAAAATTCTGCTTGTGGAAAAAGGGAAGGCAATTGAAGAACGCAAATGCCCGAAGAGCAGGACAAAAAAATGTGTAAACTGCAATCCTTGCAATATTACAACCGGATTTTCCGGCGCAGGCGCTTTTTCGGACGGAAAACTGTCTTTAAGCTATGAGGTCGGCGGTGATTTTCCGATGCTTGTCGGAGCAGATTTTGCACAGGAACTGATTCATTATACGGATAAAATTTATCTGGAATTTGGTGCAGACACGCGGATTGAGGGCGTCAGCGAACCATTAAAGGTGCGCGAAATCAGAAAACGTGCGATTCATGCCGGCTTAAAACTTGTAGACTGCCCAATCCGGCACCTGGGAACGGAAAAGGCGCAGCATATTTATGGCGCAATCGAGACATACCTGCAGGAAAAGGGAGTTGACATGCTGTTTGGCTACAGCTGTACAGACCTGATTATGGAAGAAGATGTCTGCAAAGGTGTTGTGATTACCAAAGAAGGGGATACCGCCCAGCAGCGTCTGGAAGCGCCTCATGTCGTCGTTGCAGCAGGAAGACGCGGGGCAGACTGGCTGCAGACGCTTTGTGCGAAATACGATATTGCACATAAGCCGGGCACCGTAGACATCGGCGTCAGGGTAGAAGTGCGCAATGAAATTATGGAGGAAGTAAATAAGGTTCTTTATGAATCAAAATTAATCGGCTACCCGCGTCCGTTTAAAAATAAAGTCCGCACATTCTGCCAGAACCCGGGCGGATTTGTCAGCCAGGAAAATTATGACAATGACCTGGCGGTTGTGAACGGGCATTCCTATAAAGACTTGAAATCGGATAATACAAATCTTGCGATTTTATGTTCCCATAATTTTACAGAGCCGTTTAATCAGCCGATTGCTTATGCACAGAAAGTTGGAGAACTGACAAATATGCTCGGAGCAGGGCAGATTATGGTACAGCGCTATGGGGATATTCTGGACGGCAAGCGTACCTGGCCAAAAGAGCTGGCACAGTCGAATGTGCGCCCGACACTTCCGGATGCTGTAGCCGGAGATATTACAGCTGCAATGCCATACCGTGCGATGGTAAATATTATCAACTTTATCCAGGCCATGGATCAGGTAGTTCCTGGCTTTGCAAGTACGGAGACGCTGCTTTATTCGCCGGAACTGAAATTTTACAGCAATAAAGTACGCATGGATGAAAACCTGGTGACGAACGTAAAAGGTCTTTACTGTCTTGGCGATTCAAGCGGCTGGACCAGAGGGCTTATGATGGCTTCTGCGATGGGAGTGCTGATGGGAAGAAAGCTGCTTTAATTAGAGTGCAGCTTTTTGGAAAACATTTTTCACTGGAAAGAATTGGTTACCCGGACGCCAGGCGGAGAAACTTTTTCCTTTTTCTGTGACTCCGGAAAACAGTTAGAAATTCTTA
>CAJTVR010000154.1 GCA_910580075.1 uncultured Eubacterium sp. | reverse complement strand
AGGCGGAACAGAAAAAGGAAAACAGTTCTCTGCCTGGCGTTCGGGAATCCCATACTTTTGATTTGGCAAATATCACCTAGTCCTCAGCTTTCCGCATCCGGTCAGTTAAAGACAGTGTTCTGCTCTGCGACAGCCCTGAAATAACTGACGGGGCTGCTGTGCACAGGCATATGGCAGCTGCGTACATCAGCAGGGTATCATCCCATGGTACAGCGTAGGGAAGACTATAAGAAGTCAGTCCGTCAAAAAGTGCATAACTTAAGGCAGTTCCTGTAAGAAGAGAACAGGCTGCAGAAAGGATGCCGTATGCGGCTCCTTCGATACAGAGCATGGCATACAGCTGTTTTTTTGTCATGCCAATGCTTTCTAACGTGGCAAATTCTTTCTGACGGTTTTGAATAGAAGCTGCCATCATGTTGATATAGTTTAAGAAAGCCAGTACTGCGGTCATGCATCCGATACTGAGCCCTAATACTTTGATTTTTGTCTCTGCTTCACGCATGGATGCATACCGGTCCAGTTTAGATGAAGAAGTCACTTTTTTTTCATCTGCGAAAACAGCTTTTACGGCCGCTTCGGTTTCTGTGGAATAAGGCTCTGCGTAATCAATCTCAATCAGTTCGGTGTATGTTTCTTTGAGCAGTTTCTGCATAAATGTTTTGCTGACGACAAGAAACGGGGTGCAGCCGCCTGCGAAATAGTTTACTGTTTTTTTGCTTGTAGCTGCAATCTGAATCTGGTATTCGGTATCTGCAGACACTCCTTCCGGTACACGAAAGCGTACGGTTTTTCCTGCCATATGGAAACTTCCCGGGGCAAATGGCATTTCAAGGGCTACAGCCAGGCTGCCCTTTGCAAAAGATTCTTTGTCTAATATATTTCCGGTACTTTCGTTTAGCACGTCAAAACCAGCCGCATCAATGCCGACCAGCCGTGTTCCAAATAAAGACTGAGACCAGTCAGGGTCTGTATCAGATTTATATTTTGCCATATCTTCTTCATAATTGCCCGGGCTGTATCTGGATGCATAAAAGGCACGGTAAAATTCTCCGAAAACCTCTTCCTGATAAGGGATATCGATGGGAGCAGACGTTACCTGGCGGATGGTTTTTACACCGTCTATGGCTTTCAGAGTTTCTATTTTTTCTTTTGTAAATATCTGCTTTTTCTTCTTCAGCATAGTCTGGTTCACAAACTGTATGTCGCAGCTGCCTGTCTGGTTTAAAATATGTTTTGCGTCATTGCCTAGAATGGCAGTGTTTACGGTAAAAAAGACGGACAGTGCTGTGATAAAGGATAAAAGAATGAGCACAGCCTGTTTATGGTCCCGGAATATGTTCTGCATAGCCATTTGGAACAGCAGGGAAAACCGGTATCTGCGCTGCCTGCTGTGTGTTACAGACAGATTTTTGGCAGAAGACATATGCAGGAGCAGATCTGCTGCAGCTGCATTCCGGTTACCGCAGTCAGCTGCCAGCGTACAAAACAGTGCCGGGTTTTCCGGCGTGAGACAGCCGTTTTTTTTAACATTTTTTTCTCTGCCAGAAGCGCAGGTTACTGAAATGCGGAACATGTTCTTTTTCCTTGTTGAGACAGCTGCCGGAATGCAGCGCATGGCTTCAACCGGAGAGCAGTTTCCAGCGATTCTGGCAGGTTTTGCGCAGCTTGCAAAATTGACCAGCAGGCAGAATACTCCGGCAGCCGGCCAGACCCATAGAGGCACAGGTGCGGTCTGGGATTCTTCATAAACGCCGTTTACCGCAAAAAGAATTTTAGGTATGGCAGTTTTTGAGATCCATGCAGCGCCGCTAAGACCTGCCAGGATACCGGCAGCTGCGTTCAGAAATGCCTGGAGGTAAACGACGCTTTTTAACTGGACACTTGTCATGCCGATAGTTTTCAGCTGTCCGTAGCAGCGGATATTTCTGCAGATAGAAATATACATTGTGTTATAAATAAACAGGCAGGCACTTGCCAGGATCATGAAAAACAGTCCGGCCAGTGCGAGCATAACCTGGAGGAAATGAGGGATAGCATAATCATCTGCTGCAATATTCTGATTCTGCGTAAGATGAACAGCTTCATTCATATCAGCGATATCTTTTGCGGAATAAAAAGGATTCACCAGTGATATTTTTAGGGAACCCAGATCAAAATCTGTCTGCTTTACACCGGTGGAATCGTAAAATGCTTTGGATACATAACCTTTTTCTTTGCCGCTGTAATCTTTATACCACCCGCTTAAAACAAATTCCTGCTTTAGCGGTTTGCTGCCCAAGTCTGACGCCATGACCGAATAGGTGAGCGGCAGCTTCATGCCTGTGCGGAACTGGTCAATGTGCATGGCATGCAGCAGTGCTTCACTGAGCATGAGTTCATTTGCTTTTTTGGGATAATGACCGCTGTATGTTTCAAGTGCCGGGACAATCTGCTTTTCCCAGCAGATTTCATCTGCCCAGTACAGCATGGCATAATCGACGGCCTGGTCTTTGTACTGGGAAACAGTCGTGCAGGCTACGGTGAGTCCGGCATATTTTACATTTTCCATTGCCCGTATGATTTCTACCTGTTCATCCTGCGGCTCGCCTAATTCAATATCATAGTCGATTCCCTGCATGCGCAGCTGACGCTGTGTGAGGGTATTCCAGTAACTGGAACCGGCTGCTGCCATAAATGTCAGCAGAAAAGAAGCCATGCAGACAGCAGACACAGACAGAAGGTTACGTTTGGCTTCTGTGATATAAATCATCCATGCCGTCTTTCTGACGGCCTGTCTGTTACTGACTCTCATATTCATATGTACCGTCACCTCCGTATCCTCTGTTGCCGTTTCTGCATATTCTTCCGTCTTCAATTCTAATAATCCGGCCGGCCATCTGTGCGATTTCTTCATTGTGCGTGATCATGACAACGGTCTGGGACATTTGTTCGCTGCTGGTGCGGATCAGTCCAATGACATCCTGCCCCGTACGGCTGTCCAGGTTTCCGGTCGGTTCGTCTGCGAGAATGATAGCGGGTCTGGATGCTAAAGCCCTTGCTAATGCTGCCCTCTGCTGCTGCCCGCCGGAAAGCTGGCCGGGCATGGCATATTTTTTGGATGCAAGCCCTAAAAAAGAAAGCAGTCCGCTGATAAACTGTGTATCAGGGCAGATACCGTCTAACTTTAGCGGAAGCACAATGTTGTCCCATATATTCATGAGCGGCAGCAGATTGTAGTTTTGAAATACAAATCCAATGTTTCTGCGGCGGAAAATAGTCAGTTCGTCCGGTTTCATTTTGGAAATATCGATGCCGTCTATGGTTACTTTTCCGCTGGTGGGGACATCCAGGCCGCCCAGCATGTGCAGCAGTGTGGATTTGCCGCTTCCGGATGTTCCGACAATGGCGAGGAATTCGCCGGCTTCTACACAAAGGCTGATACCGTCTAGTGCTTTTACCTGTGTTTCGCCTGTGCTATAGTATTTTTTCAGGTTTTCGGTTTTTAGAATGTTCATATGCATACCTTCCTTGTTTATTTTCGCGGGCAATGAGCCGGATGCCGTGCCTGTATAGGTATTTGGCGATGCTGAGAGGGTAATACCCGCAGATTAGCTTCGCTGCAGTCTGGATACTCTGTCAGCCTGCTGCCGGGTATCTGACTCTGGCAATGGTCCGGGAGGACTTTGCTGATATGTATGCTAGCAGAAAAATCTTTCTGAAATCTTTCGCAATCGTGACAAATCTGACAGATTTTTTTCAGCTGGCAGAGAAGCAGAAGAAGAATCAGAAAAAACAGTATGGCAGAGCCGTGAACAAATCTGCCGGAAAATATTCAGCCTGGCAGAGCTGTACACGAACGCGATAAAAACAGCTGTACACAGGTTCCGCAGCCGTACCGGGACCGGATTTTTGCATAGCCTCCCTGTTTAGAAAGTACTTCACGTACGAGATAGAGTCCGATGCCGTATCCGGCAATATGCTTTACATCTAAGGAGCGGTAAAAACGTTCGAAAACCAGCCCCTGTTCAGATTCGCGGATACCGATTCCATGATCTGAAATCTGAATGCACAGGAAGGATTCATAGAGGATACACTGGATGCGGATTGTGGAATTTTCGGGTGAATATTTGACCGCATTTTCCAGTACATTGGATATGGCTTCTGCAGTCCATTTTTTATCGGCATAACAGTACAGGCTTTGTAATGTTTCTGATTCCCGGCCAGGCTCTTTGACAGGAAGGACTTCTGATTCTAAGAGAATTCCTTTTTTGAGAGCGGCAAGCTCTATTGTCTGCAAGGCTGTCTGAATGAGAATAGAAGCGTCTGTTTTTTCAGGGTGTAACGTAATGATTTCCTGTTCTGCATAAGAGGATCTGACTAATTCTTTCATAAAAAAATCCAGTTTGTGAGCCTGCTTTTCCAGTTTCGATGCTAATTGTACAGCATCTGGATTTAAAGGCTGTTCTTTCAAAAGCCCGGTATAAAGCATGATGTTTGTAAGAGGAGTCCTTACCTGGTGGGATATATTGGAAATGAGCGATTTTATTGTGTCACGTTCTTTTTCCGCATTCTGCCGGTGTATGCATGAAATCTGCAGAATGCGGTTCAGACGCGAGATTATGGCAGAATCGATAGATTCGTCATAAACGGTTTCCTGCATCGTACCAGAAGCTGCGCGGTCTAAAATCTGCAGCAGGTTCTGATATGCCGCTTTGGATTTTTTTTCGAAGTAACGGCTGAGCAGCAGGATCAGGATGAAATAACTAAAAAGCAAAAGCAGGAAAAATGGGATGTTATGCAGCATGAAAACTCCTTTCAGGGGATTGCATTTAGCAATCTGCGCAGTTGTATTTGCTGGCCCAAAAGTATAGATTACCCGGACGCCGGGCGGAGACACTTTTTCCTTTTTCTGTTCCGCCTTCGAACA
>CAJTVR010000153.1 GCA_910580075.1 uncultured Eubacterium sp. | reverse complement strand
GTCTGCCAATTCCGTCATTTCCGCAAATAAACCACATAAGAACCTAAATCTGGCGCGTCTGCCAATTCCGCCATATCCGCATTGCGGATTTTATTATACCGGATTTTGAGTCTGTTCGCAAGTTCTTTTTTGAGAAAAGTACATTAAAAATTTAAAAACAAATGCATCTTAGGAAAATATTTCAAAACCGCCCTTCCGATAATCTGGTCTTTGTGTACATACGTATACTTCTGTCCCTCTTCCAGATTCACGGCAGCTCCGTCATCTACTGCACACTGCGCCCATTTCCTGGCATCTTCTGAAATATTACGGTTATCGCCAAGCATCAGATAACAGTCTTCGGGCACTTCGAAGAAAAAACCGTCGTTATCGTCTGTCCACTTCTCCGGCAGATAATTTTCCTCAATCGGAGTTTTAGAGCCATCGATATAAATCTCTGCATTCTTAATCTCAACCGTTTCACCCGGAAGTCCTATAATACGCTTAATATAAGTCTTTTCTTCATCTACCGGATACTGAAACATCACCACATCGTAACGCTCAGGTTCTTCAAACAGATAAGCGAACCGGAATCCAAAAACCCGGTCATCCACATGCAGCAGATTTTCCATAGATTCTGACGGAATCACTGCATTAATCAGTACAAAGCGGTTCACTAACGTCGCCACTGCTGCCGCAAATGCAATAATCCATACATAACTTAAAATTTCCCTGAACAAAGAACGTTTTGGCTCTTCCAAAAATTCTGCCTCCTGTGTGTCTTCTCTTTTCATGTCCTGCGCTCCTTTTCCTGTCAGACTGATTTTTGCAGCCTGCTTCTGATTCTACAGGCTTTCCAGATTTTTCGAACTTTCCGTTTCTTCCCAGCGTCCGGTTAATCTATACTTAAATCACTGCTCAGGAATAGGACAGCAGTGATTTAAAATGAGGATAATACTTAATCACTGCCCTGCCCAGAATCTGCTCTTCATCCACATAAGTATACTCCAGAGCCTCTGATTTACTCTTTGCAATACCGCTTGAAAGTGCTTCTTCTGCCCAGAATCTGGCATCTAACGAAATATTTCTATTATCGCCAAGCACCAGATAATGGTCTTTTGGAACCTCAAATACATAACCGTTGTTATCGTCTCTCCATTCTTCCGGAAGGTACGGTTCTTCTAAAGGCTGTTTCGCATCGTTTACATAGATTTTGCCCTCACGTATTTCGATTTTCTCTCCTGGCAGCCCGATTACCCGTTTGATAAAATTCTGCGTCTCATCCACCGGATAACGGAATATCACAACATCAAACCGCTCCGGACCTTCAAAGGCATATGCCAGCCGGAATCCAAACAGGCGGTCTCCCGGCTCTATCATGTTTTCCATGGATTCTGACGGAACCTCAGCATTAATCAGTACAAAATGCGTCATCAGCTGGGCCAGTATAAACGCTGCGATAAAAATTTCCACAAAGCCCAGCAGTTCACGCAGAAGGGAATGCTTCTTCTGTTTCGTTTCTTCCGTTTCCGCCTCCTGCTCCCCTGCTTTTGCATATTCTCTTTCTTCCATCCTCAGACCTCTCATTTTCAAAATAATTATGTATATGCATTCACTCAGCTGCAATCAAAAAAAGCCAGACTGTTTAAAGCACAGCTATTCCATTATTATAAACATATACATTTATTTTTGCAATCGGTCTTTTCTATAAATTTAATATAGCGCGACATCAAAAGAGCAGCAGTTCAGACAGAATTTCTTTTCAGACTGTTTTTCTGAAAAGAAATACCAGGTTACAGGCCGGACTGGCAGAAAGGCCCCATTTATATTATGTTTTTCCGCTTTTTCATTTTTATGCAACAAAACCATCCCCTCTTCTATCTAATATATGTAATTACCAATAGCAAAGAACATGCCGGCATGGACAAAAGAGGTACATAATTATGGAAACACTGGTTAAGCGTGCAATACAAAAAGATGCAGAGAGCTTTATCATGCTGATGGAACAAAACAGACAGCCAATGCTGAAAATTGCTTACGGATTCTTTTCAAATGAAGACGACGTGGCGGATGTGATACAGCAGACGGTGTTAAATGCTTATGAGCATATCGGGGAATTGAAAAAACCTGCTTATTTCAAAACATGGCTGATCCGCATACTGATTAATAACTGTAGCCAGTTATACAACAGCAGGAAACGGATGCTTCCAGGAACGGAACTGGCAGAAGAAAAATATTACGATACCTATCCGGAAGATAATGCTTTCTTTTCCCTGCTCTCTATGCTTCATAAAGACGACAGAATTATTTTCCAGCTTTATTACGGAGAAGAATATACCACAAAAGAAATCAGCAGTATACTGGATCTTAACGAAAATACTGTCCGCAGCCGTATTCACCGCAAAAGAACAGCTGCGCAGACAGCTGCAGCGAGAGGAGATGGATTTATGGAACTAAAACAGACAGACAATGAACTCGATTTAAAAATAAAAGAAATTATGACAGCAAAAATACCAGAACCGGAAATTCTAAACCAGAAACTGGAAGCAGCCTATCAGCAAATCAATAACACGCCAAATGAAGACACACAGACTGGAAACTCTTCATCCAGCAGCCTGCTAACCAGTGACACGCAGTCTGAAAACTCTCCATTTAGCAGCCCACAGGATGAAAGCTCACAAAATAAAGGCCTGCAAACCAGCAGCACGCAGAGCAGAAAGAAAAAAATGCCTATGGCTCTGAAATGCAGTGCAGCTGCCGCAGTTCTGCTGCTCGCTATGGTATACTGCATCAAAAACCCGGCTTTTGCAGCACAGCTGCCATTTATTGGAAATATTTTCAGCGACCTGGAGGAGAAGGTATCCTATCCAGGAGACTACAGCAAAAATTCTATTAAACTTCCATTAAAAGAAAACACTGGTACTGAGCCTGCAGACAGCCTTGCTGATGCTGCAGATACTGACAGCGGGCATGCAGATCACAGTGAAGAAGCTGCAAATACAGCTGAAAACGACAGCCCTGCTCTTACAAATGAAAATACTGACGCCAGAACCTGCACAAAAAAATCAGGCGGTATGACAGTCACTCTTTCAGAAGTATCTTATGACTGTAATGGCATCTATCTCGCCATACTGGCAGAAAGCGAGGAAGGTTTTGCATCAAATCTGTTTTCCCCGGACCGTCTCGGTTTTACCTGCTGGGTTACGATGTATGAAGCTGACGGCAGCAAAACAGAATTTAACCAGGCAGACGGAACATATCTTGCATACGAGGCAGAAGGAGAATATACAGACGATCATACATTTAAGGGTATTGCACAGTTTTGTTCTGACAGCCTTGACCTCACAAAGTATACTTCCTGTGAGCTTACTTTCACCGAATTTCAGCAGAGGCTGACAACTGGCAAAGAGCAGAAAGCTCATCTGCCGGAAACCAATGAAGAAGTCACTATTATAGATCATGACATCGTGCGCTGCAAAGGAAACTGGAAATTCCGCCTTGAGCCTGAAATTTCACCAGACACCAGACAGGAAATATCTGTAAATGATACAAATGACCAGGGTTTTGGCATAGAAAAAGTAATCAGGACGAAGTTTGAAATATACGGCGTTCCGATTCTGCCAGAAGGAGAACAGTGGTATGATTACATCATAACAATCTGGGATGCAGATGGAAAGCCATTAGATCACCATGGAAGTGATCCTCAAAAAAGAAGTGTTTATGGCAGGGATGTTTCTCAGGTAACAGTTTATCTTTTACGGTGGGAAGATTTCTGTGAAAGCAAAGGCAGCAATTCTCATCTGCAGCCGTCAAAAGCCATTTACCAGACGACGGTCCGTTTTGACAGCTAGAGCGTATCTATAAAACAAGAAGGCGCTGACGAGATATCCATCTCTCAGCGCCTTTGCTTTATGTATTGTAGTATATCAGCGATTTATAAGAAAGTCAATTTTAATTTTTATTAAAATTTTACAAATTCTTTATAATATTTTGTAAAATTTCACCAGCTTTCTATGCTATAATTTTGCTGCATAACAAAAACAGACACTGCATCAGACAGGAGGTTTAAAAATGTCATCCCAGATACCTAAAGACCCGGCAATACTTCTAAGCTACATTAATACACAGCTAAGGGACCGTTACCCCTCCCTGGAAGAGCTGTGCGCCTCGCTGAACATCGACCAGAGCGGTCTCATTCAGAAATTATCTGCCATAGATTACGTTTATGACAGCAGCAGCAATCAGTTTCAATAACCGGGCGGATAGATAAGTACAGAAAAAAGAAAGACTGTCAGTCTAAGCTGAATATATAAAAGTATAGGTTAACCGGACGCCGGGCGGAGAAACTTTTTCCTTTTTCTGTTCCGCCTGCGAACAGTAAGAACTTCTAAATTTTCTGCTTCGAGGCTATGGCAGCGGACGGACCGGTGCCTGATACCCTGGCGTTACGGCATGCTTTATATTTTGGCACAGGCAGGCACCTTTTGGGGCTTCCAGGTTCTTTCATGCGGCAGACAGTGAGCCCCAAATCCTGTGTATCAGGCAGAAAATTAAGAAGTTCTAACTGTTCTCCGGAGTCACAGAAAAAGGAAAAAGTTTCTCCGCCCGGCTGATACTGGATGAATTTTATGTACCTGTCCGGCACCATTTTCCGGACACGCGCCACAGCACGGCAGCCAGACGTTTTTTCTGTCAAAGGCAGCTGGATGGAAAACTGCTCCTTCTGATGTGACTCTGGAGAAAAGCCGGAAGTTCTTAGTATTCTGCCTGGTACGCAGGATTTGAGACACACTGTCTGCTGCACGATAGAACCTGGAAGCCCCAAAAGGTACCTGCATCAGGTTCTCCATTCAGCTGGTTCCGGAATATTCGTCCGAATGCCAGACTGCAGCACAAAGGCTGCTAATGCCGGCTGTAGCAGAAAAACGTACATCCTGCCAGGTATCGGCCTGCATATGGAAACCTGCATTCAGACAGTCATATAATATTCATCCGGTACCAGCCAGGCAGAGAAATGTTTTCCTTTTTCTGTG
>CAJTVR010000152.1 GCA_910580075.1 uncultured Eubacterium sp. | reverse complement strand
AGGAATTTTCTAATTGGGAAACTAAAGTTTCTGAAATTTTGTCAGCAGTAACAAGATTGCTTTATGATTATGCTAATAATGAGAAATACTTAGCTTAAACAATGTTCTATGGATGGGAGCAGATACAAACCCAGATTTTCTCAAATTTTACTAACGAAGCAGAGAATAATCACTGATAGTGTAATGTATTCTCTGCTTTGTTTGCACCCTGATTGCCAGCGTTAATGATAAGTTGGTTTCCATACTTCCTTATCACTGTAAACATCAGGATTTCGGAGGTAAAATAGGATTGTAAAAAGGGACAACTTCTAAAAGGGACAACTTTTAGTTGAAGTAAGAATATCCTAAATGTAAAGGGACAACAAAAGGACACTAAAAAAGAGGACAGACACAGCATGTCTATCCTCTTTGCATTCAAAACTTCCTATATCTTAGCCAAAGTATCTCTTCAATAATCCAGCAAATGCTTTTCCATGTCTTGCCTCATCTCTTGCCATTTCATGAACAGTATCATGGATTGCATCCAGATTAGCAGCTTTTGCACGTTTTGCAAGATCTGTCTTACCAGCAGTAGCGCCGTTTTCAGCTTCTACACGCATTTCAAGATTCTTCTTTGTGCTGTCTGTAACAACTTCGCCGAGCAGTTCAGCAAATTTAGCAGCATGTTCTGCTTCTTCATAAGCAGCTTTCTCCCAGTATAAGCCGATTTCAGGATAGCCTTCTCTGTGAGCTACTCTTGCCATAGCAAGATACATGCCGACTTCTGTACATTCACCGTTAAAGTTTGCTCTTAAATCGTTCAGGATATCTTCAGAAACACCCTTAGCAACGCCTACTACATGTTCTGCAGCCCAGGTTGTTTCACCTTCCTGCTTTGTGAATTTTTCTGCTGGTGCTTTGCACTGTGGACATTCTGCTGGTGCAGAGTCTCCTTCATGAACATAACCACATACCTGACATACAAATTTAGCCATTTTTAAATTCTCCTTTTAAATTATTTTTCTTCCGGTACAGCCGTCTGCCGAAATCTGAGTAAGCAGTACGGCGAGAGATACTGGAACATCTGTTGATAAATTTATATCATATATTATCGTGAGTGTCAACAGAAAAATAGAAATAATTCCTGTTTTTATTTACCAGATGAGTATGCATATTGCAGATATCATCGGTAAGAAGGTAATACACAAGCATCTGAACAACGGCGGATTCTGCCAGACGCAGATGCTTACCGCCAGCGCAGCATTAATTTTCTGAACACTGGAGTGCCGGCGGATCTTTTGTGCTGATGCATTCCGGACAAATACCGTAAAAATGTGCCATATGACCTTCAATAGTGCCGCTGAATTTGTGTGCGGCCAGCAGATTAATATGCGAAAGGGATTCCATTTCAAGGTCAAGGACAGCTCCGCATTTTCTGCATATAAAGTGATAATGGGGAACAATATTTCCGTCAAAACGGTCTGGTCCGTCAAAAGCAGTGATTTTATTTATTTCTCCAAGATCCGTCAGTAATGTCAGATTCCGGTATACAGTACCAAGGCTGATGTTCGGATTATCCGTCTGAATAGCCTGATACACTGTTTCGGCAGTAGGATGACATTTAGACGAGCGGAGATACCGGAGTATACTTTCCCTTTGTCTGCTGTACTTCATATCCATGATCCTTTCATAATAGTAATTGTTATTATTATTATATATACCATATGAAAAAAGTCAATGGCAATATTTTCATGCATGATTTTTTTGCTGCCGCATACATTGTAACAATGACGGATGTGGAGGCATAGCAGGGCACATGAAACGATTTGTAAGTTATTTATATACGATACATAACAATCAGAAAATTCATAATGCCGGTTTTGCCCGTATAGAACTTCGCACAGGGCGCAACCGGATTGATATTCATATGAGGGAAAATGGATACAGCGGTAAAACAGGCATAGTATATTTATTTGTGAGAAACGGTGATACTATACAGGGAATTTCTATTGGAAACATAGTATTTCGTAACAATCAGGCAGATTTCAGGTATGAACAGCCTGAAGAAAATATTGGACAGACACCCTGGCAGATTATGCAGATGAACGGGATTTTGGTCTTTATAGATGACATTGCAGTATTTTTAAGCCAGTGGGATGAGCAGCCGGTAGATACTTCAAAATTTGCTGTATGGCATTCAGATCACATAAGTGAGAGTGAAGACGAGGCAGGAGGCGGCAGTGAAAAACCTATAGATGAGATAAACAGCCAGCTGCACCAGGAAGCCGGACAAAGTGAGCAGACAGGCGGGCAGGGAGTTCTGGTAAGTGATACGAATCAGAATGAGGTGCCGTTGCAGAGTACAAATCAGGAAGGGATGCCGTTACAGGATATGAGCCAGAATGAAGTACCGTTGCAGAACCAGAATCAGGCTGAAGCAGAAGCCAAGAATATAAGCCGGAACAAAGCAGCTTTACAAAGTGATAACCAGGACGGAGCAGAATTACACAATCAAAATAATGTACCAGATCAGACCATAAATCAGAACGGGATTTCGCCGCAAACCATAAATCAGACCGGAATGGCGATACAGAATGCAAATCAGAATGAAGTGTTATTACAGAATGCCGGACAGAGCGGGATACCGTTAAAAGGGGTAAATCATAATGAAGAATCATTACAAAACGCAGGTCAGGCTGAGGGATCATCACAGAATACCGGTCAGAATGGAATGGTGTCGCAGAACCCGAATCAGCCTGAAGGGTCATTACAGGGCATAAATCAAAATGGAATTCCTATACAGAATGCCGGACAGAGCGGAATGGCGATACTGAACACAGAGCAGAATGAAGCAGCATTGCAGAATACAAATCAGACTGGAATGGCGATACAGAACACAGAGCAGGATGAAGCAGCATTGCAGAATGCCGGACAGAGCGGAATGGCGATACAGAATACAAATCAGAATGAAAGATTATTACATAATGTAAATCAGAATGGAGTACCGCTGTATAATGTAAATCGTACCAGAATGGTGTCACATAATGCAAATCGGAACGGAATGCCGTTACAAAACATGAATCAGAATAAAATACCAGCACAGATTATAAATCAGAATGGGATTCCTCAGCGGAATATGAACCAGATGCCATTTCTAAATATGAGAAGTAACCGGCAGCCAGCAGGAAATTTGTATCGGGCCCCAGGCCAGGCGTCAGCAGGGAACACAGCAGACCAGAGAAGTATGCATTATGGACAGAGAAATATAAATGCAGCAGCACAAAATGCAAGTGTATCCGGGTATAACAATATAGAAAATGAAAAAGGCAATACAGCCGGTCAGGATATTAGCTGGTATATAAATGCCGAGACAGATAAAGAATATGTACTAAGGCAGGCTGAGTCAGAGACGGAAGCTGTCCGGGAAAAATCTTCAGAACAGGTAAACGGATATCTAAATGAACAAAGATCCGGCATCCAGACTGCGGAACTCAGACCTCAGCCAGAAAACCAGTGGATGCAGACATGGCGGCATATGCTGCGTACATACCCGGTTCTGAATCAGTTTCAGGATAAGAGTGTTCTTGGTGTCAGAATAGAAATAAAAGACGTCCGGATGCTTCCTGAAAAATACTGGAGCATCATTAATAACAGTTTTCTTCTGCACGGATTTTTTAATTACCGTTATCTGGCGTTTGGCAGAATCGGGCAGAAGTGGTTTATCGGCGTTCCAGGAATTTATCAGAATCAGGAACATGTTATGGCTTCGGTTTTTGGATTTCCGGACTTTCTTGCGCGGATAGAAAAGACCGGGCAGGGAGAGCAGCCGGGATACTGGTACAGAATACTGGAAATTTAAAGTACATTATGGACGTATAATGCTGTAAACGGCATGATCTTCCCAGATTCCGCATACCATGGCACTTTTGCGGGCAATACCTTCCAGTTTAAATCCGGCGCGTTCTGCCAGCCGGATAGAGGGAGTATTATCTGGCATAATATATGCAGTAATCCGGTGCAGATTAAGGTCATAAAAAGCAATCTGGACACTTTTACGTAGCGCCTCAAGAGCATAGCCGTGATGCCATGAAAGCTGGTCAAATTTATAACCAGTCTCACAGCTTTGGTAAACATGGCGTATAATATTTCGAAAACAGACCGTACCAATTACATGGTCAGGGTCTGTTTTTTTATATACCCAGAACCGTATGCCGGTCTGTCTGATGCACATATTAAATTCCTGGTTTAATACCTGACGCTGAAATGATTCTGTATAGAAATTATCCGGGCGCAATGCTTCACATTGTTCGAAAACTCTGCGGTTTGAAGCGTAGAAACGCAGAATGTCGCTGGCGCTGCTCCCATCCAGTATTTTGAGGATTAACCGGTCTGTTTCATAAGAAAAATTCATATGCTGCCTCCGTTTTCATTGCGAAATGCAGTTTCAGTATAGTATAATAGAGAAAAATCATCAAGAGATTAAAAATGAAAATAAAGTCAGGAGAACGGAATATGCCCAAAAAGCTGACATTACAGGAAAAATTTATGAAAGCAGCATTGAAAGAGGCCGGAAAAGCATATTTATTAGACGAGGTACCAATTGGATGCGTAATCGTACAGGAAGATAAAATTATCGCAAGAGGTTATAACCGGAGAAATACAGATAAAAATACGCTGGCGCATGCAGAACTTACAGCGATAAAAAAAGCCAGCAGGAAAACCGGAGACTGGCGGCTGGAAGACTGTACAATGTATATTACACTGGAACCATGCCAGATGTGTGCAGGTGCCATTGTTCAGTCACGAATGAAAGAAGTTGTAATTGGTGCAATGAATCCGAAAGCAGGCTGCGCCGGTTCTGTATTGAATCTGCTTCAGATGTCTCAGTTTAATCATCAGGTGGAAATTACAAAAGGGGTACTGGCTGATGAATGCTCTGCTATGCTGAGCGGTTTTTTTGCTGAATTAAGGGAAAAGAAAAAAAGTTTGAAAAAAAGTTAAAATATGGTTGACACATTAAAATATCTATGCTAATATAACATTCGCCGCAAGGGTGGCAGACAAAAACCGCCAGAGTGGCAGACACAAAGAAATAAAAAAAGTGCTTGACAAAAGCTGAAAAGAATGTTAATCTATAACAGCTGTAGTCGCTAAGAGGTCAGCAAAAAATAAAACAAAAAAGTTTTAAAAAAGTGTTGACAAGCACAAAACAATCTGATACAATATCAGAGCCGCGGTTAAAAAGAACAGCAGCGGCAGACAGAACATTGATAACTGAACAGTGAAATAACCTTGAAAGATTCAA
>CAJTVR010000151.1 GCA_910580075.1 uncultured Eubacterium sp. | reverse complement strand
GGAAAGTGTTGCGGCTTGAATTAAAACGCAAAATCAACTAACTTTGGAAAGATTCAAAAAGTCCTTTACAAAACGTCACTGGCAAGACAGCGAAAAGCATCCTTATTTCCTGTGGTGCAAGGTTAGCCCCATTTGATTCCTTGCGTATTAGGTGTCAGCTAAAATGATACAACATCATAGGCTGTTCAGCTTTTCCTGTCCGCATTTATATACTAACACCATCCCTGACCTTGAGGAAATGCCGCCGGGCAGAGAAACATATGTTAAATTTACAGATTGTAGAATTTTCCAGTATATGTTAAAATATTGCCATTATTTCCTGCACCCTGTATTTTCAGGGCATTTCCCGCCAGAGAGGGCACACATCCTGGCATAAGGGTTCCTGCAGGAAAATAAAAAAGAAGAAAATAAAAAAACGTCTGTACCACACAGACAAAGGAAAGGAGTTTTATTATGATGAAAAAAGCAGCAGCCATGCTCTTATCAGCCTGTCTGGCTCTGCAGCCATGTGCAGGTGCTGTCCCATATGTTTATGGAGCTGCGAAAGACGCTGCACAGACAGTAACGCAGGACAGTGTATTGGAAGTGGAAGCTGTATCGACGCTGCTTTTTCCATACACGGGCCAGGTGACGGTTCAGATTCGTAATGGAAAAGGCTTGGAAGAAAAAAAGGAACTGACGCTTGACAAAGGAGGCTCTGCGCTGGCAGGATTTGAAAAACTGCCGTCCGGAAAGTATACCGTCACAGTCCGTTCTGAAAAATTTGCACCGTATACCCAGATCATTGAGGCGGAAAAAGGCTGGACACACAGAATTCAGATTTGCTCATCTAAGATCGAGGCCCAGGGCGGCGCGCAGCCGGGATGGATTCGTCCGGGAGATGTGAATGCAGATGGCGAAATTGATAAAAAGGATTCGGATGTGCTGTTAGAGGCGGTCCGCAAAAATAAGACAGATCAGATTTATGATTTAAACGGCGATGGCAGCATAAACATTGCAGATTTAAATGCCCTGATGCAGAGTATGGGAGAAAAGCAGATTTCTTCTGTGGAAAAATTATGGAATCCGGCCGGAGTACAGGCAAAACAGGGTACGGAGGCTGAAAATATAAATGCGCTGTTTCAGGATGAAGGTGTTACGGTATTAAAAAGCGGGTCAGACCAGCCGGTTTCGAAGGAAAATCCTCTGGAGCTGGAGGTAACGCTTGCGGATGCCGGTACAGATGCACCTCTGATAGGAGGAATGGTTTTACAAGCGCCGGGTGATCTGGAGGAAGACGGTACGGTTTTCAGCCAGATTACAGATGGCAGTGTGACGCTCTATACACAGGATGGGAACAAAGAAACAGAGATTTCCCTGGGTACAGCAGCACAGTCTTTGAAATCCCGCACACTTGCAAAAGGCAGTGAAAAGGTTACAATGCAGGAAGACGGATCTCTTGTACTGGACTTTGGAGGCCAGACTGCGGTTAAGAGTGTGGTGATTAAGATTACGGGTACAAGAAAGAACAGGCCGCTGGTGGAAATTGCAAAAGCGGAATTTGTCAATCATATGGAAGACCGGATCGGGGCTCCGAAGATGGATATCCCGTCACTGGATTCCATAAAGCCCGGGAGCAAATCACTGACTGCGGAATGGAGCCAGCAGCAGAATGTGACCGGATATGAATTGTCAGTTTCCGGTCCGGCAGCTGATCAAAACAGCCAGTTATCAGAAGTTTTTAAGACAAACCAGACTTCCTATACGGTTTCTTCCATTAAAAACAATAAGCTGGCCAACTATAAAGAATATTCGCTGAAAGTGCGTTCAGTAAACGGTGACTGGAAAAGCACGTGGTCCGAGGTTAAAACCGGAGTGCCGCTGCCGCAGAAAAAGCCGGACAAGCCGGATAATGTGAGGGCAGAAGGCGGTTTCCGTTCCATTTTTGTTTCCTGGAAGGATATGGATGACTCTGACGGATACATGGTCTATTATAAGGAAAAGGATGGCGAATACCAGCCAGCCGTTCAGGGATTTGTACAGACAAAGGAAGGGACTGGCAGGCTTAAGGAAAACCATTATGAGATTACCGGATTAAAAGAGCATGCCCAGTATTATATTTATGTGGTCAGCTGGAATGAATTTGGCTGGAGCGGAAATTCTCTTGCCTGTGTGGCTGAAACCAAGTCTGAGGCAGCTCCAAAGCTCCCGGCATACCGGCTTTTGAATACTTCAAACGGCCAGGGAAAACTGACGGCGCATATCAGGGACGCAGTGATTGGCGGAGACCATGCCAGTATGAAATCCAGCCCGTTAGACAGCCAGAAGAAAAACAGTGCGCTCGGACTGGCAGATGATGATTACGGCTCTTACTGGAGCAAGGCTGACTGGGACGACGGCGTTTCTTATCCAAGTGCCTCCAAGGGTATGACGATTACGCTTGACGATGACTACCAGATGAATTACTTTACATTTGCAGCAGCAAACCAGAAGGGCAGAGTGGATCTGGTGCGGATTGAGTACTGGAACTCACAGAATACGGGTGCTTTGAATGTGGGGGCCAGACTTTTACAGAAACGCGATGAAAATGACAATATTTATTATATTGTAAAATTTGACCAGACAGTGACAGCAAATAAAATTCATATGAGCCTTGGACGTTCCTCATCAGACAGGAGCGAAATGCGTGTAGGGGAAATCCGTTTCCACAAGTATGATTCCCTGGAAGATGAGATCATGGGGCTTTATGAAGATGAGATGCATACGACGTTAAAATCCAGCGTAAACGAAGACCGGTTAAAGGAGCTGGAAACAAGACTGGATACAGCAGATGGCCAGAGCGGGGAAAAACATCCTCTCTATCAGGAGCTGTCTTTGGAATTAAAGACGGCAGGAGAAATCCTGCATGGAAAACTGGAACCTTCTTATGAAGTGATTCCTTCTATTACGTCACAAAAAGACAAGCATCTTGGATTTGGCGGACTGAATGCATGGCAGCCGCTTGGAAAGACAGCCGCTGCAGGAGAGACGCTGCTTGTCTATGCGGGACATCAGACAAAGCGTACAGGAGAAAGTGCACAGCTTCAGCTTGTATTTACGCAGCATCATGCAGAGGCGGCAAATGTATCGCAGACGGTCAGTCTGAAAATAGGACGCAATGAGATTACAGTTCCAAAACTTTCAGATTCGGACTTTGAACGCGGCGGACAGATTTATATTGCATATACAGGAAACAGCAGTTCTGATAAATATGCAGTGCGTATCAGCGGCGGGCACAATATTCCGGTATTAAATATATACAAAAAGACGGGAGAAGAAAAGAAGAAGGCGATAAAAGAATATATTGCGAAACTGGAAGAACATACCGCTTTGGTGCAGGAACAGCATAACCAGTATCATGCAGGAGAAAAGAGCACAGATTATAAGTATGACGGGCAGAACTGTATTTTAAATGCCACAGATATTCTTATGGACCAGATGATGTACTCCCTCCCGGCTTCACAGGTTTATGTAGGACTTGGCAGTGCGGCAGGAGCTGAGCAGAAAGCGGATAAACTGAGCCGTGCTTTAGACGCAATGGAGCAGATGATGACGTTATTTTATCAGCATAAGGGCCTTAGCAGCAGTGCGGGGACAGAAAACGGAAACAATGCACTTCCTTCGCAGCATCTGAATATCCGTTATATGCGGATGTTTGCGGGTGCATTTATGTATGCGGCAGGTAACCATATCGGTATTGAATGGGGCTCGGCAGGGCTTGCTTCTGCACCGGATAACTGGAACGGCTTTGGATGGGGCGTTGCCCATGAAATCGGCCACAATATCAACCAGGGCTGCTATGCTGTAGCGGAGGTTACAAACAACTATTTTGCCCAGCTGATGAAGAGTATTTCGGAAGACGGCAGAACACGCTTTAACTATCAGGATGTCTATAAAAAAGTGACTTCAGGTACCACGGGGCCGGCTTCCAATGTCGCAGTCCAGCTTGCAATGTACTGGCAGCTGTATCTTGCCTATGGCCGGGAGACAAATGACGGGCGCATTTATACCATCTACGATGAACAGTTCCAAAACCTGTTTTTTGCAAGAGTGGATACTTATGCCAGAAATCCGGAAAAAGCTCCAAACAATGGGGTGAAATTAACAGGAGACAGGGACCAGAATCTGATGCGGCTTTCCTGTGCAGCTGCACAGAAAAATATTCTGCCATTTTTTGAACGGTGGGGAATGGTGCCTGATGAAGATACAAAGGCTTATGCAGCATCGTTTCCAAAAGAAGAAAAAGCAGTATATTATGTCAGTGAAGAAGCAAGGAAATACCGGGCAGCGCATCCGGATGAGAGCGGTACGATTCTGAATCAGGATGCAGTGACAGATGCAAAGGCATCTGCAGATGCAGGAAGAGTGTCTGTTACTATTCAGACAGATCCGGATAAAGAAGATCTGATTCTTGGTTATGAAATTATCCGTACGATGATAAGTAATGGAGAAAAGATAACAGAGCCAGCCGGATTTCAGCTGATGGATAAGGCAGGATCAACGGTATTTACGGAAGAGATTTATGCTGTCAATAACCGGGTGCTTTCTTATGAAGTGCGGGCAGTGGATAAATATTTAAATTATTCGAAAGCAAAAGATGCCGGATCTGTGAAGATAGCAACCGAGGGTGTGCTGGATAAATCTTTGTGGACTGTGGAAACAGATATGGTTTCTGAAGATGATAAACCGGTTAAAACAGACATGGATCATCCGGACAGCGGCGACGGAGCCGGGGATATGCAGCAGGCAAAGGAAAACAGTATTGCACGCATAGCTGACGGTGAGGAAACCGAAGAGTGTACATACAAAGGGCAGCCATCGGCCGGCACCACAGCGACAGTTACAATTGATATGCACCGGATCCATGCGGTTACTGCGCTGAAATACAAAGGCAGCGCGATACCGGAAATCACCGCAGAAGTCAGCACAGACGGCAGCCAGTGGCAGACGGTTAAGACAAACGATACAGGCTTTTCCGGCTCAGAAGACGGCTGGAAAAAGATCTGGTTTGATTCTGCAGATGAAACAAAACGCAGTGAATGGATTGGCACTTATGATGCCAGATACATAAGGCTGAAGCTGTCAGTATCCGGCCAGGTTACAATCAAAGAAATTGAAATCTGCGGCCCGTCCGGGGATAATCTGGAGTTTTACGAAAGCGGCAGCGGACAGATAGCAGCCGGAATATTAACAGATGATTTTACCTATGGAGAGGATGCGCAAAGGCATGTAGTTCCAAAAGGCTCTCTTGTATTTACCGGTACTTATAAAGGCAATCCTGCCTACAACGCTGTGATTTTGTACGATACAAAGGGAAATGTAATCGGCGGAGCCAGTGCATCCGGCGGGACTGAAGACTCAGAAAAGAGTATTCTTGCGAAACAGGTTATTTTTGCAAAAGTACCGGAACATGGTAACCTGGAAGAGACATCCGACGGGACATGGATTTATTACATCGAACCGGGACAATGGACCGAAGAATATATTCAGGGAATCAGCGGTGTGCGCGGAGAACTGTACCGTGTGGACGACGCAGAAACTTTGGCAGGAGAACGTATTGTCTCCGATACACAGATATTAAAACTGCCGGAGAAACTGCCAGATCTGACATTAACAGGAAACCAGGCCGGCAAATAGAGATACGGCAGAATTAGACATGCAAAAGGTGCCTGTCAGTGCCACTGCAGAAAGCCTGCCAAAAGCGCCAGGACATCAGGCACCGGTCCGTCCGCAGCC
>CAJTVR010000150.1 GCA_910580075.1 uncultured Eubacterium sp. | reverse complement strand
TTTCAGGAAATCCAGATTTCATCTTTGGATAATGGGTGTCCTGAACAGTTACAAAATAACTTTTCTTATTTTCCGTTATTTTTCAAATTATATCACTTTTCTACAAGAAATCCTATTTTTCGACCGGTATCGCCATCATCAGATTCTGTCAAGCACGGACTAAAATATTTTGTAAATAAAATATGAATATTGTCTAAACTTATCACATTTTATCAAATTCTAACCAGATCTCTCATTCCCGTCCCAGTCCTTCTTCCCTTCACCGCCCAAAACCCGCTTCGGACATTTTATGCCAGCTTCATTCTCTGAAATTCATAATAAATACCATCATCCCATACGCTGCCGCAGACCACATCTGACATGCTCTTTAGCTCCTCACACGCATTTCCCATTGCAACACTGATTCCTGCTGTCTGCATCATCTCATAGTCATTCATGCTGTCGCCAAATGCAACCGTATCCTGCAGGGCCGCACCATAATAGCTGCATACCAGTTCTATGCCCCTGCCCTTGTGAATCCCTTTCGGAATAATCTCTCCGTTAAAGCAGGTGCTGCTGTCTGCATAAGGATGCACAGCATAGACAAACCTGCTTTCCAGATATTTTTTCGTCTTTTCCACTGATTCCAGGTTTCTGCTCGTAAAACATATTTTATATGCCCCTTTATGCGGATAGCGGTCATAAGGCAGTACCGGAATGCCTGCCTCGATCTCTTTCTGCATCCGGATCAGCTCTGAGTTTGCCGGGTCGGCCTCTGCTGTGCGCAGCAGCTCCTCCATCTGCGGATCTGTATAAATGCCTTCCGGCGTTTCAATCCTGCAATACATATCATGTTCATGGAAAACAGACAGGCATTCCTGAATGGTTTCTTCCGGCAGGATACTGTCAAAAAGTATCTTTCCGTCTGTCTCTACATGGCTCCCTGCGCTGGCGATCACCCCGTCAAATCCCACATCCAGGATATCCTTTCCAATAATCGGCATATTCCTTCCCGTACATAAAAACACCTTATGGCCATTTACCCGCGCACTGCGTACTGCCTGTGCTGTACGAGCAGACGGTGCCTGCATGGCGAAAACTAAAGTTCCGTCAATATCTAAAAAAATTAATTTTTTGTCCATCTTTGTTCCCCGCATCTGCATGAACAGTATGACAGTTCAGTCCTGTACCCATACCGTCAAAATCACAGACGTTTCCTAAAAAAGAAGCACAGGTACAGGATACTAAGGAACTGTCCATGCAAAAATCCATCCCAAACTGTTTAATCTTTATAAATGACCGCTGCCGCTGCATCTGTGCTGATCTTCCCTGGTGCAGAAGGCTCCAGTCTGCGCCCATCTTCCAGGTCTGTAAAAATCATCGGAATCACCGTATCAAATCCGGCTTTTTCAATATTTTCCTTATCAAATGAAATCAGAAGCTGTCCTTTCTTTACTGCATCCCCGTCCTTTACATGGGCTTCAAAATACTTTCCCTGCAGGCTGACCGTATCCACTCCGATATGAATCAGAATCTCCGTACCGCAGCTGCTGGCAAAGCAGACTGCATGCTTCGTATCAAAAATACTCATAACTGTGCCATCGGCAGGTGCATACACTTTTCCTGTATCCGGAATGACTGCAACACCATCCCCTAATACTTTATTTGCAAAAGTTTCGTCCCTTACCTCCTCCATCGGGATCAGCTGCCCCTGTGCATAACCGAAAAATACTTCTTCCTGAGGCACTGCCTGCACCTCTGCCGGATCTGATGCTTTTGGTGCAGCAGATATTTCAGATGCCGGTGTCCCGGCTGCTGCCGCCGTTTCTGTCTGTGCCGGCTCTTCCTGGGATTTATCCATAAATTTCCCCAGTACAAGCGTCATTATAAATCCGCCTGCAAGCGCGACACTGTGGGCAATTATGTAATTCACATATCCGTTTCCTGCCGGATCTGCAAGCGCAATCCCAGGAACTACCGTCGTCCCGAAACCAAGAGCTGCAAGATTAGCCATATACACTACAATACCGCCCATAGCCCCGCCGATACAGCCCCCAATAATCGGAAAACGGTATCTTAAGTTAATACCAAATAAAGCCGGTTCTGTAATTCCGAATAATACGGAAATAAAACTTGGGATGCACAGCTCCCTGACTTTTACGTTTTTTCTATGCCTGACTAAATATGCCAGCACAGCGCCGCCCTGGGCAATGATCGCCACAGACATCAGCGGATTGATAAAGTTTCTGCCCGTATCAGCCAGAAGCTGCGCTTCAATGGCTCCAAAAATATGGTGCAGGCCGGTAATGACAACCAGCTGCTGCAGGCCGGAGAATACGGCATATCCGAATACGCCAAGGTTCTGCGTCATCCATACGAGTGCATTTGTAATCCCGGAAGAAAGCCCCCGTCCGGCAGGCCCGATCACTGTAAACAGCAGCAGCGCCCCCACTAAAGTCGTCAGCAGCGGGGATACCAGCAGACGGATCACCTCCGGCACTTTTTTCTCAAAGAAAACATCCAGCTTTGCTGTTACAAATCCCATGAGCAGCGCTACAATTATGCCGCCCTGGAAACCAACAAGATCTACACCCAGGCCAAAAATATGCAGTGTTGTAACTTCCACTGTCCCCTGGGCCGCCGCATATGCATCCGCCAGGCTGTTGCTGAGCATGATACAGCCGATTACAATGCCAAGGATGGGCCTTCCCCCAAAACGCTTGCAGGCGCTGTACGCAACTGCCAGCGGCAGGAATCCGAAGATTGCGCCGGATGATATATTGATCAGCCGGTTAATTCCAAACAGCGTATCATTTTCCCTGACAATCTCAAAATTTCCAAGCACGCCGGAAAGTCCTGTCAGCAGCGCGGCTGCAAGTATTCCCGGCATAATGTCTACAAACACATCCGACAGCGCCTTAATAATTCTCTGCAGCGGGTTCATCTTTTTATTTGCCACAGTTTTTAAGTCACTCAGGCTCATATTTTTCATATTGTTATATTCTGCAAACACTTCGTACACATCGTTGACAAGTCCTGCACCGAAAATAATCTGCACCTGGTCGCCTGCAACAAACACTCCTTTTGCAAGGTCTACATCCTCCATAGCTTTCAGGTCTGCCTTATCATTATCCTGTAAAACGATCCTCAGGCGTGTCGCACAGTGGGCCACGCCCTGTATGTTCTCCCTGCCTCCTGCCAGCCTGGTAAGTTCTATGGATATTTTTTCATATCTCTGACGCTTATTTGCATCCATCTCATACTCCTCCATTTCGTTTGTTCCAGAGACTTCTTTTCCAGCCGTTACAGCACGCATGCTTCTGAATATCAGGAAAAATGCGGTCTGTATCTTTCCGGCTCCTGCGGCCGCAGTCGTTTTAACTGCCTCTTGTATCTATAATTATAACCTGTTATAATAAAATGTATATGGATATATGTGACTTTGACATTGAACATTATGACTTTTATTGTTATTACGAGGAGAATTATGCTGGAATATCATTTTTCCAATGATTTTTACCGAAACATTGACGCAATGATCTACACCTGCGGCTATGAAAACTGTACGCCGGGACACAGTTACGGCCCAATCCTGCGCAACGGATACCTGATTCATTATATCCTGGACGGTTCCGGCATCTACAAGGCGAGAGGAAACATATTCCGTCTGAAAGCCGGGGATGCTTTTTTGATCTGTCCGGAAGAACTCATCTACTATGAGGCAGACATGCATACACCATGGACATATACGTGGATCGGACTGCAGGGAATTAAAATAAAGGGATATCTGGAGCGGACATTACTGCCAAAACGCCTGACTGTCCATTTCGGCCGGGATGAACAGCTGCGGCGCTGCCATGAAAAAATGGCTGAAGCAGACAGGCTCTCACGGAACCGGGACCTGGTTATGAATAGCATTCTGTATGAATACCTTTTCCTGCTGGCTGACAAATTTCCAAATGAGCAGTATACACATCAGGAAGAAAAAACAAACCATGTGGAAAAGGCCCTGCAGTATATCGAAAACCACTACTGCGACCCGGTCACAATCCAGGATATCGCAAACCATCTGGGACTAAACCGTTCTTATCTGCACCGGATATTTAAGTCTTTCACCGGCGTATCCATCCAGAGTTATCTGCTGGATTACAGAATCCGCCAGGCCTGTATCCTGTTAAAGACCACTGATTTATCTGTGCGCGTGATTTCCCATTCTGTAAGCTATATTGATCCTTTATATTTTTCAAGGATTTTTCATCAGAAAATGGGTGTCAGCCCGAGTGAATACCGTAAAAGCTGAAGGAAGCATACACAGCCTCTTTTATATCCGCCCTCCTGCTGCCATAAAATCCTGCCGCGCTGCCAGACAGACTGAAAACTGCCCGGGAATCATGAAAGAGCTGCCGCATTAAGAAAAATGAAACAGGATACAGGCAGTTTAAATCGATCATTGATCCTATATCCTGTACATGTTTTACTTAGTGCGGCAGCTCCTTACATATCTTTTAAATCATGTTTTAATACCATTTGTTTTACCGTTTTCACATAGTGCTCCGCCACTTTATCATCAAACGGAATAACTCTTGACCACATGCGGAGTCCCTGATAGTAATACAAAATCAGGTCAGAAACCTGATCCGCGTCGGCATTTTGAAACTCTCCTGTTTCCATTCCGTACTCCAGCAGGCTGATCCACCGCTTTTTGGCTTTATCATGGATTTCGGTAAACAAATCCTGTTTTCCCATATTCGCATATTCATAAATAGCCAGGCTCAGAGACATCTCTTTATCCATAATCTCAGTTTTGACAGCTGCAAGCATGTCTTCTAAAATTGCAGCTGCTTTTTCTTTTCTTTCCATACGGTCTGCAATGACATATTCCTGTGTGAGAATTTCTGAAAAAATCTGCTCTGTACCAGAATAATATCTGTAAAGACCGCCTCTGCTCAGTCCTGTTTTTTCGCAGATATCTGTCATTGTTACAGCCTTAAAGCCTTTTTCCGCAAACAGCAGATACGCCTGCCTTACGATCATCTCTTTTGTATTTTTCCCTTTGCTTCCCATGTCAGACCGAAAGCTCCTCCCTTAACAGCGAATACATGCAGCAGGAATGAATCTCTCCATTTTTGTATACCGCATTACGCATCGTGCCTTCACACGTAAAACCGGCTTTTTCCAGTACTTTTCTTGAACCCGCATTATCTGCAAACGGCTCGGCAAAAATACGGACGATATCAAATGCCTGGAATGCTTCTTTACAAATCTGGCGGACTGCGCTTGTCATAATCCCCCGGCCCCAGTACGGTTCCGCCAGCCAGTAGCCAAGTTCCGCTGATTTTTCATATACATCTTCTTTTACAGCTGCGCAGATGCTGCCTGCAGCCGTTTTGTCTGCCACAATGGCATAACTGATCTGTTTCTTCTGTGCACTGGCTATGCAGTCGCGGATAAACCAGTCTGCATCTTCCAGTGTATACGGATTTGGAAATACATTTCTCAGATATCTGGCTATATTCGGATTATCCGCTGCCTGTGCTAAAGCCTGAGCATCCTCTAAACTCCATGTTCTTAGCTGAAATTCTTTCATCTGCCTGTTCCTCCTTTTGAAAAAAAGCGACACTTTTGTCTTTTCTATTATACGACACTCATGTCGCTTTGTCAACAGAAATCATGAATATGATAAGTCCAGGCAATGGCTTTTTACCCTTGCTTTTAAAAAGTATGAGCGCCTGGCATAAAATTCCATCTGGATTGTCAACATTTTTTCAGACAACTTTTTTAAGGCTGTTTTCCCTGTATTGCACTGGGGTTTGATACCCTAAAGCAAAATGTATTCTGTGATGGTTATACCAGTTCACATAATCCCATAACTTCAATTTTTGAAGAATGCCGTATTTTGCAGCCGCCCTGCGATAGGTTCGCTGGTGTACCGGGTTCCGCGGTCAGAGTGGATAACGGCTCCCTTAAGTGCCGGATAGGCGCGGACGGCGTTGTCAAGTGTCCGCTCACATAATGCCGCTTTCATGCTGGTATCCACTGCCAGTCCCGGGACTGCGGCATCAAAACAGTCAAATATAGCGGATACATACAGCTTTCCGTCTTTTGCACTGATTTCGGTTATATAAGTAACACATTTTTTTAACGGCTCTTTGGATGAAAAATCCCGTTTCAGCAGATCGTCGGATTTTCGCGCCTCACGGTCCGCT
>CAJTVR010000149.1 GCA_910580075.1 uncultured Eubacterium sp. | reverse complement strand
AGGAACGGATATCGTCCCGGCTGCGAAAAAGAAAAAAGTACTTGTTGCAGGCGGAACAAAAAAAGGAAAAAGTTTCTCTGCCTGGCGTCTGGATTATGTATGAAATGTATGAGAGTGAATCTGGCGGATTATGGAAAAAAGCAGATTATAATTCGGAAGAAAGAAGCTGCAATGCTTATGATTTATAAGATTAGTGAAGACGGTAATGCTAAAATATTCTGGAATATATAAGGAATATTTAAATATAATGGTACGCAATGCTGTACAGCATATTGACAATATACATCCTATAGAGTATATTCTAATAAAGGAGAGTGATTGCATGATAGCAACTAATTTTTCTAATGTAAGAAATAACTTCAAAGAAGTTTGTGACCGGGTTGTATATGATTCTGATATAGCGATAATTACAAGAAAAAATAACGAAAATGTCGTTCTTATGTCCCAGGCACAGTATGATAATCTGATGGAAAATCTCCATATAAGAGAAAGTAAAGCAAACTATGAATGGCTGAAAGAATCCACGAAGCAGGCAGAAGACGGAAAGCTTGTAAAATTTGATGTGGAGGATTAGTATATGAATGTTTCCTTTACTGAAAATGCATTGCAGGATTATCTTTACTGGCAAAAAACGGATAAAAAAACGGTAAAGCGGATTCATGAATTGATCAGGGATATTAAAAGAAGTCCTTTTGAAGGAATCGGAAAAACAGAAGGATTAAAGTATGATCTGGCTGGTAAATGGAGCAGAAGGATTGATGAAGAGCACAGGCTCGTTTATCAGATGGAAGAAGATCATTTGATCATATATACCTGCAGATATCATTATTAAAGCTGAGTATCCTTTAGATCAGACGAAAATATTTTCATCTGTTACTGGAAATGGCAGATTAATATCTGAATATGTCTATTTTGCAGGAACTCTGGATGCGGCAGTCTGGGGAGCAGAACTGGCAGAAGGGGAAGACAGGGAAAGAATATACGTAGTTGAGCCGTCTGGCAGTTACGAGGATGATCCGAATCTTACGGATAATAAATTTCCTGGGAATCCTACAAAATCTTACCGGTCCAAACATCCATTAAAAATTGTTGCAGAAGTAACTAAATGGGAGGGACATTCCCCGGAACTGTTATATAATATGATGGAACATCTTAAGAAAATATCAAAAAAGGGGATAAAAGCTATAGATTAGCAGACCGCCTGCCAGAGCACGTTTGAAAAATGCCTTTTTACTGACTATGAGATTTTTAATTCTTATACAGCCAGTAAGAAGGCATTTTTTTATAAAATCATAAAAAAGGGTATTGACCAGACAGTTACTGTACGGTTTAGAATCAAGGGGAATCAGAAAAACAACATAAATGAAAGGAAAAGAAAATTATGAAAAAAACGAAACGATTAGGTATGGTAACGATTGGTGCTGTCCTTGTGATTGGAGCATTGTGCCTGTGCTTTGGAAAAAAAATAAAGATACTTTACACATCGCTTAACAGTTTTAAAGATGAAAATCTGGCGCACACATTTCAGAATACACCGCAGATACAGCCAGTGAAAAAAATAAGCAGAGGGGAAGAAGTCTTCCAGTTTTTAAAGGAGGAAAATACTGCACTGGCAGAAGACTTTCAATTTGAAGGCACAGTCTATCCTTTAGAAAAATTTATCGAGGATACGAAAACTACGGCTATGCTTGTGATTAAGGATGATGTCATCAAATATGAAAAATATTTTGCCGGCGGGGATGAAAATACGCTGTTTTCTTCCAATTCCATGGGAAAATCATTTGTATCAGCGTTAATGGGGATTGCTGTATCAGAAGGATATGTTGAAAGCATCGAAGACCCGGTAGGAAAGTATATTCCGGAATTTGCAGGAACACAGCTGGAAAATATTCCTGTCAGGGCGTGCCTGCAAATGGCTTCCGGCATTGATTTTGACGAAGATACCGATATGAGCCAGTTTTCTATGCGTACGTTAATGGGGACACCGGCGATGAAGGTCATTGCAAAATACGGGCTGCAGGAGGAACCATGTACTTACCGCAGATATCTGAGCATTAATACAGAAATTTTGGGGCAGGTGATTAAAAATGCCACTGGACGCGGACTGGCGGAATATATGGAAGAAAAGCTCTGGAAGAAAATCGGGGCAGATCAGGATGCGTATTGGACATTAAGCAATGATACGGAACTTGCAATGGGAGGGCTGAGTGTTTCTCTAAGAGATTATGCGCGTTTTGCAAGGCTGTATCTGAACGGGGGCAGCTATCAGGGGGAACAGATTCTTACAAAAGACTGGGTAAAAGACAGTATGGATGTCAGTGCCGCATATTCCAGGCCGGGAGCGAATCAGGATGCGTATAATGTGATTGGATACGGGTATCAGTGGTGGGTGCCAGAGGGAAACCAGGGTGAATTTATGGCGATTGGCGTCTATGGACAGTGGATTTATGTCAATCCGTCACAGAAGGTAATCATTGTAAAGACCAGTGCAGATCCTGATTTTATGGCAGAAGGATACGAGCTGAAACATGTGGAATTTTTCCGGGCAGTTACAGATGGGATTTCATAGAGCATGCTTTTCATTTCATTAAATATGCTTTTCATTCCATAGTATTTCAAAATGAAAGAAAAACTGCCGATAAATAAAACAGCGCAGCCAGGTATGAAAGGAGCAGCGTTAGGAGGTGAAGTTACATGAGATTTGACAGGGGAACGTAGAGACGGGGAAGCTGCATGAAGCAGTGAACTGCTTGGACTTATTACAAGGAAGCAGAAACGGCTCTGAATGACAGAGGAGCTGTAGGATCAAAAAAATGGAGGATATTAAAATGATGCCGCACAGGGTACAAAACTGGATGAACGGCATCAGCGGTATAAGTGACCTGCCAGGAAGTACAGCGGAGTCAGTTCAGCGCATCGGACGTTTTGCTGAGTGTGCTGGAGTACTGGCAGTTTTTGACAGCATGGAGGATTTGAAGAATGAATATAAACGGCATAGGATCAGCGGGTTATCCTGCATGGTACAGTGCAGGAAAGACACAGCAGAATACACAGGGAAAGAGTTTTACAGAGCAGGTAAATGCGGCAGCAGAAACACCGAAAGTCTATCAGATTTTTTCTGATAAAGATATGCTGTGGACTGGCGGGAACGGTACGGGACTGTCTTATTATCTCAAGTATGCGGAGGATTCAACAAAAGAAGATCCGGTCATCCTTGCAAAGGGCGTGGATGAGAATGGAGACGAATTTGAAAGGACCATACATGTCAGGCAGGTAAATCCTGAGTCTGCAACTGTTGTAGAAATGCGGGCTTTGGAAGCACATATAGGCATAGAAAAGCTGGGAGGTTTTACGTCTCTGCCTATGGAAGCGGGGGCCATGGGATTAGAGGACAGGAGAGACTTCATGGATATGTACCGCAAAGAGATTGGCGGTATGAAGGCGCTGTTCCAGAGAAAGACGACGGCGTATTATGAGTACAATATGGAGGTATACTGGGATTATATAATTAAAAATGACCCGGCATCCCGAAAATAAAACACAAAAAGCGGCTGTACTGTTTTTTATAGGACAGTTAATAGAAAATGAGGATACGATCAGGCGCTATTATGAAGAAGCATATAATGAAGCTGTGTCTGCTCCGGTTAACAGTCTGACATATATTACTGGGAAATATCTGATGAAGCAGCCGGAGTATTTTGATGCCAGTATTCCCAGAAAAGAGCGGGAGTGGACATATCACCAGCTTTGGGCAATGCTTACGGATTCTAATGTGGCGCTCAATGACCCTTATGCTCTGGCATCATCCGGCGGAACAAAGACATCCGAAGAAATGGACAAAATTGCAAGGCAGGCTGTAAAAGATAAATTAGATGCGCTGATCAAAGAGCGTGAAACTGCATCAGAGCAACAGAGCGTGTAAAATTTTTTCCGGGGTGCCGGGGCTGCTGCACTAAGTAAAATATATACAGGATAAACTAACGGTATCCCGTATCATTTTTCTTAATGCGGCAGCTCCTTTTTTATGGCTTATTTTTGACTGACTCTGCCAGTATGGTACAGGAAAAAAATCAAATACAAGTATTGACTATACGAATGACGATCGTTAAACTGGTATGGGGAAGGATCCGGCTGTAACTGCTATACGTATACGACGAAAAACATTTTTAGAAAGTATGGAGCTGAAATGGATAAGAAGAAAAATACAAATATGGAAGTAAAAAAGAAGAACAGGAATGATGTTTTCCGCTATATATGCAGAAACGGGATGGTATCCAATCCAGACATTGCTTATGCACTGAAACTAAGCCTGCCGACGGCGACACAGATTACAAAGGAGCTGATCAAGCGGGGACTTGTGGAAGAAATGGGAGAAATGGAATCTACCGGAGGCAGAAGGGCAAAAGCGCTGGCTGTGTCTGGGAATGCCGGGAAAGCTGCAGGCCTGGATATTACAAAAAACCATATCAGCCTGATTCTTACAGAACTGTCGGGAAAGATTTTAAAATATGAAAGAATATTCCTCCCATATGCAGCAGGGGACAGCTATTATCTGGAAGTGAATCAAAAAATAGACAAATTTCTGGAAGCTGGCGGATGCAGCAGGGTGAATCTGCTGGGAATCGGAATATCGTTTCCGGGTATTATTGACCTGGACCAGGAACTGGTTGCAGATTCCCATGTGCTTGGAATCAGCGGTCTTCCGTTTTCTGAGGTCAGCCGTTTTTTCTCTTATCCCTGTCATTTTTTAAATGATGCAAATGCGGGGGCGTATGCAGAAGGAACACTGTCAGAAAACAGAATGCCCTTTTTTTACCTGTCACTGAGCAATACGGTAGGAGGAGCGGTATACAGCAACGGAAGGCTGGAACAGGGCCGGAATTTCCGTTGCGGGGAAGTGGGACATATGACGGTAGTTTTGGATGGAAAAGCCTGCTACTGCGGAAAATACGGATGCCTGGACGCTTATTGCTCCGCAAAGTGCCTGACAGATGAAAGAGTGGAAGATTTTTTTGAACGGCTAAAGAACTCAGAGCAGGAAGCTGTCAGCCTCTGGGAGCAGTATACATCTTATCTGGCGGTTGCAGTAAACAATATTCATATGGTGTTAGACTGTGATATTGTACTGGGAGGATATGCAGGAAGCTGTATGGGGGAATTTGTCCAGGATATCCGCGATAAAGTAATAGAGAGAAATACATTTGAAGAAGACGGATCTTTTATCAGAACCTGCAGCCATAAGACCGGGGCAGCTGCGTTTGGGGCATCCCTGAAAGTAATCGAACTGTTTATGGAACAGGTGTAAGGTCTGTTTCTAAAGTAAATGGCGGTTCAAGGAGCTGCCGCACTAAGAAAAGCAAAAAGCTTTTTTAGTGCGGCAGCTCCTTTTTTGTTGCAAATTGCTAAAAACGAGAGGGGGATTTTGGATGAAGTGACGAAACTGTCTGGATTACTGATTTTATATTGACAAATACAGCTTTTGATGTAAAATAAAATAAATAATAAAACTATTTAATAAAGTATTAAATAAAGATGAAAACAAAAAAGGAGGATTTTATTTATGGAAGGAACAATGAAAACAGCTGTGATGTTAGGAACAGGTAAAATGGGATTTGAAGAAAGAAAGATTCCGGTACCAAAGGACAACGAAGTCCTTGTGAAATTAGAGTATGTCGGTATCTGTGGCAGTGACCTGCATTATTATGAAACCGGGGCAATCGGTGATTATGTGGTAAAACCGCCTTTTGTACTGGGGCATGAGCCGGGCGGCATCGTAGTTGAGACAGGGAAAAATGTGAAGCATCTAAAAGCCGGGGACCGGGTTGCTCTGGAACCGGGAAAGACCTGCGGACACTGTGAGTTCTGCAGAACGGGGAATTACAATCTTTGTCCGGATGTCGTATTTTTTGCAACGCCGCCAGTAGACGGAGTGTTCCAGGAATATGCAGCGCATGATGCAGATTTGTGCTTTAAACTGCCGGATAATGTGAGCACGCTGGAAGGAGCACTGATAGAACCTCTGGCAGTAGGTTTCCATGCAGCAATACAGGGAGGGGCATGTGCCGGACAGACTGCAGTAGTTATGGGCGCAGGCTGCATTGGCCTTGTGACAATGATGGCATTAAAGGCAATGGGAGTATCCAGGGTATATGTAGCGGATATTATGGAAAAACGGCTTCAGAAAGCACTGGAACTGGGTGCGGACGGTGTTATTAACGCAGGCAGTACAGATGCGGTAGAAGAAGTTATGAAGCTGACAGATGGCAGAGGCTGCGACCTTGCAATAGAAACAGCAGGTACTCAGATTACTACTGTACAGACCATTCATATGACGAAAAAAGGTGCGGTCATAGTTTTAGTCGGATACAGCAAGAGCGGTGAAATGACGCTGCCAATGAGCCTTGCGCTGGATAAGGAGCTGACCTTTAAGACTGTATTCCGTTACCGTCATATTTATCCGATGGCGATTGATGCAGTTGCATCGGGAAAAGTAAATCTGAAAGGAATTGTAACAGACGTGTTCGGGCTGGATGAGGTACAAAAAGCAATGGACTACAGCGTAAATAATAAAGCAGATATCGTAAAAGCTGTAATCCGTATTGCGGAATAACCGGGTTGAAAGCATTCTGATAAGAAGGCTGGATTTAGCCGGTATTTATAAGTCCAGCTAAGAAATGTCAATAGGTAAAATGAAAAATGCTCAAGAAATTTTTT
>CAJTVR010000148.1 GCA_910580075.1 uncultured Eubacterium sp. | reverse complement strand
AAAAAATCCAAGACAGCAGCTTATTCGGTTTTTGTTAAGTTAGTGCATATGGTGCATTCCACAGAGCATGAGCCTCCGAAAAATCGAGGCCATCCTGCTTGATGAATACGGGATACAGGTCAGTTATGTCAAAGTGTCCCAGCTGCTCACAGACATGGGGTACAGCAAGCAGGTGAACCAAAAAATGCTGCAGGCTGGCGAGCCGATCCCTGACCGTGATGAGCAGTTTGGGATTATCAACAATCTGGCAAAACAGCACCTTGAAGCAGGTGATCCTGTAATCTCCGCTGATACAAAGAAAAAGGAGAACATCGGCAATTTTAAGAACAGCGGAGCAGAATATCGTAAAACCAAGGATTCGCGTAAAGTGTGGGATTATGACTTTCCTGTTGCTAAATTGGGAAAAGTGAATCCTTATGGCGTTTATGTGTTGAACAGCAACACTGGCTTCATCAATCTTGGCACTGACTATGACACGTCAGAATTCGCTGTTGCCAGTATTGTGGTATGGTGGGATTCCTGCGGGAAAAATTCGTTTCCAGAAGCCAGGAGAATCTACATAACATGCGATGGGGCGGCAGTAATTCATCTCGCAGCCGGGCATGGAAAATGAACGATTAGGCAGCTGGAATTATACTATTACTCCAAATTGAAAGGAGTAATTTATTAACAGTTCCTAACCTGTGCCTTTCGATAATAGAATTGCCTGCGTTGTTTTTCTGTCATTTGCTGAAACTGCCCCTTCCATGTGAAAAGTCTAATCCTGCCAGAAAACTGACGTTTCTGCCAGAATTCTTGAATTCCGCCAAAATCCTGTTACTATAAATATGAGGTTTTGTCGCTGTACGATTCCGGCATTTTTGCGTTTGGAATGGATGCAGAATGTAAAACAGGATTTAGGAACTGACAGGGATACTATTGTGTTCCTGTGTAAGACGGGAATGATCAAGAGGTAAATAATGATGGACTGGATGTTAAAGAAAATACTGTCATTGCTGCTGGCTGTGACGGTGATAGCAGGGATGAACGGTGTGCCGGTTTGGGCAGCAGATTCTGCCGGGCAGGAAAACGGTATCGAAGAGTATACTGGAAACGTCGCATTTACTGTAACAATGGATGAAACGACTGACACGTATCTAAATTACGATAACTTTGCAGATATATGGAAAAATCTACAAGGGAAGACGGCTGAGATTTGTCTGCTGGAAGAATTGAACTTGAACACTATAACTTTTAATCATGATGGTAATACAGATTCTCTTAAAACACTTAAACTTGAATCGGGGAACATTACTCTTAAAATAGCTAATGGTAAAAAACTGTATAATACAACACACGAGCAGCTTATTTGGATAGCTGGTGGTACATTTACGCTGGAAGGAGGTGAATCTTCTGAACTTTCTACAACGAACGGAGTAGTAATAGATGTTCACAATGCCAGTGTACAAATCCAAGGGAATGTAAGGCTGAAGGGTAATACTTGCATATCGGCAGATGACAGCAGCGATGTGAGAATCAGCCAGTGTATTTTGGAAGGCAAAGAACATGCTGTACGAGTATTTAACGGATATGTAAATGACATACTTACCAATGGGTTTGCATATCAGCAAAAGAACGAGGGCGACACTGATCAATGGGACTGGATAACAAATGGCGACAAGACTGACCAGCTTGGGCCTGGCACTTTTCGAGTAACGGAGTCTCCAGTAAAATTCAACCAGCAGCCGCAAAGCACAACCGTAACATATGGTGATACTCTGCCAGCTTTACAAGCAGGAGCTGAAATAACGCAGCCAGATGCGTTCGAAACAAGCGATATCGCCATCGCCTATAAGTGGTATCAGATGGAAGGAGGCGATGCCAGGGAAACGAATATAACAAGTCCAGAATACGTTTTTTCAGAAATCCTGGATGCCGGCAGTTACCGGTACTATTGCAGGGCGACTTGTGATTGGTTTTCTCTGAACAGTAAGACGGCTGTTATAACCGTAACCCCAAAACCAGTTACGGCAAAGATTGTAAGCACAGGCGATATTATAAAGGAATATGATGGAACGACAGATGTACCGTCCGGACTGCTGTCTGTCCAGCTGGATGGCATTCTTGATTCAGACAGCGTCACCCCCTCTGCTCTGTTCTATTATGACAGCCCAGAGCCTGGCATCCGCAAAATCACAGCTAAAATTAATCTTTTCGGAGACGATGCAGCTAATTATGAGCTGGACAGCGACACAATTTCTGTAGATGGAAAGATTACAGGGACAGAATCGGATATCCCGGTGACGGGTGTGTTGCTGGACAGACATTCTCTAAGTATGACTGTGGGCGGCAGACAGCAGTTAACAGCCAGCATACTGCCGGAAAATGCTTCCAATAAAAATGTATCATGGACTTCGGATAATCCGGCAGCGGCATCTGTGGACAGCAGCGGGAATATTACGGCTGTCGGTGCAGGCAGTGCGGTGATTACTGTTACCACTGCGGACGGGAACCGTACGGACTCCTGTACGGTCACGGTCAGCAGCGCAGGCGGCAGTACGGGCAGTGGCGGCAGTTCAGGCAATATATTTATATATTTTAATCTGCCATTTGTCAAAGGCCATCCGGACAAAAAAGGATGGACTGCGATTCAGAAAGAAGCTGTGACAGTGCCGGAAGGCGGAACGACAGATATCGACATGAACGGTTCTGTTTTGGTTCCGGGCAGTTTTTTTACAGCCGTCAAAGGCAGGGATATTACGGTCGTCTTTGATATGGGCAGCGGTATCTCATGGAGCGTATGCGGGAAAGATATCACGGCAGAAACAGCAAGTGACATAAATCTGTCCGTAAGAGCCGGCGCGGGGAAGATTCCCCGGGATGTTTTAAACAGCACGGCAGGCGCTTCTGCACACCTGGAACTGAGTCCTGTCCATAACGGACCGTTTGGTTTTACGGCAGTGCTTACAATCCAGACCTGCATCGGAGGGAACGGTATTATGATTGGTACCGGAAAGACAGATGCAGTCGCCGGGATGTATGCAAACCTGTTTGCTTATGACCCTGACCAGCGCAGCCTGTCATTTATCTGTGCAGACTGTGTGGGAGACGACGGGAAGGTGCGTCTGCCGGCTGTCGGTGCATCGGACTGGACCGTCATTCTGTCGGCATACCCGATGGACGGCACAGATGTATCGGAAGACCCTTCAGCGTCCCAGAACGGGACAGAGCCGGAAAATCCACAGGAGCCGGAAGAAACTGCAAAAGCACAGGTGAAGTCCGTAAAGCTCTCCAAAACTGTGTACACATACAGCGGAAAGGCAAAAAAACCGGCCGTCACAGCAGTGGATACAGCTGGCAGGCGGATTTCGGACAGATATTATACAGTAAGCTATCAGAATAACGTAAAAGCCGGCAGGGCAGCAGCTGTAATCAAGTTCAAGGGCGGCTACAGTGGTACCGTGAAAAAGACATTTACGATACGCCCGGCAGGCACTTCCATGAAAAAGACCACCGCACTGTCCGGCGGCTTTACTGTAAAATGGGCAAAAAGGACTTCCCAGACCAGCGGGTACCAGATTCAGTATTCTAGGACTGCCGGATTCAAGGGAAACAGTACCCACAGCGCATTTGTGAAAAAGGCTTCGACAACAGCAAAGACTGTGAAAAAACTGTCGGCCGGCAAAAAATATTATGTGCGCATCCGCACTTACAAGACAGTAAAAACAGGCGGTAAAAACACAAATATTTATTCCGCATGGAGCAATGCAGCAGTGCTGCGGGTAAAATAAATAGAATTCTGATGGATTGACAGGCGTCTGCCAGAAATGGCAGGCGCTTTGTTTTGCACTGAGGCTGTGAACCGTCCCTTCGTCTACATAGTTTTTTCACATTTCATTTTAACTAAATTTAAGTTTCAGATGCTATCATCTCCTCAAACAAAAAGACGTCATGCGCTGCCGGCGCAGCGGACTATAGAAACAAGGAGAATCATCATGGATTATCAGAACATATTCAAAAGACATGAAATGAAATACCTGCTGAGCCGCCAGGAAAAAGAACGGATGCTGGAAGCGATGAAACCATACATGCGCCCGGATCCGTACGGCCATACCTGCATCCGTAATATTTATTTAGATTCAGACACCTTCCGCCTCATCCGGCGTTCTCTGGAAAAACCAGTCTATAAAGAAAAGCTGCGGGTGCGAAGCTGCCAGAGAATGCTTCCAGTCCGGCGCTCCTCTGCCCGTCCGGTCGCAGATTGCAGACGAAATCGACTATTTCCGCAGCTGGTACCGGCCGCTGCGCCCCGCCGCCCCGCCGTATTTCTTTCCTATGAGCGTGAGGCATAGGAATCCACAGACGGGAGCGGCTTTAGGGTCACATTTGACGAAAATATACAATACCGCCAAAAAGACCTGTCCCTCGGTGCCGCTATTTACGGAAAACCACTGCTGCATCAGGGTGAAGCTCTTATGGAAATCAAAGCAGCCAGTGCCATGCCGCTCTGGATGAGCCGGCAGCTGGCAGCACAGCAGATCTGCCAGACTTCCTTCTCAAAATACGGAGCTGCTTATCAGAATATCCTGGCAGAAGCACAGATACAGACCGACAGGAATATTCAGCCATACAAAGCTGCATTTCAAAACATCATGACAAACGGAGGGTTTCAATATGCTTAACAGTTTTTTCCAGGGTATTTTCGATACGGATATGACAACGGTGATATCCGGACAGCAGAGAATCTGTCAGCCACAGTGGGAACACAGGATTCCCTGCCACCTGAAAATATGCCGGAACTGAAACCGGCGACAGATTTTAAACCGTCGGACACACAAGCAGATTTCTCCGGGACAGATGCACAGACAGACAGCACAAAAGGCATAAAAGCAGGCGGAAACCTGTGGCTGGACAGCGGTACATTTGTCATCGACTCAGCAGACGATGCACTCCATTCAAACAGCAGCATCTGCATTTCCGATGGCAGTTATCAGCTTGCATCCGGAGACGACGGCATTCATGCCGATGACAGCACTGCGATTTCCGGCGGCAGAGGCGGCAGAGGCGGTATGGACGGCAGCCAGAGAGGCATGCATGACAGCACAACACCTTAGAAGATGCTAAAAAATCATTTCCGGACAGAAGTAACGGCGTTCCGGACACTGAATGAGGGGAACGGTCCAGTAAATGCAAAGTCCTGGTGTGAACCAATGTCATGATGCTGGGGTCAAAACATAGTGTTTTCTATGTTTGATACTCTGCAAGAACCTTGAAAATTTAATATTTTACAGTAGATTTTTTGTAAAAGACTTCATTGCCTTGGAATATGTTGATGTACTTCTGGCTTATTTCTATGCCAACATCGGATTTTGCGCATAATTCCCCAAGCCCTTTCGGAATCCAAAGAGCTTTCTGAAGTTTAAGGCTGCTATTTTACTTCCAAAAAAGAATTTACCCCGTTGTTTACCTCTTGGAAGTTTGTCAAGATGGTAATTCTTTCGGATATTGGCCGGAATGGTTTCTACACCATTTCTCAACCTTGCTAAATTGCCGAATTCCTCACTTTGCATATTTCTCTGGCTTTTTGCTCTGTTGGATGCATTTTTTGAGGTAATAAAAGTGGCAACTTTTTTATAAATCTTGGGGCGGCACTGATCCTGATATGGACAGCCGACACAATGATTCCGGTCAAATGAGACTCTGCATTGTCTTGTTGTTTTGGTATAAGACTGGCTTGCCGGTTCATGACCCGCAGCACATTTCAGAAGACGGGTTCCATCTTCATTGAATTCGAAATCAGCCAAAGCATCCGGTGCTTCTTTGCCAATTAGTGCGGTAGTTACCAGTTTCACGTTCTTTTCTTTCGCGAGAGCTACATTGTCCTGGCCATCATAACCGCCATCTGTAACCAGAATGATTTCTTCTTCAGACTTTTCCATTGCTGAAAGAGATTCCTGAAGGAAATGACTGTCCGTATGAGTGTTTTTATCAAACTGATAATCCGTCACTACAGAGCCATTCTTGCCAACCGTTTCTTCGATGTTCGCCGCATATCCTCTGTATGACTTGCCGGATTTGTTTCTGTAAGTGGCATCCGGATCAGATGGATTTTGAAGTGCCGATGAATTCATGGTGCCATCTTCCCTGGTCCTCAGACGACGTTTATCATTTTCAACAACTGTCTGGTCAGAAAGGCATCTGACAAAAAGCTGGTATTCTGTCGTTTCTTCAAAATCTGTTTTGCACAGTTCCAGCAAGCAGTCACCGTCTGCCAGCAAGGTTTGAATAATTGCTTCCATGTCATCATTTCTCTGATGATAGAAGATACGGTTATAATCATTCGGGTCTGCGTAATGCTTTAGCGGCTCAGGAACCATATCTGGCTGCTTCTTTGTAAGATAAACAACCAGTTTGGATATACAGGTATAGATCAGTTCCATACGGCTCAGAAAACGAATGTTAGCTTCTATCATCATGGAATCCATACGGCGTATGCGTCCATTCAGTTTCATTATCTTAGCGATTTTACCGCTGAGATCTTTTACACAGTCGTGGTACAAGTCCACACCATGAAGTGTCTCATAGTCATAGCATCTTTTACGGAAACGACTCAGGGTTTTGTCTGATATCGGCTGTTCTGCAAAGCTTGTGGTATGCAACGCGTATTGAAGGTGGAGATCAAGCATCAGATTCTCAACGATTTCATCATCAGAATAATCAAAAAGTTCCTTGATGATGAGCGCACCGATAATAACGTTTACAGGTGCATTAGGTCTGGAGGCTTTATCACTATACAAAACGGAAAAGCGCTCTTCATCTATCGCAGGAAAAACCTCATCGGCGAAGATTTTCGCCCAGGATTTTTCCAAAGCTTTTCTTTCTCGTTCAGTCAGAGTTATAAAACTGTCATCTAATGATAATTGCTGGCAATCATTTGTTTGAAAAGACATAGAACATACCACCTTTCAGAAGTTATTACTATTATAACTTATAAAGCGATGGAATGCTTGTATTTACTGTAAAATATTAAATTTTCAAGGTTCTATTTCGAGGGCTTTTGACCCCAGCATCATGACATTGTATAAAATCAAGGTTTTTAACAGCATTGATTT
>CAJTVR010000147.1 GCA_910580075.1 uncultured Eubacterium sp. | reverse complement strand
AGTCCTCACAGACAAAGGAGGTAATTTTTATGGCGTTTTTAGGTTTGGAATGGTACTGGCGGCTTGTGATTGCGGCGGTGCTGGCAGTCTCTGTCCCGTTCAAGATTAAGTTTATGAAGCGGCAGTACAGGCGGGAGCAGGAAAAGAAAAAGGAACTGCACGGGAAATGGGGTGATGATGAATGATTGAAGTAAAGGATCTGACTTTCTCCTACGGCAAAAACAAACAGGTACTGCACGGCCTGGACTTCACTGTGGAAGATGGGGAAATATTTGGCTTTCTGGGGCCAAATGGTTCCGGGAAGTCAACGACCCAAAAAATCCTGACCGGGATTTTGAAAGGACATGGCGGCAGGGTGTCGCTGTTCGGACAGGATATTTCCGCTGCACACACGCAGGAGTTTTTTCAAAAGATCGGCGTCTTATTTGAGTTTCCCTATCTGTATGCCAATTTGAGCGCCGTTGATAATCTCAAATATTTTTCTTCGTTCTATCCGAAAGAGCAGATACGCAGTATTGAGGAAGTTTTGGAGGAATTGGAATTTAAGCCAGACTTCCTGAAAAAACCGGTTTCGTCCTACTCAAAGGGTATGCGGCAGAGGGCAGGCATGGCACGGGCGCTAATCAGCAGCCCAAAGCTGCTGTTTCTGGACGAACCGACCAGCGGGCTTGACCCCTCCGGAGCTGTCCTGTTCCGCAGGATCATTGAGGAAGAACGTAAAAAAGGCACAACGGTATTTCTAACGACCCACAATATGCTGGATGCCGACCTGCTCTGTGACCGGGTGGCATTTATCGCGGATGGCGAAATCAAGGCACTGGACACTCCAAAAAACTTGAAAGAGCGCAACAGCAGTCACCGCGTTGTAATCGGCTATTTGTATCAGGGGAGGCGGCAGGAAAAAACGATTGAGGCCCCGGAATTAGAAGCAGGTATTCGTTTTGCGCATGACGAGATTATCAGTATCCATTCACAGGAACCGACACTGGAGGATATGTTTATCCAATATACGGGAAGGGGGCTGTCCTGATGTGGAAAAGCTTTTATTCCCTGTTTAAAAAAGATTTGCGGATGATGGTTTCCGGAAAATTCTTCCTTATGTCGCTGGGCTTTTTGGTTCTTTACACTCTGTATGTGAACTTTGGATATATCAGATTCATGAATGCCAGCCTATACAGCGTGTACCTGTATGACCCGGCAGGAACACAGACAACGGTTTCCACACTGGTTCAGCAGGTTTCTTCAAAAGAAGCACTTGATGCAGTTTTACTTGATGATACAAATGGTGTCGGCATTGATGCCAGCACCGGAGAGCCGCAGCTTATATTCTATAAGGGAACAGAACATGCTGACCGTCACCGTGCCGACTATGCGCTTTCTCTCCTGCAGCCATCAGGGCATTACAGCGCCGAGGTGACTGGCTCCAATACGCCGGAACAAAAAGCAAGGAAAGAGATCACCTGTGAACTGCTGTTTTTTGAAATTACCGCTGTCGGGTTTTTAGGGATTGCCGCTGTGCTGTTCAAGGAAAAAAGAATGGGCGTTATCCGTGTTCATGCCATTTTACCTTTGCAAAAAAATCTGTTTATCCTGTCCAAGCTGGCAGTCTTTCTGCTGTCCGATCTGGTCTTTGCAATACTGCTCACCGTGCTGAATGTCAGAGTTTTGGATACCGCATCTATACTGCCTGCGGTGCTGCTTCAAACGGCACTTCTGTCCCTGATTATGACCCTGACCGGTCTGATTTGCGCCCTGCTTCTAAAAGATTTCCGGCAGTTTACACTGGCCTATTTTGTGATTGCCATTTTTGCTGCGACTCCTGTGTTTTTGGCTGCAAATACGGCGGTAAAGCTGGATTGGATTTATTTTCATCCATTTTATCATATTTATATGGGCCTGAAAAACGCTTACTTTGGAACCTGCCCGGATAGCCCTGCCTATGATCTGGGGTGTCTGGCTGCAATCGCTGTATTATTCGCAGGCGTACAGCGCGTGTTCCGCAGAGAAATGGGAAAGGAGGGCTGAATATGAAAGGTTTACGTTACCAGCTGAAAAGCGTATTGCATGACAGGTTCTGCCTGATGACCTTTCTTTTACCCATTGTCGCTGCAGCAGCTTTGAACTTTGCCGGTTCAATCGACTTTTCTACGCTGGGCGAGCTGCATTTTGGGGTTCTGAAAGGCGATTTGCCGACACAAACCGTTACATGGCTGGAACGCTACGGCACAGTGACAGCTTATCCGACGGTGGAAGAGCTGACAGACGCAATAAAAGAGCCATCTACAAATCTAATTGGTGTGGAAGCTGATGGAAACAGCATCAAAACAATTCTTTCTGGCGACGAGCTGGATATATTTCGCCAAACCGCTGACACGCTCCCTGACCTATACGAACAGCGAAATGCGGCTGGGCAGACGGAAGTTCACATTTTAGAGCGTCCCGATGTAATGGCTGGATTTCAAGATATGTTCATTGCTGTTACATTGATTGTCGCTATGTTTATGGGATGCACCTTTAACGCAATGAACATGATTTCTGAAAAGGAGGACGGCGTTGCGTTTATCAACGAGATTTTGCCAATGACCCACAGCCAGTATATTATGCAAAAGCTCTTTGTTGGATTTATCTGCGGATGTTTATCCTCTATTATTACGGTTTGTATCTGCTTCCGGCTTTCTCTGCAAAATGCGGCTCTCATGCTGGTGCTTATTGTGCTTTCCGCATTTGTGGCAGCATTGACAGGCTTATTCATTGGCAGAGCTTCCAGCGGGCTGATGTCCGGCGTGGTTTATATCAAAATCGTTATTCTGCTATTTATAGCTGTACCCATCCTGAGCTTTCTTGTGGGAATAAGTCAGCCGCTTCTTTCCGCAGTCTGCTACATTGTCCCTTCGCAGGCAGCATTCGAGGGTATTATGGACTTATCAGCAGGCAGCGGGACAGCAGCAGTAAAAGATATTTTTATTCTCTTCGTCCATTGTATTGGATGGTTCCTGTTGTATATCGGTCTTTCGGTGCATCAGAGAAAAAACACATAAATGGTTTATAATAAGCCGCGTTTCTTTCTGCTGCGACTGAATGATTTCGTAAAGCCACGGCGGCAAACTTTCTGCTGCGACTGAATGATTTCGTAAAACCACGGCGGCAAACTTTCTGCTGCGACTGAACGATTTCGTAAAACCACGGCGGCAAAAGGAGACTGCCGCTGTGAATCCGTTCTTTGGTGAAAATCTGTGCATTTGATTTTGAGGAGGAAAAGGAGCAATTCCAGACAGCCCCAAAAATAGCGAAGAAGCTGTTGCATTAAGAAAAACCATACAAGATATAGTTCATTAAATCGTTCTTTGGAACTATATCTTGTATGTGTTTTGCTTAGTGCGACAGCCTCTTCGCATAAATGTTTTCTTATGTCACCGTCCCATTCAGGGACGGCTTTTTGTGTCATGTAACAGTCTGCGTGTATTTTTAATGTTTATTTTCATTATTATCTGCCAGCTGAAAACATATTATATTTGTCCAGCTTTCATTTTAACTTCTTGCCAGCCCGTCCACGCTAAGTACTACACCTGTGATATAAGATGCTTTCTCAGATGCCAGAAATACAACTGCATTTGCAATATCTTCCGGCTCACCCATACGGCGCAGCGGAATCTGGGCTATCATCGGCTCAATAACTTCTTTTGGAACGGCCTGCATCATGTCTGTATTTGTGATGCCAGGGGCTACTGCATTCACACGGATGCCTTTCGGGCCAAGCTCTCTTGCAAGAGAAAGCGTGAATCCATTCACTGCAAATTTTGACGTCGGATATGCTGCTCCCGCCGGCTGGCCATAGATGCTGACCATAGACGACGTATTAATAATTACGCCGCTTCCTTTTGCTTCCATATAAACTGTCACTGCTCTGGTACAGTTATAGACACCTTTGATATTCAAAGTCAGTACTTTATCCATTAATTCTTCTGTATATTTTGAAAACGGCGTGCTTTCCGATATTCCGGCATTGTTTACAAGAATATCGATCTGTCCGTATTTATCAGCTGCTTTGTCAAACGCTTCTTTTACCTTAGAGTAATTTGATAAATCCGGCCAGATACCTTCCACAGATGCCTCCGGATGTGCTTCTTTTAATTTCGCCACCGCCTGCTCCGCTGTTTCCTGGCGGCTCGCACAGAGTACAACCGATGCTCCTTCTGCTAAAAACCCTTCTACAATCGCATACCCGATTCCCCGGCTTCCGCCGGTTACTATGGCTGTCTTATTTTCCAGTAACATTATTTTCCTCCCATATTACGCCGTTTTTATGAAAACTGTCTGCTTTTCGCCTGCTCCTTTTATGCCTCCGGATTAACCCGCATTTCGCGTACTGCTTTGCGCACTTTCAATACCATAGAAGGCGCTACTGAAAGTTCATCCAGTCCCATCTTCATAAATTCCTCTGTCAGCTCCAGATCTGCGCCAAGCTCACCGCAGATACCAGCCCATTTGCCGCATTTATGCGCATTATCTACAACCATCTTAATCATGCGCAGAATTGCTGTATGATGCGGATTGTAGAAATCATCCAGCCTTTCATTCTGCCTGTCAATCGCCAGTGTATACTGTGTCAGATCGTTTGTACCAATGCTGAAGAAATCAACAAGCTCTGCCAGTTCGTCACTGATCATAACTGCTGCAGGAGTCTCTATCATAATACCCTGTTCCGGCATTTTATAAGGAATCCCTTTTGCTTCCAGCTCCTGGCGCACTTCTTCTACGATTTCATAAATTTTCTTTACTTCATCTGTAGAAATAATCATCGGATACATAATGGAAAGGTTTCCAAATACAGCTGCACGAAGCAGTGCACGGACCTGTGTCTTAAAAATATCCGGCTGTTTTAAGCAGATGCGGATCGCACGGTATCCCAGTGCCGGATTGTCCTCATTGCCCAGATTAAAATAATCCACCTGTTTATCTGCCCCGATATCCAGTGTACGGATAATTACTTTTTTGCCAGCCATTGTCTGAAGCACCTGGCGGTATGCCTGGAACTGTTCTTCTTCTGTTGGAAAATCCGATTTTCCAAGATACAGAAACTCGCTTCGAAACAGGCCGATACCGCCTGCATCGTTTTCCAGTACATATCCTACATCCCCTACACTGCCGATATTAGCATAAATATTAACCTTATGTCCGTCTAAAGTAACATTTTCCTTGCCCTTGAGCGTCAGCAGCATATGAGCTTTTTCCTGCTCTTCCTGAATCTTTTTCTCAGTTTCGCTGCGCACTTCATCAGACGGTTCAAATATGACTTTGCTTTCGAAACCGTCTACAACTGCCTCCATGCCGTTATGTATATCATCCAGATTCATTGGAACACCAATCAGAGCCGGAATATTCATCATACGTGCTAAAATAGCTGTATGAGAATTGGTTGAACCGTGAACTGTCACAAAACCAAGTATTTTCTCTTTATCCATCTGCACGGTTTCGCTCGGGCTTAAATCATCTGCTACAATAATAGAAGGCTCCATAGAGCTTAAATCTGCATCGCCTTCTCCTGAAAGGTTTCGCACAAGCCTTTCTGAAATATCCTTCACGTCAGCTGACCTTGCCTTCATATAGTCATCGTCCATATTTGCGAACATTTCAGCAAAATTATCTCCGGTAACTGCTACGGCATATTCTGCATTTACCATTTCTGTTTGAATCATATTTTGAATCGAATCCAGATAATCGTCGTCCTCTAACATCATCTGATGCACTTCGAAAATTGCTGCACTGGCTTCTCCTACTTCCTTAACTGCTTTGTCATACAAAGCCTGAAGCTGCTTTTTCGCCTGTCCGCATGCTTCCTCCACTCGTTTTATTTCAGCCTGGGCATCTTCTATTTTTGTTCTTTTAATCTGTGTATCTCTTTTCTTTAATACTAATACTTTTCCGATTGTAATGCCCTTGTAAACCGATTTTCCTAAATATTCAGTCATTTTTTCTTTTCCCTTTCATTTTTTTCAACTACAAAGCTCCCATACAGAATCAGCCAAAATTCTGATATGGTCTTCTGCTTTACGATGCCCTGAATGCGTCCCGCATAGAAGATGCTTTTCTATGCCTGATTCAGGATCATGCCTTTTGCACTTCATGTGTAAAGTGTTTTGAATACAGGGTGTTCCATGGGGGATGCTTATAATTTTTCATTTCGTTTCCTCCTAAAATAATCACCGCATCACCAAAGCATTTTAGTGTATCTATATTTTACAACGACTTCGCATTTGTTGCAATCCTAATTTTGTTTTTTATACTAGAAATTCATCTGAAAAAGCTGTGAATTCGTCAATATGACGGGATAAACTGTATGCCTGAATAAAAGATATGGCACAATAACAGTCTGCTGCCTGAGCATATGGAATCTGCCCCGGACGCCAGGCGGAGAAACTTTTTTCCGCCTGGCTGGTATTTGCTGAATTTACATGTCTGTCTGACTGCCGGTATAGGGTGCCAGGAGGAACATCAGAAGGTACAGATTTTCCATTCAGAGTCCGGGTAATCCATATGCATTCATTTTTCCGAATACCACAGATATACCTGCCTGCTTCCTCTGTGAAATGTAACTGTTGCAAAAATCCAGCCCCGTATTGAAAATACTTTGCACTGCTGATTCAGATATGCTATGATAAATCCTGCATACATATCAGACTGTACTCTATGGAAATAGCAGCATATATTATGACACGTTTGAAGCGATTGATTTTGGTATAGGTTACCCGGACGCCGGGCGGAAAAGTTTCTCTGCCTGGCTGTTACTGGATGAATTTAATACCCTGGCTGAACGCTGGTTTCCAAATGCAGGCAGAAGCCCGACAGGAGCCGGCACTGTCTGTAACAGAATAAATGTCTGGATGCCATGCTGTGGCGTGTGCCTGGAAAACGGTGACAGACAGAAATATGAATTCAGCCAGTACCAGCCGGGCGGAGAAACTTTTTCCTTTTTCTGTGACTCTGGAGAACAGTTAGAAACTCTTAATTTTCTGCCTGATATCCAGGATTTGGGGCACACTGCCTGGCGCAGCAGAAAACCTGGAAGCCCCAAAAGGTGCCTGACAGTGCCAGAACATAAAGCATGCCATAGCGCCAGGGCATCAGGCACCGGTCCGTCCGCTGCCACTGCCCTGAAGCAGAAAATTTAGAGTTTCTTACTGTTCGCAGGCGGAACAGAAAAAGGA
>CAJTVR010000146.1 GCA_910580075.1 uncultured Eubacterium sp. | reverse complement strand
CAGCGGACGGACCGGTGCCTGATGCCCTGGCGTTATTTCATGCTTTATGCAGTGGAACGGGCAGGCATCTTTTTGGGCTTCTGAGTTTCCGGCAGCTGCAGGCAGAGAGCCCCAAATCCTGAATATGAAGCAGAAAATTAAGAATTTCTAACTGTTCTCCGGAGTCACAGAAAAAGGAAAAAGTGTCTCCGCCCGGCGTCCGGGTAAACCATAGACTGTCCGGCGTCCGGGTAAACTATAAATTAAAAAATGCCGTAATTTCGGCTGTAAAATAAAGAAAGGACAGCATATGCAGCAGGGAATTCAGATCAGGGAAATGCAAACCGCGGATTATGAGCAGGTCCGTGCATTGTGGATGACGATTCACGGATTCGGCATCCGGTCCATTGATGATTCAAAAGGAGGCGTTACGCGTTTTATCCGGCGCAATCCTTCCACCAGTGTAGTAGCGCAGGATCACGGATGCATAATCGGGGCGATTCTGTGCGGCCATGATGGCAGACGCGGCTGTTTTTACCATGTATGTGTCCGTGAAGATTACCGGAAAAAGGGAATCGGAAAGGCTATGGCGGTATTTGCAATGAGAGCGCTGCAGAAAGAGCAGATTAATAAAGTGTCGCTGATTGCATTTAAGAGCAACGAGGTCGGAAACCGTTTCTGGAAAAGTGTCGGCTGGACATTTCGGGATGATTTAAATTATTATGATTTTACATTAAATGACGCAAATATTACAGAGTTTAACAGTTAGGCACATTTACGGATTCTGTATGAAAGAAAGGTGATAGATTTTATGGAAGAAAGAATAGATGAATCAATGGATGAGGTGTTAAAAAAAGCTTCTGTATTAGTAGAGGCACTGCCGTATATCCAGCGGTTTAACCGCAAGATTATTGTTGTAAAATACGGCGGGAGCGCGATGACAGATGAGGGATTAAAGCGGAGTGTGATTGAAGATGTGACGCTTTTAAAGCTGGTCGGATTTAAGCCGATTATCGTGCACGGCGGCGGAAAAGAAATCAGCCGCTGGGTTGCAAAGTCCGGGATGGAGCCGAAATTTATCAACGGGCTGCGGGTGACGGACGATGCGACCATGGAAATCGCTGAAATGGTATTAAATAAAGTGAACAAATCTTTAGTGCAGCTTGTGGAACAGTTAGGGGTGCGGGCTGTCGGTGTCAGCGGAAAAGACGGCGGCATGCTTAAGGTGGAGAAAAAATATGCAGACGGGGAAGATATTGGATTTGTCGGAGACGTAAAGGAAGTCTGTCCTAAAATCCTATATGACCTTCTGGAAAAAGATTTCCTGCCAATTGTTGCGCCGATTGGCATGGATGATAATTACCAGACTTATAATATTAACGCAGACGACGCAGCCTGTGCGATTGCCAGGGCTGTTTCGGCGGAAAAGCTGGCATTTTTAACTGATATCGAAGGGGTATACAGAAATCCGGATGATAAATCCACCCTGATTTCGGAACTTCCGGTATCTGAAGCAAAAAATCTGATTGACAACGGCTATATTGGCGGCGGCATGCTTCCGAAATTACATAACTGCATAGATGCGATTGACAACGGCGTATCCAGGGTACATATTTTAGACGGGCGCATAGCACACTGCCTGCTGCTGGAAATCTTTACAAATAAAGGAATCGGTACGGCAATCTTAGGAGATAAGGAGACGAAATATTATCATGAAGAAACAGGAATGGATCCAGAAAACGGAACAGACAGTTCTGCACACGTATAACAGGTTTCCGGTTGTGTTTGAACGTGGAGAAGGCGTATATCTGTATGATACAGATGGAAAGGAATACCTGGATTTTGCATCCGGCATCGGAGTCATGGCGCTTGGATACCATAACCAGGAATATACGCAGGCGCTGAAGGACCAGGCCGACAGGCTTTTGCATACATCCAATCTTTATTACAATGTGCCAATGGCACAGGCAGCAGACAAGGCGCTGGCAGCATCGGGCATGGACCGGATTTTCTTTACAAACAGCGGTACAGAAGCTGTAGAAGGAGCCATTAAGGCAGCAAAAAAATATGCATTTACAAGAGACGGCCATGCCGGGCATGAAGTGATTGCAATGAACCATTCGTTTCATGGAAGGAGCATCGGCGCACTGTCTGTGACGGGTAATGCGCACTATAGAGAACCGTTTGAGCCGCTGATGGGAGGCGTCCGTTTTGCGGATTTAAATGACATAGAGAGCGTAAAAGAGCAGATCACAGACCATACCTGTGCGGTGATTATGGAAACGGTTCAGGGGGAAAGCGGCATTCACCCGGCAGAGCATGAATTTCTAAAAGGCGTGCGTGCACTCTGCGATGAAAAGGATATCCTGCTGATTCTGGATGAAATCCAGTGCGGCATGGGGCGGACAGGGCAGATGTTTGCATGGCAGCATTACGGTATAAAACCGGATATTATGACGACGGCAAAAGCGCTTGGCTGCGGTGTGCCGGTCGGTGCATTTTTAATGACCCAGCGTGTGGCAGAAAAATCACTGGCTCCCGGGGACCACGGCACGACCTATGGAGGCAATCCGTTTGTGGGTGCAGCAGTAAGCAAAGTATTTGATTTGTTTGAAAGCATGCAGATTTTAGATCATGTCAGGGAAGTTTCGGCATATCTGGAAACACGGCTGGATGAAATCGTAGAAAAATATGATTTCCTTACCGGACGCCGGGGCATGGGTCTGATGCAGGGGGTTGTTACGTCTAAAAATGCAGCAGATATTTCTGCAAAAGCACTGGAAAAAGGGCTGATTGTAATAACAGCAGGAACCGATGTCGTCCGTATTCTGCCGCCGCTTGTAATCACACGGGCCGATGTAGATGAAATGGCTGAAAAATTTATGGATGCACTTGCACTCGTATCATAAAAAATCCGGGTCATAAAAATCTGCCAGTGCCTTTCAGGTATTAAATCACAAAGATATCTGGTAAAGAGTTTCTAATATGAAATGTAAAAAGGGGCTTTTGCACGAAGTAAAATGCATACAGGATATAGTAAAAAACGATTTAAAACAGCTGTATTTTGTATCATTTTTCTTAATGCGGCAGCCTCTTTTTATTTGCAGCAAATATAACCGGTCTGGTTCAGGAATCAGGCTGGCTGATACCATAGCAGCGGTATTGTAACATATTTTTTTTAATAATTAAGAAATCCTATTGAAATGCCCGCTTAATTCCGATAAAATAGTAATGATAGGCATTGAGGGACTCCTTTTCCAGCTACCGGCAGAAAAGGAGAATGCATATGAATAAATTAAACAAAACAGCATACATGTTATTATTATGGGCATTGATATGTCTGAGCGGATGTGCCCCGAAGGGCAGCACGAAAATGTATCTTGATGCAAAAGTGCAGACAGAAGAAACGCATGAAAAGAAGAAATCTGGAAATAAGGAAACTGCACAGCAGACTGTATCAGACGAAAACGGCGGGGCTGATGCAGCACAAAGCGGTTCCTGTTTTGTCTATGTCTGCGGCGCGGTGAACCGTCCGGGTGTATTTGAACTGAAAACAGGCAGCCGTGTTTATGAAGCGATTGCCCTTGCAGGCGGACTGCGTAAAGACGCCTATAGCAAAGGGCTCAATCAGGCTGCGCAGATCAAAGACGGGGATATGATTGAAGTGCTGACCAAAAAAGAGCATAAAGAGCAGACAGAAGAAACAAAAGCTGCTATGGAATCTAAAGAGGAGCTTCAGGACGGTCTGATCGATATTAATACCGCATCGAAGGAAGAGCTTATGACGCTTCATGGAATCGGCCAGGCAAAGGCTGCAGATATTATTGCTTACCGGGAAAGCAGCGGCGGGTTTCAGACACCGGAGGAGATTATGAATGTGAACGGAATTGGAGAAGGCGTGTATGCGAGGATTCAGGATAAAATAAAAGTGATACGATAGCATGAATGGCAATGGAGGTTAGCATGGCAAAGAAGGTTCTGGTTGTTGACGATGAAAAGCTGATAGTAAAAGGAATCCGGTTTAGTCTGGAGCAGGATGGCATGGAGGTAGACTGTGCTTATGACGGAGAGGAAGCGCTGCAGAAAGCAAATGCCGGCTCTTACGATATGATCCTGTTAGATCTGATGCTGCCCAAAATAGACGGTATGGAAGTCTGCCAGCGGGTCAGAGAGTTTTCGGACGTACCGATTGTCATGCTGACTGCAAAAGGCGATGATATGGATAAAATTCTCGGCCTGGAGTACGGTGCGGATGATTATATTACAAAGCCGTTTAACATTCTGGAAGTAAAGGCAAGGATTAAGGCAATTATGCGCAGAACCGGCAAGAAAAAAGTCGTGGAAGAGCGGATGCATATGATAGAGGACGGGGACCTGCGTCTGGACTGCGAGAGCAGAAGGCTCTTTATTCAGGAGCGGGAAGTCAATTTAACGGGTAAGGAATTTGAACTGTTAGAGCTCTTAGTAAGAAATCCAAATAAAGTTTACGGCCGAGAAAAACTTTTAAATCTTGTATGGGGCGCGGATTATCCCGGAGACGTCAGAACTGTGGATGTGCATGTCAGGCGCATGAGGGAAAAGATCGAGAAAAATCCAAGTGAACCGAAATATGTGCATACCAAGTGGGGAGTCGGGTATTATTACCATGGCTGACTGGAGACATAATGAAAAGAAAAAAGAAAATATGGGATTATTTAAAAAGCCTGAAATTCCGCCTGCTGCTTGTACTGCTTCTGTTTGGAATTGCACCTATGCTTTTTATGCAGTTTTTTGTCATCCGGGGCTATAAGAAGCGGGCGATTGATGTAAGGACGGTCGATATTTTGTCCCAGTCTAAAATTCTGGCAGACCAGATCTCTGCCTACGGGTATCTGGAAGATAACACAAATGAAATTATCAATAAGCAGTTTGAGCAGCTGATGAATATTTATGATGGCAGAATTCTGGTGATAGACCGGGCGTTCCGCATTCATAAAGATACATTTGACATTGACAGCGGCAAGATTATTATATCCGAAGAAGTCGTAAAATGCGTTCAGGGAAATGACGTTACAAAATATGACCCGGTGAATGGATTTATAGAAATCGCAGTGCCGGTGCGCCAGACACTCCTGGATGAAGTGACAGGCGTTATTCTCGTAAGCGTATCGACAGATTCGACACAGACGCATATCGCATATCTGTCACAGATAGGATTTATCGTGTCGCTGACTGCAGGATTTGCCTGTGTAGTGCTTGCAGTGCTGATTTCCTCAAATATGGCGCAGCCGTTTATCCAGCTGTCAAAATCCATTGATGAAATTCAGGCAGGCTATGGCGGCGAGGAGCTGATGATTCATTCGTATTCCGAAACGGAGCTGATCTGCGAGCGGACAAACGAGCTTTTAGACCGTATGAAAGTATTAGATGATTCCAGACAGGAATTTGTTTCCAATGTATCCCATGAGCTGAAGACACCGCTTACATCTATGAAAGTACTGGCAGATTCTTTAAATATGCAGGAAAATGTGCCGTTAGAGCTGTATAAAGAGTTTATGCAGGATATTACCAATGAGATAGACCGTGAAAATAAAATTATTACGGATCTGCTGTCGCTTGTGAAAATGGATAAATCTGCAGACAGCCTGAACATTGAATCACTGAATATCAATGAGCTTTTGGAGCTGATTTTAAAGCGTCTGCGTCCGATTGCACAGGAAAAACATGTGGAACTGGTGTTAGAAAGTTTCCGGCCGGTTACAGCAGAGGTGGATGAGGTAAAACTGACGCTTGCGATTTCCAATTTGGTAGAAAACGCGATCAAATATAATGAAGAAAATGGCTGGGTGCATGTATCACTGAATGCAGACCACCAGTTTTTCTATATCAAGGTGGAAGACAACGGAATGGGCATACCGGAAGAATCTTTAGACAGGATCTTTGAACGTTTTTACCGGGTGGACAAATCGCATTCAAAAGAAATCGGAGGCACAGGTTTAGGTCTTGCAATTACAAGAAGCATTGTGCTGATGCACCGCGGAGCCATTAAAGCGTTCAGCACCGAAGGCGAAGGCACGATTTTTAACGTGCGCATTCCGCTGAATTATATTGTCTGAGAACTGGCCGCATGATGTTGCCAGAATCCGGCTTCGGAGGAATATGACCCGTCAGTTTCTCAGGGAAGGAGACAGAATGAAAAATCCGTTTAGCAAAAAAAAGGCTGTGGTATCAGCGGCTGTGTTTATGGCAGCAGCTTATCTGGCTGGCTGCGGTTCTGGAAATAAAGAGTATGCATACTATATCAGTTATGTGGATAACGGGCAGACACAGACCGTTCAGACTGGTTATGAACCGGAAAACGAATCTGTGGACGGGCTGATTCAGGAATTTTTGGACCGCCTTTCCATGGATACGGATACGGTGGATTATGTAAAAGCCATTCCGGAAGGCGTGAGCATTCTGTCATGGGAAGTAGAGCAGGACTGTCTGAATCTGGATTTTAGCAGTTCATATAACAAACTGGACCCGATCACCGAAATTCTGTGCCGCCTGTCAGTCGTTAAGACAATGACGCAGATTGACGGAATCAACAGCGTCAGTTTTTTTGTAAAAGGAGAGCCGTTAAAAGACAGCAAAGGCGAAGTGGCAGGAAAGATGACCATTGATTCTTTTGTAGAAAATCCAGGGGAGCAGATTAATTCATTCCAGCATGCTACGATTGACCTGTTTTTTTCAAACGAATCCGGGGACGGGCTTTTAAAAGAAACACAGGAAGTATACTATAACAGCAATATTTCAATGGAAAAACTTGTCATGGAACATCTGATTACAGGCCCAAAGAGCGGGGACGCAAGAAAGACAATTCCGGAGGAAACAAAACTAATCAATGTGGCAGTTGTGGATGGCTCCTGTTATGTGAACCTGGATGAAAATTTTAAAAACCAAAATTATGAGATTCTGGAGCCTGTTGTTATTTATTCGATTGTAAATTCACTAGCATCGCTTGGGCATATTGAACAGGTGCAGATATCGGTGAACGGAGATACAAGCGGCACATACCGGGCAGACTGTGAACTCTCTAAAATGTACCAGCCGGATTACAGCCTGGTCAGCGAGGCACAGGGGAGTTCTGTTATTGTGCGGGATGTTAAAGAGGAGGCGAAAGGAAAGTAGGGGCGTGCGGAAAAGCTATTGGATTCCCGGACGCCGGGCAGAGAAACTTTTTCCTTTTTCTGTTCCGCCTGCGAACAGTAAGAAACTCTAAATTTTCTGCTTCAGGTCTGTGGCTGCGGACGGACCGGTGTCTGATGCCCTGGCGTTACGGTATGCTTTAT
>CAJTVR010000145.1 GCA_910580075.1 uncultured Eubacterium sp. | reverse complement strand
CCGGTCCGTCCGCTGCCACAGCCTGGAAGCAGAAAATTTAGAAGTTCTTACTGTTTGCAGGCGGAACAGAAAAAGGAAAACATTTCTCTGCCTGGCGTCCGGGTAACCTATAGATATTCCATTTCATAGTACGCCAGAGCCTTGCTGGTCTGCATAAAACTGGAGGATATAGGACGCAAAGCTCTGCAGATGCGGATTCAGCATATAATTTTTAGGATAAATCAGATAAAGGCTGCGCCTGGAGGTGTTTGCAGGGAGTTCAAAGACCAGTACGCGTTTTTCACTGCCAAAATTTCTAGCGGCCCGCTCTGACAGGATAGAAATGCCAAGTCCTTGCGCTACGAGGTTTTTTATAGCTTCCTGATCGTTGATGCGGGCGGCAATCTGAAGATCTTCTTCATGTATGTTCAGGCTTTCTAAAAAACGTTCTGCACTTTTGCGGCTGCCGCTGTGTTTTTCACGCAGAATGACAGGGGAATGCAGCAGGGCTTTTACTGGAAACGGTTCATTTGAAGATGTTTTAAGCTGCTCCTCATATTTGAGGGACAGAAAATAGTCATTTACAGGCGTAATGATCACCATGCGGTCCTGGTAAAAAGGAATGCTTGTAAGGGCGCTGCTGTCTGAAGGCATTCCTGTCAGGCCGATGTCGAAATCTCCTTGCAGCAGGCGGTTTATAATATCCTGGCTGTTGCTCTGATGTATGGAAAAATAGGTTCCGGGATGTTCTTTTCCGTAAGCGGGCAGCAGTTCTGGAAGAATATAGGCAGAAGGAATCGTAGAAGCGCCCAGGCGGATAATTTTTTTCGTTTCGCTGTCCCAGTGCAGCAGAAGGTTATCCCAGCGTTTCATAATTTCACAGGCGCATTCATACAGTTCCATGCCGCGGGGCGTGATTTCGATATTTTTGGTGGTGCGGATAATCAGCCTGGAGTGCAGTTCTTCTTCCAGTTTTTGTATATGGGTGCTGATGGAAGGCTGGGATAGAAAAAGATTCTGGGCTGCTTTTGTAAAACTCTGACATTCTACAACAGCAATAAATGATTTCAGCTGTTTAAATTCCATGTTAATTACCCATTCCTTTATCTGGCAATCGCAGCTAATGCCTGCAGTGCGGTATCAATTTCTTGTTTTGTGTTCCACCACCCGAAAGAGAAACGGATCGTTCCGGCTGGATAGGTACCGAGCGTTTTGTGGGCATATGGGGCACAGTGCAGTCCTGAACGTGTCATAATGCCGTACATTTCATCCAGTTCCCAGGCAGCCTGAGAAATATCTTTTGTCAGTGTCTGCAGGGATACGACGCCGGTGCGCCTGCAGATGTCCTGATTTGTAAGATCCGGTATTCCGATGATGCGGATATTTGGAATCTCTTTCAGCCCTTCCAGAAAATATCCGGTCAGATCAAGTTCGTGGGCGCGGATACTGGCGATGCCGGTTTCTTTTATCCACTGCAGCGATGCGTAAAGGCCGAAAATACCAGGCAGGTTCATGGTGCCGGGTTCGAAGCGGTCAGGCATGAATACAGGCACTTCTTCAGTGTGGCTGATGCTTCCGGTGCCGCCGGAAAGAAGAGGCTCGATTTCGTTTATCATATCTTCGCGCAGCAGAAATCCCCCGATTCCCTGCGGGCCTAAAAGTCCTTTATGTCCGGTAAATGCCAGGGCGTCTATATGCATTTCTTCCATGCGGACCGGCCAGATACCTGCAGTCTGGGAAACATCTGCAATAAACCGCAGACCGTTGTCTGCGCAGAACTGTCCGATTTCATGAAATGGCATCAGTGTGCCGCATACATTGCTTGCATGTGTCATTACGACGGCTTTGGTCCGGGACGTCAGCAGCTTTGGTAGGTATTCGGTCAGCAGCTGTCCGTCTTTAGAGCAGGGGATGCGTGAAAAAGAAATGCCCTGGCGTTCCAGCTGCACCAGAGGACGCATGACGGCATTATGTTCTACAGAAGATACAAGTACATGGCTGCCTGGTTTTAGAAAACCTTTGAGCAGGATGTTCAGGCTCTCTGTTGCATTTTTGGTAAAGACAATGTTTTTGCAGTCGCTGCCTCCAAACATCTGACAGAGCAGTTCACGTGTTTCAAATACGGTTTCTGCTGTCTGATATGCTTTTGCGTAGCCGCCGCGGCTGATATTACAGCCGTTTTCTGTCAGAAAGCGGTAAACAGCATCTGCAACAGCCTGGGGTTTGGGGAATGTAGTGCTTGCGTTGTCAAAATAAATTTTGTGCATGTGAAGTACTCCTTCGTAAGTGTATCCTGTTCTGGTAAATTTGTCTGATCTGATTCTAACATGGGCTTATCAGGAAATCAAATTTTTCTTTCTGCTGGTTTATGCCAGCACCTTACTGGTATCCTGCCTGACATGTTCTGGCAAAGGGAAAGAGATTTTTCGTCAGGTATACACGTAAGAGGGTTTCTATAATTGTAAAAAGTGTACAAAATCACGAATAAAAATTTGTGAAAAAGGCAGAAAAGAAGAATTATATATGGATTACGACAAATGCCGTTTTGCATAGAACAATTATTTTGTATAATACTGTTATCAATATTAAATCAGACAGAGGAAACACAGCAGGCATGCAGATTTAGATTTAATAAGCAGCCTGCATCAGGGAAAGGAAGGTAAAAAGATGTACGATAAATTAATGAAATGTCTGGCAGGCGTAAAGGCAAAAATTGATTTCAAACCGAAGGCAGCGCTTATTTTAGGCTCAGGGCTGGGTGACTATGCCGATGAGATTCACGTGGACCAGACAATTGATTATACAGAGATTGAAGGATTTCCGGTATCTACAGTGAAAGGGCACAAGGGCCGCTTTGTGTTCGGATATGTGGGAGAGACACCGGTTGTTATTATGCAGGGGCGCGTGCATTATTATGAAGGATACCAGATGTCAGATGTTGTGCTTCCTACACGCCTGATGGGGCTGCTTGGGGCAGAAAAACTGATTCTGACAAATGCGGCGGGAGGCATTAACCAGTCTTACAAGCCGGGAGATTTTATGATGATTACAGACCACATTGCAACAGGCGTGCCAAGTCCGCTGATCGGGCCGAATATGGATGAAATCGGGCCGAGATTCCCGGATATGAGCGAAGTGTACAGCCGCCGCATGCAGGATGTAATAAGAACATGTGCGAAAAAATGTGATATTGACCTCAAAGAGGGCGTATATGTACAGTTTACCGGCCCGGCTTATGAGACTCCGGATGAAGTACGTCTTGCCAGAATCTGGGGAGGAGATGCGGTCGGCATGAGCACGGCCTGCGAGGCTGTGGCAGCGCGCCATATGGGTCTTGAAGTGTGCGGCATTTCCTGCATTACAAATATGGCGGCTGGTATTTCGAAAGTGCAGCTTGACCATAAAGAAGTACAGGAAACAGCTGACCGTGTTGCAAAATCGTTTAAAGCGCTCGTGACAGAGGTTGTGACGAATATATAACAGCAAAGAACCGGGCAGTTTTTTGCGGAACCGGGAGGGGTCAAAATGAAAAAATATGTAATTAAAGGGGATATCTGTTATAGTGAATCCAGCGACAGGCTGTGTACGTTTAAGAACAGCTATGCTGTCTGCGAGGATGGAATCTGTGCGGGTGTATATCAAAAACTGCCGGAATGCTATGAAACATTTCCGTGTTATGATTATACCGGACAGCTTGTCATTCCGGGACTGACAGACCTGCATGTGCATGCGCCGCAGTATCCGTTCCGCGGGCTTGGAATGGACTTGGAGCTGATTGACTGGCTGAATACCCATACGTTTGTGGAAGAGGCAAAATATGCAGATATTTCTTATGCCGAAAAAGCATATGATATTTTCACACAGGATCTGCGAAACAGCGCGACAGCCAGGGCATGTATATTTGGCACAATCCATACAGAAGCGACACTGCTGCTGATGGAAAAGCTCGATCAGGCCGGTATCATTGCATATGCTGGAAAGGTCAGCATGGACCGCAACAGCCCGGAAAATCTTTGTGAGAAAAGTGCCAGGCAGGCAGCCCGGGATGCAGAACACTGGATTCAGGAGTGCAGCAGATTTCAGAATGTCAGGCCGATACTGACGCCGCGGTTTATTCCGGTCTGTTCCGATGAGCTGATGGAGGAACTCTCCACGCTTCAGAAAAAATATCATCTGCCGGTGCAGTCTCATCTGTCGGAAAATCTGGGAGAAATCCAGTGGGTGAAAGAGCTGTGCCCGGACACAGATTTTTACGGAGCGGCTTATGATAAATACGGTTTGTTTGGAAATGACTGCCCGTGTATTATGGCACACTGTGTTCACAGCGGAGAGGATGAAATCCGTCTGATGAAGGAGCAGAATGTATTTATTGCGCACTGTCCGGAATCAAACACGAATCTGTCATCCGGCATTGCTCCGGTCCGGACATATCTGGACTATGGCATGCATGTCGGACTGGGAAGCGATATTGCAGCAGGCTCGTCGATTTCAATTTTTAAGGCGATGGCAATGGCAGTTCAGTGTTCAAAACTTCGCTGGAGACTGTCTGACCAGTCGCTGGCACCGCTTAGGATCGAAGAAGTCTTTTATCTGGCTACGAAAGGCGGCGGCGCATTTTTTGGAAATGCCGGCAGTTTTGAGAAAGGCTTTGCATTTGATGCAGTCGTTCTGGATGATGCGGCACTGCGTCATCCGCAGGAACTAAGCATCAAAGAACGGCTGGAACGGTTTATTTACCTGGCAGACGACAGATGTATTTTGGCAAAATTTGTGAACGGAGTCAGGCTGTTTGAGAGAAATGATGCCTGAAAAAGAGCTGTAGCTGGGAGCAGAACTCTGAAAACAGAATCAGGTAAAAGCAATAGCAGGAGTAATCGGATGAATTCGAAACAGGAACTGGAAAATATAATTCGTAAGGCTGAGCGGAAAAGATATGAATATCTGAAGGCAATGTTTCGGTATGTGCCGGATGCCATTGTAAAACAGATGTCTTACCGGCAGTTTAAAAAAGATGAATATATGATCTACGCAAAAACGCCATGTGACACTATTTATGTGATTGTGTCTGGAGACGTAGCCGGGGTTGATTATCAAAAGCAAGGACATGTTTATTATTTTCTGGATTTTGTCCGTATGCCTGTGGTTGGTGATTTTGAGGTGTTCGGGGATATTTCGGAATATACCGTTTCCATTTATGCTGCACAGGATACGGGGACTCTGCTTCTTCCAGCAGCGTCTTATCTACAGTGGATACAAAATGACGAAAATGCGCTGTTTTTACGAATCAGGAACATTATTTCCATGCTGACACTTGAACAAAAGAGTGAGCGCGAATACCTGTTTATGAACTGCAGGGAACGGCTGATTCGTTATTTTGTAAGTTCTTATGAGAATCAGATGCAGGACTCCTGTGATAAGTACAGACTGGATAAAACGCAGCTGGAACTGTCAGACAGGACAGGCTATAATATCCGAAGCGTTCAGCGCGGGATTGCATCACTCGAAAAAGAGGAACTGATTTCTATTGAAAATGGAAAAATCATGATTTCTAAAGAACAGTTTTTACGGATGAAACAGTATGAAGATGAATAAATAAAGATGCTGTTTTTATTTGAGGGCGGCAATGCAAAGCATTAGAAAAACAGCCGGACAGCGGGGCACCTTTTGGATTCAGGTGCGCCGCTGTTTTTGTATGAGAGGCTGGGTGCTGTATGCAGGATTTATAAGAAAATCAAATAAATAACAACGAATCATTAATAATTGGAATTGGATATTGGGGAGGTTCCGTGTTATACTGGATTTATAAGAAAATCTCATTATGATAATAATTTATCACAACAATTTATAATGAATAATGATAATAATTTTATGATAAGAATTTTCATAATGAAGTTTTAAACAAAAATTACGGAAGAAAGAAGGAAAGTAACCATGGACCTCAAAAAAGAAAAGATTCAGATAGCGGCGGCAGGACTGCTGATAGGTATTATTTCGTCGGTACTGGTATTACTGGGAAATCCGGCAAATATGGGATTTTGTATTGCCTGTTTTCTGCGTGATACAGCAGGAGCGCTTGGACTGCATTCTGCGGCGGCTGTACAGTATGTCCGGCCGGAAATTATCGGTCTGGTGGCAGGAAGTTTTTTAATGGCATTCGGAAATAAGGAACTCGGTTCAAGGGGCGGCAGTTCTCCGCTTACCCGCTTTGTGCTGGGTTTTCTGGTAATGACCGGGTGTCTGATGTTTTTAGGATGTCCGTTCCGTATGATACTGCGTCTTGCAGGCGGTGACCTGAATGCGGTGTCCGGACTGGGGGGATTTGTCTGCGGGATACTAATGGGTGTATTTTTCCTGAACAGGGGGTATTCCCTTGGGCGTACATACCGTCTGCCGGTGATGGAAGGAAGAGCATTTCCGGTTATACAGGCTGTAGTGCTGGTACTTCTGATTGCGGCTCCTTCGCTGCTGCATTTTACAGAAGCTGACGGAGGCCCTGGTGCAAAACATGCAGCAGTTCTGGTAAGCCTGGCAGCAGGACTTATCACAGGTGCACTTGCCCAGCGTACAAGACTGTGCATGGTCGGCGGTATCCGGGATATGGTTCTGTTTCGGGAATCAAAGCTGCTGCTGGGATTTGCTGCAATTGCAGTCAGTGCGCTTGTGTGCAATTTTGTACTGAGTGCAGTTACACCAGGCAGTTATTTTATGCTGGGTATATCCGGACAGCCGGTAGCCCATACAGACGGCGTATGGAATTTCCTGGGCATGCTGCTTACCGGTTTTGGGTGTGTTCTGCTGGGCGGATGCCCGCTGCGCCAGCTGGTGCTTGCAGGAGAGGGCAATTCTGACAGCGCGGTTACGGTAATCGGGCTGATGGCCGGGGCGGCTTTTGCGCATAATTTTGGACTGGCATCGAGTGCGGAGGGGCCTTCTGCAAATGGGAAGACTGCAGTGATTATAGGTATTGCAGTTGTGACGGTGATTGCGTGTGTGAATACTTTTAATAAAAAAGATTCCAGATAAGCTATCCTGACGCCAGGCGGAGACACTTTTCCTGTTGCGCCTCCGGGTAAATTATAGGTTACCCGGACGCCGGACAGAGACACTTTTTCCTTTTTCTGTTCCGCCTGCAAACAGTAAGAACTTCTAAATTTTCTGCTTAAAGGCTGTGGTAACGGACGGACCGGTGCCTGATGCCCTGGCGTTATTTCATGCTTTATGCAGCGGCACTGGCAGGCACCTTTTGGGGCTTCGGCGTTTCTGGCAGCAGCAGGCAGTGAGCCCCAAATCCTGGATATGAGGCAGAAAATTAAGAATTTCT
>CAJTVR010000144.1 GCA_910580075.1 uncultured Eubacterium sp. | reverse complement strand
GCAGAAAATTAAGAATTTCTAACTGTTCTCCGGAGTCACAGAAAAAGGAAAAAGTTTCTCCGCCCCGGCTGATACTGGATGAATCTTATATGTCTTTCTGAATGCCAGCTGTACAGATACAGGCTGAAATCCTGCAGAATATCTTTCTGGATGCCGTGCTTGATCTTGAAAGCGGAATCCAGGCATGCCCAAATCCTGGATACCAGGCAGAAAATTAAGAATTTCAAACCGTTCTCCAGAATCACAGCAAAAGGAAAAAGTGTCTCTTCCCAGCTGGCAGTGAATGAATTTTTATGTGGCTGTCCGGTACTGTCTGCCAGTGATAGAATAAGCGTACATCCTGCAAGAGTTTGGTCTTCGTCTGAATGCCAGCTTCCAGATGAATGTCAAAACCTGGCAGATGTACGTTTATTCTGCTGCAGTCAGCCGGATGCCGGACAGACTAAAAATTCATTCAGTACCAGCTGGAAAAAAATTCTTTGTCTGGAACTGGCTAAATTTATGTTCCCGTGCGGCAGCTGTTTTTCAGCCGTGTGCTGCAAGCCTGGCTACCAGACGTATATTCGCCGGAACTAGCTGGATGGAGAACCAGTTCCTTCTGATGTGTCTCTGCCGGCTGTTACTGTCTAAATTTTTATGCCTGTCTGAATTCCGGTTGTTCAGATACAGGCCGAAATCTTGCAGGATATCTGGCTGTCCGTGACAGAATAAACGTCTTTTACTGGCTGTCAGCGACAGAATATCTGTATCAGGAAACAGGCATCCAGGCAAATATATAAAATTCATTTGCCTGTCAGTGACAGAATAAACATCTTTCTCTTCCAGTCTGTGAATTGGCATCCGGGCAGACATATAAGCTCATCCAGTACCAGCCGGGGCGGAGAAACTTTTCCTTTTTCTGTGACTCCGGAAAACAGTTAGAAATTCTTAATTTTCTGCCCGATACCCAGGATTTGGGGCACACTGTCTGCCGCCGTCGAAAACCTGGAAGCCCCAAAAGGTGCCTGCCAGTGCCACTGCATAAAGCATGCCAGGGCGTCAGGGCATCAGGCACCGGTCCGTCCGCTGCCACAGCCTTCAAGCAGAAAATTTAGAATTTCTTACTGTTTGCAGGCGGAACAGAAAAAGGAAAAGTTTCTCCGCCCCGGCGTCCGGATAACCTATAAACACCCGGCGTCCGGATAACCCATAAACATCCCGGTTTTAACAATTCAGGCAGGGAATAACACATATTTTGCTCTCCGAGTGAAGCCATGTATGCCGCATCCATTCCCTTTGCCTGAATTCTTTTTATCTTCTGCTATAGTTCCGTACAGACAGCTGCTTATTTTTAAAAATAACTGGAAAAACAGGAGAGGTCTGGTGTATAATAATTATTTAAAAAGGAGTTTTTGCCATGTTATTTCTTTTTCTGACTGGAATTATTTTTATTGTGGAATACTATATAAAAAAACATATGGACCGTGTAAGGACGCTGGATGAGCAGAGGCCGCTGGTTCATGGGACTATTATATTAAAGAAATACTATAATACCGGTGCCGCCGGGAATTTCCTGAGTGCGCATCCGGACTGGATGAAGCGTATGCATGCGGTGATGTTTGGAGCAGTATCCTGTATTTTTATACTGACGCTGCAAAAAAAGCGGCAGTTTCTGGCCAAGACAGGACTTTCGTTTCTTACAGGTGCAGGAATGAGCAATCTGCATGACCGTCTGGTGAAAGGACATGTGGTAGATTATGTCAGTTTTGGATGCGGGCCGCAATGGTTTCGCAGGCTGGTGTTTAATATGGCAGATTTTTTTGTTTTTGCCGGCATAATATTGTGTGCGGCGCAGATTATGATAGAGGAGGACTGACAGCAGAATGACAAAAGTACAGACGATAAAACAGGAAGAAAATCCGCTGGGCGTAAAACCAGTGGGGACATTGCTGGCAGAATTTGCAATTCCGAGTATTATTGCCATGCTGGTCAGTGCATTGTATAATATTGTGGACCAGTTTTTTATCGGACATTATGTCGGAATGCTTGGAAACGCCGCAACAAATGTAGCATTTCCGCTGACCATGAGCTGTACCGCAATTTCTCTGATGTGCGGCATTGGCGGAGCTGCGAATTTTAACCTGAGTATGGGAAGGGGAAATAAAGAAAAAGCGGCAAAATATGCCGGCAATGCGATTACGATGTGTTTTGTAATCGGTGTGCTGCTCTGCATTCTGACCCGGATTTTTCTAAAGCCAATGATGATTACATTCGGCGCTACGCAGCAGACACTGGATTATTCGCTTATTTACACAGGGATTACGTCTTTTGGATTTCCGTTTCTGATTTTTACGACGGGAGGATCAAATCTGGTAAGGGCAGACGGAAGCCCGAGATTTTCCATGATGTGCACGCTGACCGGCGCGGTAGTAAATACAGTGCTGGATGCTTTGTTTATGATTGTATTTCGAATGGGCATTCAGGGAGCTGCCTGGGCGACGATTACAGGACAGGCTGTATCTGCATTTATGGTGGCATTTTATCTGACGCGGTATAAAACAGTCCGCCTTGACCGCCAGTGCTTTATGCCAAAGGCAGCTTTTTGGGGAGACATTGCAAAACTTGGCATGTCGCCGTGTATCAATCAGCTGGCTATGATGGCTGTGCAGATTGTACTGAATAATGTGCTGACTTTTTACGGGGCGCAGTCTGCATACGGCGGGGATATTCCGCTTGCGTGTGCAGGCATTATTTCCAAAGTCGGGATGATGTTTTTTTCGATTGTAATCGGGATTTCCCAGGGCATGCAGCCGATTGTCAGTTTTAACTACGGTGCAAAACAGTACCAGCGTGTGTCAGAGGCCGTATGGAAGTCCGTGGCCAGTGCTACGGTAATTTCGCTGATTGCATTTTTGTGCTTTCAGATTTTTCCAAGACAGATTATCGGTGTGTTCGGACAGGAAAGCGAGGAATATTTCCAGTTCGCTGAGCGGTATTTCAGAATCTATATGTTTTTCACGTTTGTCAATCAGTTTCAGCCGATTGTAGCTAATATGTATACATCGATTGGAAAGGCGGCTGCAGGTGCACTGATGTCGCTGACCAGGCAGATTTTATTTTTAATGCCGCTTTTGATTATACTTCCGCGGTTTTTTGGGCTGGAAGGGGCAATGTATGCAGCACCTGCAGCGGATTTTGTGGCATTTCTGATTGCCGGCGGAATGCTGTTGAAGGAAATGTGCAGGCTGGAAGACGGCGGAGGCATGACAGACTGGAAATAAGTAAGTTTTGTAAATTTAGAGTTGAGAAATCTACGAATTAGTGATATTTTATATACAGAAGTATTTCATTTAATTTAATCTAGGGAAGGGAAAGTAAAAACATGAGCAAAAAACCTACGGTATTAATGATTTTAGACGGATTTGGCTTAAATGAAAAAGAACAGGGAAATGCAGCCGTACAGGCAGATACGCCAGTCATTGACCGGTTAATGAAAGACTATCCATTTGTAAAAGGCTACGCCAGCGGGCTGGCAGTAGGACTGCCGGACGGGCAGATGGGCAACTCTGAAGTCGGACATTTAAATATGGGAGCCGGACGCATTGTATACCAGGAGCTTACAAGAATTTCAAAAGAAATCGAAGACGGTACGTTTTTCAAGAACGAGGCTCTTTTAGCAGCAGTGGAAAACTGTAAAACGAACGGTTCAGACCTTCATCTGTTCGGGCTTGTGTCAGATGGCGGTGTACACAGCCATAATACCCATATTTACGGGCTGTTAGAGCTGGCCAAAAGAGAAGGACTTCAGAATGTATACGTACACTGCTTTATGGACGGACGTGATACAGCACCGTCGTCTGGAAAAGGATTTATTCAGGAATTAGCAGATAAGATGCAGGAAATCGGTGTCGGCCAGATTGCTACTATTTCAGGACGTTATTATGCCATGGACCGCGACAACCGCTGGGACAGGGTAGAAAAGGCATACCTGGCACTTACAAAAGGCGAAGGTGTAAGAGCAGCAGACCCGGTAGCAGCTATGCAGGCATCCTATGATGACGAAAAGACAGATGAATTTGTCCTTCCGACAGTCATTGAAAAAGACGGACAGCCTGTGACTACAGTAAAAGACAAAGATTCTGTAATTTTCTTTAACTTCCGCCCGGACCGTGCAAGGGAGATGACAAGAGTATTCTGCTGCGACGATTTTAACGGATTTGACCGCGGAGCCAGAAAACAGGTGAAATACGTATGCTTTACGGAATATGATGTAACGATTCCAAATAAGGAAATCGCTTTTAAGAAAGTAGAACTGGATAACACGTTTGGCCAGTTTCTGGCTGCACATGGCAAGACACAGGCAAGGATTGCCGAGACAGAAAAATATGCTCATGTTACATTTTTCTTTAACGGCGGCGTAGAGGAGCCGAATGAAGGAGAAGAGAGAATTCTTGTAAAATCTCCAAAAGTGGCTACTTATGACCTGCAGCCGGAAATGAGCGCGCCAGCAGTGTGTGACAAGCTCTGCGAAGCGATCCGTTCCCAGAAATATGATGTGATTATTATTAACTTTGCAAATCCTGACATGGTAGGACATACAGGTGTGATGGATGCAGCAGTCAAAGCAGTAGAAGCAGTAGATGCATGTGTAGGCAGAGCAGTAGAAGCGCTGTTAGAAGTAAACGGACAGATGTTCCTGTGCGCAGATCACGGCAATGTGGAACAGCTGACGGATTATGAGACAGGCGTGCCGTTTACCGCACATACAACCAATCCGGTTCCGTTTATTCTGATCAATTATGATCCGGCTTATACATTAAAAGAGGGCGGACGCCTGGCAGACATAGTGCCGACTATGATCGAAATGATGGGTATGGAAAAACCGGCTGAAATGACAGGAGAGTCGCTGCTTGTAAAACGTTAATCAAAAAGCCCGGACGCCAGGCGGAGAAACTTTGCAGGATGTACATTTATTCTGCAGCAGCCAGCTGGACAGAGAAGAGGTTTCTTTTGGTGTGTCTGCTGCTGTATCTGATATATTAACGCATTAATGCAGATACTAGTAAATATGTTATTCTATGCAAAAAGGGGCTGTCGCACTAAGCAAAATATATACAGGATATAGTATAAAAGAACGATTTAAACTAGCTATATGTTGTATCATATTTCTTAATGCGACAGCCCCTTTATTTATGATCTTATTCGGTCAAATTTTCTCTACTCTCTAATGAGGCAGGTAAGTAAATTTCGTAATTATTTCTATAGATTTACCGTCTGTTTTCAAATTGTTTTCTGGGATCAGGACCAGAAACTGCACTTCTGCCTGTAGAAGCAGAATTCCCTTTCAAACAGAAGTTTCGGGCTTATCCAATCCGTATCCCTGCTTTTATACTGGCGTTCACTGCCATTTTTAAATCATAAAGTAAAAAATCATTGCGTCCGTTCCCGCTTGGGCAAAAGCTGGCATGATCATCAAAGCATTCATAGATGTGTTAGGATTTTATGGCAAGAGAGTCTAAATGCCGCTATGGAACGTGTTTTCCGAAGTTTAGAAAGGTTTCTATTGCAATGCTGCGGGAATTGAATCTGAATGTTCTAATAGATAATATTTTCGTAGCAAATGTTATCTGAAAGTATTTTATATCAATTTTTTTATATTTTGCAAGGCAAAAGATAAAATTGTAAATATTTACTATATTTTTCTTCTGATTTCTATATAAATTCCTATTATTTTTGTTTATTATTTACAAATTACTTCGCTTATATTAACTGTGAATATAATTTAATAAAAAACATGTATATATAGAAAGTGCTGTAACATGTGTAATATGAATGATTAAACAAGGACTCCAGACCCGCATAAATACTGGGTTTTTCAATAATATTGCAAAAGCAGTAACATAACATTTGCTACGAAAATGTTATGTATTGCATGAATAACATACCTTGTCAGAAACCGGTTTTTCCAAAGGGAGGTTCTGGCATAGCGACAGGAATGGAGATGGGAAAATGCGGGAACTGGATTACGGGAAGGTGGGCATGAGGATACGCCAGGTCAGGAAGGCAAAGGGATGGTCACAAAGCAGACTGGCAAAAAAATGCGGCATTAGCATGTCATTTTTAGGCCATATTGAGCGCGGTTCACGAATTATGAGTATGGAGACATTTGTCGCAATCTGCAAGGCTTTGGAAGCAGGTGCGGACGAGCTGCTGTGGGGCAGGGCGCAGTCATCCCAGGCAGTGCTGGATATGTGGGAAATGCCGGACGGGGAAGCAGGCAGGGACAGAGCCGGCGCGGACAGGAAGAATAGCGACAGTTATGCTATGTATGTCAGGATTATGAAATCAGTTGCTGAGATTATGAATGGAGCCTGATATGGATAAGAACAATTTGTGGAGAAAAACAAAAGATATTGAAATTGATTTAGCAGATTTTTTCAAGGCTGTTTGTATGAAATGGAAACAGGCTTTCGCATGTGCTATCCTTTTTGCTGTTTTGTTTGGCGCTTATGGGTATTTGAAAGCAGAAAGAAGCGTGCCGCTGCCTGCAACAGAAGCTGCCGGGGAAATAGAACTGTCAGAAGAAGAGAGGCAGGCTGTGGATACGGCGGTGCAGTTACAGTCAGAAACCAGCAGCCTGGAAGAATATCTGGATCATTCCATATTGATGCAGGTTGACCCATACCATAAAAATAAAGCCGTCCTGCTTTATAGCATAGAACATGCAGACAGGCGGGATTTACAGAAGATTACAGAAAGTTATATCAGTTTTGTAGAAAACGGCGGTGCTGTGGCGGCACTGAAACAATTTAGAAAAAAATGGGGTATTGACAGCAGTTATTTAGCAGAATTATTTAACGCCGTTCCTAAATATTATAGTCAGCCATACCAGGTTGCAGTGGACAGCACAGCAATGGATGGTTTGCAGTCTGAGACAGTTTTTTGTATAGAGATAGCAGGCAGGGACGCTGAAATGGCCGGGAGCCTGGCTTTGGATATGCAGGAGGCATTGAATGAATATTCTAAAAAAGCCGGAAAACAGGCAGGCAGTCATAAGCTGACACTAATAAGTGTTGAAAAGGGCATAGAGTCTGACGCGGGCCTGCAGTCCCAGCAGCATGATAAAAGGCAGCAGTTACAGTCTTATACCGCAAATCTAAAGGCGGTGACAGATTCTTTTAACAATGGACAGATGGGGGTGTATCTGGAATCGACCGGTGCAGAAAGCCAGGATACTGCTGAAGAAAAAGCGGTAGAAGCTCAAAGCGCCAGAGTCAGCATGAAATATATATTAGCAGGGCTGGCTGGCGGTATATTTATTTATGCCTGTATATTTGCCTGCCAGTACGTTCTGCATGATACGGTAAAAAGTGAAAAGCAGCTTAAAGAACTGTATACGTTTCCGGTTTATGGAAGTTTATTCCTAAAAAAGAAAAAGGGCCTGCCTTTTACGCAGCGGGCAGACGCTTCACAAAGCAGGGCAAAGCTGCTGGAGCGGATAAAGCTGGTATGCAGGAAACGCGGCATAACAAAACTCTGTCTGGTTTCCAGTGTTCCATTCAGCGGCCGGGAAAAAGAATGCCTGGAAGGGATCGGAAAGCAGTTTATGAGCTGGGGGATTGAAACCTCTATGGCAGAGAACGTAAACGGGGACGTCGCAGTGTGGGATGTAATAGCGCAGGCAGGCAATGTACTGATGGTCTGTAAGGCTGGGGAAACCACTCACAATATGATAGATGAAGAAATGGAATTTTATCTGGAAAATGATATTACAGTGTTAGGTGTCATGGCGATGGTTTGTTAAAAAATCTGGAAAATGGAGGTACAGCAGTCAGGATGATGTTAGTCAGCATACTTACAGCCGTGTATAACATGCAGGATACGATAGCGCGTACGATAGAATCTGTGCTCAACCAGTCTTATCCTAATATTGAATACATCATTATTGACGGGATGTCTGCAGATGGGACAGTGGAGACTGCAAAAGCATACCAGTCCCGGTTTGACGAGAAAAAAGGACGTTCCCTGACAATTATTTCAAAGCCGGATAAGGGAATGTATGATGCACTGAATAAAGGTGCGAAGATGGCACATGGAGAACTTATCGGCCAGATTAACGCAGACGACTGGTATGAACCAGGAGCGGTGGCAGCAATGACAAAGGCGTATCTGGATACACACTATGATCTGGCATGGGGGAATATTAATGTTTATAAACCGTCTGGCCTGATGAAAATCAGCAATTTAGCAAGACTGAGAAATGGTGTAGAAACCATTCCGGCTAATATCCGAAAGAATTACCATCTGGACAAACTTCCAAGAGGTAAACAACG
>CAJTVR010000143.1 GCA_910580075.1 uncultured Eubacterium sp. | reverse complement strand
CTATTTAGCCTTTCGACTTAGTGCGTAACCTTTTCAGTTACGAACGTGTCGCACGATTGTCATTTCCATATCCCTCAAGCAGATTGATAACGCCCCATACTGCCACGCCTGCACCGATTGCTGTCACTACTGTCTTTAATCCTGTTACTGCTGTTGTAAAGAAACTCATAAATTTTTACCTCTTTCTTTCCTTAGTGTCCTCTCGGAAACTCCCAAGCCTTTATTTCACTGGCTTTTTTACTTTCCCAAATTTCACTTTCACCTCTATTTTTCTGTAACATTTACAACTTTTTGTACCAAAAGAAACTCATACGAATACTGCCATAAATATCTGCGGTTTTTATCTGCCATATGCTCAGGATGTACATGGACTCCTGTATCATGTCCGCCCTGTGTAACCGTGTGCAGTACACCTTCTATCCTGTTTCTTCCATAATCCCATGCCTCTGCAATATCCACAAAAAACAAACCTTTTGCGCCATGCTGGTCAAACAGGCGCATCAGATATTTTATTCCAAATTCTCCGTCTGCTGTTTTCCCATAAATAAGTCTCTCTACCGGATGTTTCCCTGCCGGTCCTTCTGTATCAACGGAAACTAGTATTTTCTGTTTCACTTTTTATTCCTCTTAGTATTTTTATTAGTTTATTTTCATATTTTTCTGACAAAACACTGCTCTTTATTTTTTTACAGTTTTTCTGTATCTTATATACGAGATCCTTATCGGACTCTAATCGTTTTAATGCTTCTATCAGTTCCTGCTTATTTTTATGTCCTACAGACACACCTGTTCCCCACGCCTGCGTCAGTTCTGAAAGATATGTATTTTTTGCTGCTATCAATGGCAGTTCACAAAAAACAGCTTCATACAGTTTATTCGGAAGCGCGATTCTGACATTCGGATTGTCTGCATCATATACTGCATAGATACAGTCTGCTTTTCCATACAATGCAGCGATATCTTTTTCATAGTTATATTTTCCAGTAAAAGAAATATTATCTTTTCCTTTGCAATACTCTGATATTTTCCTGAAATCTGCATCTGTTCCGCCTGCACCTGCAAATAATACGCGGTATCCGCATTCTCCGGCAGCATCTGCAAGCATCTTCATCTGATCTAAATAACGTATCCCTCCAATAAAACCTATTGTAAAATCTCCGCCATCCTTTTTTTTATAATTTTTAAATACCTCCGGTTCAGGAGCGTTTGGCAGATAGATTACGTTTTGTTTCTGAATCAGTTTATAATAATACCGGCTGTAAAATTTAGGCGAAGTAATAACCAGATAATCCACATTTTTAAAGCAGTGTTTTTCTACAGCTTTAATCACACTGAACATCAGTTTTTTTATACAGTTATCCGGTTCTTCAATATACGGTTCTCTCAAATCTGCAACATCATAAAACAGCACCGTTTTTCTTTTCTTTTTGTATTTGGACACAATCAAAAGAGAATCCAGTCCGTCTGCATAAATAACATCCGGATCTAATTTTTTTAGTTTTTTTAATGCTATTTTCTGATAACGGCTGGAGACAGCAGCTCTTTTAAAAATATGCTGTGCGGCAGGCAGATCTACATGATAACTGTAATATTTCACATCACAGAAAAATGGTTCCCAGATATCCTGACTTTTGCGTTTCGTACATACTACACTGACTGGTCCGAATTTTTTAAATATTTTAATTCTTTTATTCGTCTTTGGGTCCGGCATATGTGTAAGAAGAAAGCATGTTTTCATTTCATTACTTTCCTTTGTATACTCTTATAAGCGGTAACACTCGCCATTATAAATATGACGTGTATCTAAAACAATTTTGCCATGTAACATGTTCATGTTCTGTTTCAGTTCATCATGTGCAACCATAATAACTACAATATCAATATCCCTTAAAAAAGCGGCAAAATCGTGGTACTGATTTTCTACCACATCTTTTGTAATAAATGGATCATACGCTTTTAACGGAGTCCCTAAATGCTTTTTCTGTGATTCTAAAAGCTGCAGTGAAGGACTCTCCCGCATGTCATCCACATTTTCTTTATAAGTAAGCCCGTATAAACCGACACGCGATAAATCTTTCAGCTCATGTTCTTTCATAATGTCATAGATTCTGTGAAGTACAAATGCAGGCATCGCATCGTTTGTTTTCATAGATTCATCAATGACTTTTGCCAGACTTGGATAATCGCCCACCAGAAACCACGGGTCTACAGATATGCAGTGTCCTCCGACTCCGGGCCCTGGCTGAAGAATACTGACTCTCGGATGCATATTGCAGATACGGATAATCTCATAAACATCCATGTTATCGTGCCTGCAGATTTTAGCAAGTTCATTCGCAAACGCTATGTTAACAGCCCGGTATGTATTTTCCACAACTTTTGTCATTTCGGCCGTACGGATATCCGTGAGAATAATTTCTCCACGGCAAAACGATGCATAACAGTTCTTTACCCGTTCTGCGGCCGCTAAGCTGTCTGCCCCGATTGTACGGTTATTATGAATCAGTTCATACAGCATATTGCCTGGAATAATCCGCTCCGGAGCATGAACAAGATGTATATCTGATCCGTCCTTAAATCCCATTTCTGTTACTACAGGACGGATAAATTTATCAATGGTTCCTGGTGAAATCGTAGATTCAATAACAATCACTGCTCCTATCGGTGCTCTTTTAAGTACTTCCTTTACTGCTTCAGCAACAAAACCCGAGTCTACTTTTTTGCTGAATTTATCATAAGGCGTCGGCACAGATACCACATAAATATCTGCCTCCTGACAGTCTGTCGTAAACCTGATTCCAGCCTTTACGGCTTCTATAAAAAGTTCTTCCAGCCCCTCCTCTTTAAATGTAACATGCCCTGTATGAAGCATTTCCACCAGCTGTCCGTTATGGTCAGTACCTGTCACTTCAATCCCATGGGCAGCCATCATCAATGCAGTAGGCAGTCCGATATACCCAAGTCCTATTACATTTACCATCTGCTTTATTCTCCTGTCCTGATTATCAGCTTCATTTTGTATATATTCTGCCTGCATACAGCATTTTACAGATTCAGCTCTATCCTGGTCTGCATAACTATACATTTCTCAAACAATGTCCGTATTTCCAATACCTGTTTTTTTTCATACAGTCCAAAATCCGATGCATAATCTGTAATCTGCCCGCTTCTGTAAATCCGGTATCTGCTCCCTTTCGGCGGAATGAGAATAGCTTGTACATGATTTCCATTTAAAATATAAATCTGCGGCCCGCTTGCTTTATATACCAGACCCGGTGCCAGATGAAAAAACTGCCTTGCTGTATGGTTTCCTTTCTCAAAAGCCGTCAGGCAGTCTGTAATTTCCAGACTGTGCGACGGCCTGATCCACTTCATCTTACGTTTAAAAAAATCTCCCATATAATTTCGAAATCTTCCAGCCAGAAAATCTTTTTTTGCAGTTCCTCTTAAATCTGTCATCCTGCGGGCTGCCCTATGTTCACCCCACAATTCTGCCTGTTCCCGCTCATCTATCATGACCGTATTATGTGCTTTTGTACTGCGAAAAAATGCCCTCCGCTCTCCCTGGTAGCATCCCGTCCCGGAATTTACAAACAGACATCTTCCGTTTACAGCCAGTTCAAAACTTAAACAGTCGCAGTGTCCATGGCCTCCCATATAAGACGGGCCGATATCTCCACAGTCAAAAAGAATCGTTACATCTTCCACAGACATTTTGTAATACCCGGCATCTTTAAAACTCCTGACTGGTTTTTTCTCATACCCGCATATATGCTGTACCGCTGCAAGCAAATGCCTGCTTCCTTTGCAGACATTATTTCCGGCATCATTAAAAAGCGGTGTCCTGTCAGGAAATCCCTGCTCCAGGTTATCCAGTGCAGCCGCCATAATGCGTATGATAGGAATCAGTTTCTCTGCATCACATGCATGTCCCGCTGAATCAGCAGCCTGATATACCCGAAGAATATCCTCCAAAATAATTTTATGATACATAAGACTCCGTTCAAAATGTACACCGTCAGGCAGAATCTGTTCGTCTATCTGCTTTAAAAACAAATCAAAATATTTATGATAAATATCCAGTTCGCCAAAGAAAAGGCTGGATATCACGAGTGCTTTGAGATTTTCAAAATAATGATTTGCCAAAAGCGCCAGCTCCTGCGTTTGAAGCAGATATCTGTACTGGCGGTAAATAGAATCCAAAAGTTTCTTTTCTAATTCTGTGCCGCCGGTTTTTTGCTGCAAAATTTCCATACTGACCAGCATATTGGGGATTCGCATAGAAATTACATAAGGTTCAAAACTGTCTTTGGAATGCTGCTTCATCCACCCTTCGATAAGCTGCTTCCACTGAAAAAAATACTTTTCCTGTGCCGTCTGAACGTATTTTACTGATAACGGGATCAAAAACTCCAGATAATGCAGATTATAGTTCCATAAACGGAAAGCAGACGGAATCTGCCAGTCACTCTCTATTTTATAAGACTCATGAAGCAGTTTTATATGATGCTCCAGCAGAGCATCTGTACAAAAACGTCTGATATAACTTTCCTCACAGTCCAGTTCTTCAATCAGTATATGAAGCGGGGCTGTTTCAGGCACTTTGAGACGATTTACATTTCTTTGGATTCTCTTTCTGTCTGTGCATATCCGCTTTGTAATCTGATATCTGATCTGTACCGGCTTCAGCCTTTTTACTGTATTCCAGTACAGTCTGATTTTATTTTTCCTCATCTTCATTTCATCCAAACAATACTTCCATCATCCTGTCTGCCAGAACTTCCACACTGTGTTTCTCTTTTATATATTTTCTGCCTCTGATTCCATAAAGTCTGCGCCTGGACGGTGGAAGCCTGTATAAATATTCGATCTTTTGCGCAAGCTCCCTGGCATGAAACGGCTGATACATCATGCCTCCTCCGCTTGCTGCCACTTCATCGTCCTGATATAAAAACCCATACAGCGTACATGCCCCGGAATACAGGTATTCATTTACTTTATTTTTAGATACACCGTATTTGTATACTTCTTTATGGCCTTTCACTTCTAAATGCGCCATACAGACATCAGAATTCGACAGCAGAGCCGGCACCGCTTCCTTCGGAATACGGTCATAGACAAGGACATTTCTGAGTGCATGACGCTTTACATAATTCAGCATTCCGTGCTTTTCCTGCCCGGAACCGGCAAACAGCATCTTAACCGGAAGCCCTTTTGTTTCCAGAATTTTTTGCGCTTCCAGCATGACATAGACACCTTCATAATCCATATAATATCCGGCAAACACACAGATCAGTTCGTTCTGCCGGTCTTCTTTTCCAATGTCCATAAACGTCCTTATTTCATCAGGCAGCATTTCCAATTTCCCGCTATTTTCATCAAATCTATCGCAGTCCATCGGCTGCCCAATCAGATACACCCTGCTTTTGGGAATTCCCAGTTCTTTGCAAATATATTTATCCCCATGGTACATGGAATAGATAATCCTGTCTGCATGCCTGAATGTCCAGCGCTGAATGATTTCACAAAACAGCACCATTGGATCAGAACGTTTTTTATCCCCGCTGGCAACCCAGACTCTCGGCCAGAAATCTCTTACTTCTGCCACAAAACGTGCTTTATATTTTGCTGCTGTAATGTATGCTGCAATCCATGTGAGCGGATGAACACAACAGCCTGTAACCGTATCCGGTTTCCCATAACGCTTTGCTATCACATGTTCGAATTTTAATACCTTCAGCATAAAATCAGCCATGTTTTTCGCACGCCCGGCACCGCTATTTGAAATATAACTGCTTGTCTTCAAATAAATATAGCGTACTTTTTCATTTAATTCATGAATCTCCAAATCTCTGTCTGAAATATAGCTGTGTGTAAAATGATTAAAACCCGACGCAATCACCACAGTCTGAATACCGCGTTTTCCTAACTCCTTTGCAAAATCATACTGACGTGATATACCTCCGTATTTAGGTTCAGATGAATAATGATCAATAATCCATACATTTTTCTGTTCGTTTTCATAGTGAACCATATTTCATCTTTCCTTCCATTATATTCACAAATAGAATCTGCCTGTCTTTAAAGCAGGGTATGCTTCGCCATTCCGCAATATGCAAAACGCCGCATATTCCAGACCTGATCCCATTCCCTGAGCGCCCTTATAACCCCTTCCCTGTTATGCAGCCTTCTGACTCTCATTACCAGGTCCGGTTCCTATCTGTTTCCTGCATGATTCCTGTCCTGTTACCCATTACATCCAAACGTCATAGCCCCTATTACGGCTACGCCATTCTCCTGATAAAACCTCATGGCATCATCAATCATCCGATGCGTCGTCATACCCAGCCGGCACACCAAAAGCACCGTGCCTGTTTCTGCAAGCATATCCCACTGAGCCGTATCCGTACTGGCATTTTCAGCTGTCACAGCCTCTATGCCAAAACTGCTTAGCTGTTCAGCCATCTGTCTGATATAGTCCTTTTCTTTCGTATCCATTAGAAAATCAGATGCCAGACACAGCCTTGTAATCCCCTGTTTCCTGCAGGCAAGCCGGATGCGGCTGACCAGCTGCTCTGCTTTTTGTCCGTCAGTGTCCGCGGCATGAATCTGCTTCCTTCCGGCCTTATTTCCCAAATGAGCCCCGCCATAAAAAGGAAATGTATACAGCTCCTGCATTTCCCGGGTACTTTTTACTGTATCCTGAAACACATACCAGCAGACATAAAAACCACCGTATAGGAAAATCCCACCCGCAAAACCAAGAACTATGTATTTTAGGACTGCTGACAGACTGTTTCCTGTCCCGGCCTCATCCTCTGATACATTTTCTGCTTCTAAACGGCCATCTTTAACGCTTTCATCTGCCGGTTTCCTGTCTGCTGCTTCCGCCTTTTGCCCCTCCGCTTCTTCCCTTTCTTTTTCATACACTGCCATCTGGTTTTCACTGAAAGCATCCGTCATCGACTTTAAATTTGCTTCATTCGCTGCCAGCTGCGCCCGCTTATCATGCTGCTGGGCCTGCAGGCCGGTATCTGCCGTGACAGCATGTTCTGCCTGAACCAGTTTCAGTTTATGATTTCCAGCCTGCTGCCTTACCTTTGCAGAATAATCTTTCAGCACCTTCTGCAAATCTTTCGAAAGCCGTCCGGCCATCTCCTCATCCAGCCCTGTCAGTTCCACATAAAAGACCGCTTCCGCCGGCATGTCAGGCTCAGCAGCATTATTCACAGAAAGCTGGTACGGATAGCTGTATACTTTCTGATACGCCGTCATGATTTCTGCCAGACAGCTTTTGTCCATATCCCATTCCCCGCCTGTTTTTTGCAGGGCGTCTGCAGCACCGCCGTTTATCACAAAACTTAAATAGCTTTCTGTAATCTTCTGTACATCCCGCCGCTGTGCCTGTTCAACGCTGTAGAGCAGATATATTTTGTGCCTGTGATACGGATCTGCCTGCATCAGCAGGGAGTTTTGCAGATACTGTTCCAGACCGGCAGTTTCTTCATAAAGCTGCACTGCTGCCTGAACACTCTGCTCTTCATCCGGTGTCAGCTCAATGTCCTGCACCGCGTCCGTATTCTGCACTTTCGTGCTGCTTTTGTTTTTCATATACCCATATCCGCCTGCAAGCAGGGCAGATGCCAGTGCACAGATTAATATCCGCTTCCACTGTCTGCCAAGGCACTTTAGCAGGTCTGTCAGGTCTATTTCTATATCCTGCGTCCTTTTCCAGGAGTCCTGTCCGTTCATCCTTCTTTCTTTCCCTTCACCGCTGCTGTTTTTCTCTCATTTCTTTCATTCCTCATTTCCGGCTGCTTTTTTCTTTCCTCATCCTTTTATGCCCCGTTCATAATCTCAGCAACCGACTTCATAATTCTGACATACATGGAATAGCTGTCATCTGCCCCGGCACCCGTTTCATTTCCCGTTCCGCCAGCTGCTTTATTGCGTCTGACAGCCTGGCGGCCCTTCTTTTTCTCCGGCAGGTTCCACATATCCAGCACCGCATCCGACGGATTCGCCACGCCCCAGAGCAGCTCATCTGCCCCGGCGTCCAGCGCCGTACAGATATTTGCAAACGTCTCCATGCTCATAATCCTTGTCCCGCGCTCTATATGCCCGAGAAACGACATGCTGATGCCGCATTTTTTCGCCAGCTCGTCCTGTGACCAGCCTTTTGCTTTCCTGACCTGGCGGATTCTCATTCCCGTTTTCCCGTAATCCAGTTCCCGCATACCCATAGTATCCTCCGTTGTTTTTCTTCAGGCCGGAGTATCTGCTGCGTATCTGCACCAGTTTCATAAAGCTCAGGCTGGATTTTGCCAGCCGGTTCTGCCCGGACTGAATATGCTGCGTGTCATGCTGCATAACATTTTCATATCAAATGTTATGTCCCTAAACGCAGAAAAACTTTCCAAAACCCTTGATTTTGATATGCTCCCCATATGGTAGACAATGGAAATATCCAAAAACTATCATATG
>CAJTVR010000142.1 GCA_910580075.1 uncultured Eubacterium sp. | reverse complement strand
CAGATCTTTGACCTGTTCTTTTATTACCTATCATACCCAAAGTTCAGAAAGAACCGCGTCAATAGTGGGATAGCTTTGTTCCTGTCTATTTATGGCTGCTATGATTATCTATGTATGTTAATGCTGCAAATACTACTAACAGCAGTGTTAAAACTTCTAACGTGTTCATAGAATCCCTCCTTTCCGTTTCCGAAAAGGGCAGCCGAGGAACTATCCCCATACTGTCTGCACTGATTAGAAAATATTATAGCATATTTTGGTGGGACGGGTATAGGAATTATAATTAAGAACTTATTAAGTTTTTTGTGCGTTTTGACGATAAAATCATTCCTTTTTATATTTATAATATAATTTTGTGCGGAGTCTTGCAGATATTCTCTCATAATTTTATTTAGCGTTTGAAAACTTGCCGCAAAAATCTTTAGATTGTTCAGCCGGAGTGAATCTTCTGCCGGATAGTATCAAATACTGTGTTTCCGTTTAATATTTGAGGAAAAGGAGATACGGGTAATGGGTATGACCATGGAGCAGACAAGACCATGTACGATTTCTGAATCAATTATACAATTTTGTAAAGAAATGAAAAGTATGCGGGAAAGCAGAATGCCAAAGCGCTTTTTGAGTGAGTTATTTGAAAATATTGAAGAATGGAGCAAAGAGGAAAAAGAATAGATGCAGAAACTTATTGCATGTAAAAAATATATTGACACTGAAACAGCATGATTTATTTAACTTTAAAATAAACCATGCTGTTTATAATGTATGGATTGTACAAAAGAAATCCTGCAAAATTACGCATAAAAATAGAGTCCGCATATTGACAAACTCCAGCCTCCTGTCTAAACTGAAAATGCAAAAAAGCAGTTATATAAGACAGTCAGGACAATCAATCATAATGGTGAAAATCAATGCAGACAATATTAATCATAGAAGACGACACAGACTTAAACGAAGGACTCTCTTTTTCACTGAAATCAGACGGTTACGAATCAGTTTCAGCTGCATCGGTCAGAGAAGCCCTGCAGATTTTAAATACGAATGTATGCAGCCTTGTTCTATTAGACTGCAATCTGCCAGACGGGAGCGGGTTTGACCTATGTACGCTGATTAAAGAGCGCTATCATCTCCCGATTCTGATGCTGACTGCCCGGGATACGGAAATGGATGAGGTGAAGGCACTGGAGCTTGGAATGGATGATTTCATGTCCAAGCCTTTCTCGCTGGCGGTTTTAAAAGCAAGAATCAGAAAGCTGCTGAAAAAGGATATTTCAAAAACGCAGCTTCATTCAGGGGCAATTCTGCTTGATAAAGACGCCTGTAAAGTATATAAAAACGGAATGGAGACGGAGTGCAGCCGGACAGAATATAAAATGCTTGTTTATTTCATGGAAAATGCCGGGATTGTGCTGTCTAAGGAGCAGATTCTGGAACATGTGTGGGATGTAAGAGGCAGGTTTGTGGACGACAGTACAGTAGCAGTCAGTATACGCAGGCTGCGGACTAAGATCGAAGATGATCCGAAAAATCCGCAGAGAATCAAAACGGTTCATGGAATCGGGTATGTCTGGAAGGAAACGGAAGAATGACAGATACAATATGTGTGCTGCTGTCTGTTCTGACGGCTGCGGCTGTCCTGACAGCTGTGCTGCAGATTTATTATAGAAAACAGATGTACCTGAAGCTGGGCAGAATGCTTGACCAGGTGCTGGAACGCAGAGAAATCGGAATATCAGATGTCAGGGAAGGCGCTCTGGCAGCGCTGGCAAATAAAGCCGTGCGGATTCAGGAAAAACTGGAATATGAGCTGAACCAGGCACAGAATGAAAAAGAACAGGTAAAAAGCCTGATTTCCAATATGTCCCACCAGCTAAAAACGCCTCTGGGCAATGTCATGATGTACAGAGAACTGTTAGAAACGCAGCAGGATGTCTGCCAGCAGCGGCTGTTCCTGAAAAAAATGAAGCAGCAGCTGGATAAAACAGACTGGATTTTACAGTCTCTGTTTAAAATGACCCGGCTGGAACAGGGGGCTATCCAGTTTGAAGCACAGGCGGCATCTATCAAAAATACGCTGCTTGATGCAGTAAATTCGGTTTATGAAAGAGCGGAGAAAAAGAAGATTCAGATATCGGCAGTACCGTTTGAAGACATCAGACTGCTTCATAATCCCAAATGGACGGCGGAGGTTTTCTGTAATATCCTGGAGAATGCGGTTAAATATTCAAAGGAAAACAGCCGGATTCAGATACAGGTCATTCCGATGGAGCTGTATACGGAAATACAGATTAGCGATGAAGGAATCGGAATTCATAAAGAGGAACTCACACAGATCTTTAAACGCTTTTACCGGAGCAGGGAAGTGGAAAATATGGAAGGCTCCGGGATAGGCCTTTATCTGGCCAGGCTGATACTGGAGAAAGAGAAAGGGTATATGACTGTCACATCGGAATATGGAAAAGGAAGCAGTTTTCATGTATTCTTACAAAATTGTCAAAATTAAATCCGGCTTTGTTATGGTTTTGAAAGATCTGCCTGCTATGATGGGGACATCAAAAGCAAAGGAGTATTAGTAAATGGACGTATTGCAGGTAAAAAATATCAGCAAACAGTACGGAACAAGGCAAAATGCGGTGCACGCATTGAAAAACATCTCCTTTACAGTCAGCCAGGGAGAGTTTGAAGCCATAATAGGGACTTCTGGTTCTGGAAAAAGCACGCTGTTAAATCTGATTGGAGGTCTGGATGTTCCCTCGCAGGGAGAAATTATTATCCGCAAACATAATATTGCAAAGCTGAGCCGCAAAGAGCTGACTATATTCCGCCGCAGAAACATTGGATTCGTATTTCAAAATTACAGTCTGATGCCGGTACTGAATGTATATGATAATGTAGCGCTTCCGGTTACGTTCGACCAGGGCAGGCATGCAGATCATTCCTATATACAGGAACTGCTAAAGGAGCTGGGGCTTTGGGATAAAAGAAAAAGATATCCGAATGAATTATCAGGCGGCCAGCAGCAGCGGACGGCACTGGCAAGGGCGCTTGCAAATAAACCGGCTGTGATTCTGGCAGATGAGCCGACCGGAAATCTGGATTCAAAGACGACGTTTGAGGTTATGGCACTTTTAAAAAACAGCAGCCGGAAATACTGTCAGACGATTCTTATGGTAACGCACAATGAGAGCCTGGCATGTAACTGCGACCGGACTTTTCATATCGAAGACGGCATGCTGCTGCAGAAAAGAGAAACAGCGGCAGAAGCCGGCAGTTTTCTGGATGCGTATAGCCAGGAGAAGAAAGAAAATGAAAGACTGGCAGAAACAGAAGGCTGTTACAGTTCAGGCAGCCGGTGGCGGCAGGGAAAGGCAGGCGGTCTGAGATGAAAATGATGTTTCATATTGTCTGTTCTTATATCAGGCATTATAAAAAACAGACGGCTGCGCTGTTTTTCGGAGTGATGTTTTCCGCAGCGCTGCTTACAGGAATGGGCGGTCTGTTTCTAAGCGGCAGGCATGCTGCTGCACAAAGAGCCAGGGAAGAATACGGAGACTGGCATTACAGTACAAGGGCAGACTGTCCCTGGATGGAGGAATTTCTGAAAAAACCGGACGGCCATGGGTATCAGATAGAAAAAACAGGAACTGAAGCGGTCAGAAAGATCATCGAAGAGCCGTTTTTGATGCGGTTTGTCTATGCAGACGACGGTTATCTGGAAATGACGGGACGAAAACTGACGGACGGTCATTATCCGCGCAAAGATCATGAGATAGCCATGGATATACAGACGCTGAACAGCCTGGGTGTTTCCGGCCGTCTGGGGAGCCGGGTGACACTGGATGGAGAGCCGTTTATTCTGTGCGGCATCTATACAGATATGCCCGCAAAACTGCAGCAGATGTTAGGAAACGATAAACAGGTATTTGTAAACCGGTCACTCAGTTATGGAAAAAACGGAGATTTTTTATATGTAAAATTTGATGAGAGCGGCAAAGTATACAGGCAGATGTGGAACTTTTGCAGGAGATTTGAAATTGAATTAAAAGATGTGAAGCGCAATAACGGATTGTACGATTATATAGATCTGTCAGGTCCGGTAAATGCAGCGGAAGTCATAAAGACAGGAATTTCAAAGAAAGAATACGGCCTTCCATACATCTGGTCACAGCTAAATTCCACAGGACAGCTGACGGAAGCTGTGATTCTAGCTGCTGCAGCTGTGTTTGGTGCGTTTGTTATGTACAGCCTGTTTCAGGTTTCGGTAATAAAGAGAATGGCTCAGTACAGTGTTCTGCAGACGCTTGGAATGACGGACGGTTATGGCACAGCGCTTCTTTTAGCAGAAGCAGGAGCGGTCTGTCTGGCGGGATATCCGGCAGGGTGTGTGGCAGGCGGTCTGGCAGCAGGATTTCTATATCGCAGAGCGGGGCATATTTTCATTACGCAGAGCGGGACATTTCATACCGGGGGCACAGGACAGGTGCAGGATGTCTTTATCGGAAGTTTCGGAAATTTCGGAAGTTTCGGAAGTTTTTCAGATGCTGGAAATTTCCGGATGAACTGGCAGGTAATCTGGATGGGGCTGCTATTTTATGTTTTTGTAACGGTACTGATCAGTCTTTTATTAATCAGAAAGATGAAAAAAATGACGATTCGCCAGATGATTTCCCAGGAAACGGCAAAACATCCGAAACGCAGAATTTACAGTATCAGACACAGTAACCTTACAGGCATTCTTACCAGAAAATTTATGTTTGCCAGGAAAGGGACGTTTGCAGGGATACTTCTGTCATTGTCAGCCGGAAGCATTATTTTTCTGGGAGCATTTTATGTAACGGAAAATACGAGAATCAACAACGAGCTGACTTTTAAGGCAGACGACGGGCTGGGGTCGGACATTCAGGTGTGTATGCAGTCTGACCGCCCTGCAGACGTGATACCGCTGCAGGATGCCGCACGGATGCAGAAAATACCGGGAATTTCTGAATTTCACCCGATGCGTTATTCTATGGGAGAGCTTGCCTTCAGGGACGGAACGTATTTGTGGACGGAATACTATGGAGGCCTGAATCCGGATGATCAGCAGCTGATGAATCAATATCATGGGATTGTTACGAAAACCGGCGGGGATGACTATGCGGTCAAAGTCAATATCTACGGCTATGACGATTCCATGCTGGAGGAGCTGAATGCATATCTGATTGAAGGAGAAATAAATCCGGATAAAATGCGCAGTGAAAACAGTGTAATTGTAAAGATGCTTATGGATGGCCAGGGCAATTACGGCGGTGCTGAAATGAAGGCAGGAAGCCGGCTGCAGTTAACGACACCAGCCAGTGCGGACCTTCCGCAGGAAGCACTCCGGTTTCAGGGAAAAAGCAGCTGGTATCAGACAAAAGAACTGGATGCTTCAGCACTTGTTACGAGGTCACTATTGAAAACAGACGCATTTATTGGAGGAGGCGGACACAGTACATTTGATCTTATTATGACAAATGAGCAGATGGAGCAGAATTTTGGCGTATCCGGTTATGAGACCATCAGCATTTCCGTAGAAGACGGAGCGGATGCGCAGAAGGTTTCCGAAGAACTTGGAAAAATCACATCCGGGATCAGCGGCTGCACAGTCAGGGATTACAGCCGCCAGATTCAGGCGCAGAATCTTTATCTGACTCAGAAAATGCTTTTCTATTATGGAATTGCGGCGGTACTGCTTGGAATCAGCATGCTTCATATTATGAACAGTATGCAGTATTTAATCGCAGCCCGCAGACATGAATTCGGTATCCTGCGGGCAATGGGGATTACCGATGCGGGATTTCGTAAAATGATGGCAAAAGAGGGGATCCGGTATGGAATTTATTCTGCAGCTGCTGTGACAGTCATTTATTATCCGGTTCAGAAAGTACTGTATTATTTTCTGGTACATGTTTACCTGTACCTGCATCCAAAGTGGTGCATTTCCCTGGAAGCGCTGGCGGCTGTTCTGGTGCTGAATATACTGGTGTGCGTGACAGTAACGCTGCTTTCTGCCGGGACGGTGCTGCGCCGGCAGATTACAGATGAAATAAAGGAAATCTGAAATGTATGACAGGGCAGTTTCGCCGGGAGCTATTGTCAGAAAATATCTTTTCTGCAGTATTTCACATATCCGCAGGCTGCGCCGGCAGTCATAAGTGCCATCCCTGTCAGCGTCAGCCGCAGGTCCAGACAGAGATTTGTCACAATGTCAGTACCTTCCGCATATTTAAAAGGCGTAATATATTTTAGAAATTCCCACTGATCAGAAAGATTTACGATCAGGTTTAAAAAATACATCATGACGGCAAGTCCAAGACCAATGCCGGCACTGCCTCTGCGCAGAAAAGCAGATATGCCAAAACAGATTCCGGCCAGCTCTGCCTGCAGCAGAAAATATGCAGAATGCAGCAGGGAAAGTTCCTTCCATGGAACAGGCTCTCCGATAAAGAGAATACAGGAAACTGCGAGCAGGAATAGGACAGCATTTAACAGCACGGTCTGTATCAGTACAGAGATCAGTTTGCCTGTAACAATATGAATGCGTCTGACTGGATGCGTAAATAAAAATTCTGCGGTATGATCTTTTTCTTCTTTGGCCAGTACGGATATGGCGCTGTTAGATGCATACAAAGCACCTCCCAGTCCGAGGATATTTCCGCATTCTATCGCATAAAAACCGGTTAATGTGCCAAAGTTTACTTTATCCATTCCAAATGCTGCCGTAAAGCCGCCCATGGAGGAAAAAAGATTGCTGATACCGCTGGATTCCATTTTGATATCTGGAAATATCAGGATACAGACTGCCAGCAGAAATCCGATTCCTGAAGTCCAGATGATCAGGGACAGACGGTTTTGTTTCAGTTCATGAAGGATGATGGTCATAAGTACGGGTCTCACTTTCTGATTTTTCGTTTTGAATATCGTAGTAATAGTGCATAAAAATTTCTTCCAGGCTGGGCTCTGTGATTGTGAGGTCTCTGACAGGCTGTGCTGAGAGATAACAGAGCAGTCCGTGCATGGAGCCGCTGTATAAAAATGTAAATCCGGCAGCAGTTTTTTGGACGCTGCGGATGCCGGAGAGCGCATTGGTGCGGATATCTGCATCGGTCTGTATATGGATTTTTTTGGCATTTGTCTTTGACAGCTCTTCTATGCTGCTGCAGGCGATGATGCGCCCTTCCCGGATCATAGCCGCACGTGTGCAGTACTGCTGAATTTCGGACAAAACATGCGAGGAAAGAAAAATCGCTGTTCCCCGGGCATGGAGTTCTTTTAAAATCGAAAAAAATTCTTTCTGCATAAAAGGGTCCAGGCCGCTGGTCGGCTCATCTAAGATACACAGACGCGGATTGCTTTGCAGTGCGCATACGATTCCTAATTTCCTGCGGTTTCCTAAAGAAAGTTCCTGGACTTTTTTGGAAGTATCAAGAGAGAGACGTTCGCACAGATTTTGCGCGGTTTTTCTGCAGTCAGTTTTTCGCATGCTGGCAGAAAATTTTATAATATCTTTCACACGCATGCCGGAATAAAATGCAGCTTCTGCAGGAAGATAGCCGGTTTCGCAAAGAAGTTTCTTTTTATCTGCAGACGCAGTATCTGAACCAAAAATCTTTGCAGTGCCGCTGTCAGCGCGGAGTAATCCCAGCAGAGTACGGATCGCAGTGCTTTTTCCAGCACCGTTTGGACCTATAAATCCAAAAAATTCACCTTCTGCAATGGAAAGACTGACATCTACAATTCCGCGGGATTTTCCATAAGATTTCGTGAGGCGGTCTAGTTCAATAGCATTCATTCTAATCCTTTCTTTTCATTCAAATACGGGGTTAAGAGTCTGATGTCTTAAGAAAAACCTGTTTCCAGAATCCGATCATTTTTGTAAAATCCTGTTCTAGCTGTTCAGTATTAATATAAGGAAGGCGCAGCATTTCCCAGAGATAACCTTCCGATGCCAGGTACATTTCGCGGTAAACCATCTGGATATCCAGCCCCTCCCGAAACTGGTGCGGGTCAAGTTTTGCCAGGGCGTCTTTTGCATCGGTATTTTTAAATCTGTTATAGCTTTTTTGTATATCGGCGGCAACATCCGGGTCTTTTTCATAAAAGGCTTTTATGGCAAACAGTCCGGCGTCGGGATATTTGTGCATAATATGTATTTTGGCCTGCATGCCTCTTAGAAGCATTTCAAACAGATCCGTCTGTTCATAACAGCGATAGGCATTCATGCATTCCACCGTTATTTTCACACAGTTTTCCCAGAGAAATAAATACAGTTCTTTTTTATTACGGAAATAATAAAAAAGAAGCGATTTGCTGATGCCGGCCTCCTTTGCAACTTCACCGACCGGGCATTTTTTATACGTATTTTGCGAGAATACCCGGTATCCGGCATTTATAACAGCCTGCTGGCGTTCTTCGGGAAGAGTAAAAAATTTATCATTCATTCTAAATCCTCCGCTGACTGGACTGGTCAGTTTCTATTATATCTTATTGACCGTTTTTGTGAAGACCCTGTTTTGTCTCCGCCCGGCGTTCGGGAATCCTATAGATTACCCGGACGCTGGACAGTCTATTGGTTACCCGGACGCCGGACAGAGACACTTTTTCC
>CAJTVR010000141.1 GCA_910580075.1 uncultured Eubacterium sp. | reverse complement strand
AAAAGGCTGCATGAGGTATCATCCGTTCATCTGCCGGTCAAGGGTGCTGCGCACCGCTCCGCAGCAAGCCCATGACAGTCATCTGCCCGAATGATAAGGGTAATCAAGCAGAAATCAGCGGCAGAGCGCAGATATCTGCCACAGATAACAACGAAACAATCTGACAGCATCCGGGAGGGGCCAGGTAACAAAACGGTTCGGGCTAACTGCGATCCTCCTATGTGCGCACGGGAAACCGTGATCCACGAAAATAGATAGCAGGGCTCTCGGCGGACCATTAGCCTGTTGGTAACCAATCCACGAATAACAGAGTGGCTACATGCCGGAGACTGTTAAAATGGCTCTTTCCGGATGCTGTCAGACAATAACAAATGTGGCTGAATCAAGGGATAAAAGTTTCTTTTGAAATTTCCTCTTGACAAAGGTCACTTCATAACAGGGGGAAGAAAAACGATGGCTTATGAAGTAGTTGAACTGGAGTGTCCTGGATGTGGAAGTGCGATTTCAGTTGATACAAAACAGTGCCCGGTCTGTTTTCGTGATATAGTAATTACAACATTCAACAGTGTCGCTTCCATGACACCTTTAGAGTTGAAAAAATCTGCGCACTGTTATGAGAAAGCATTATCGGCATGTCCGGATAATGAGAAGCTGAATATGTCAATTGCATTTTGTTATTTAAAATTAAATTTTTATGAGAAAGCACTGCCGTATTTTGACAAAGCGGCAGAACACAATTTTGACAATTCTGAAATATATTTTTATGCTGCAATCTGTCTGCTTAAAGGAAGAAAAGCTTTTCGGCTGGTGCATGCAGAGATTGACCGGGTGGGTGAGTATCTGAATGCAGCAGTCATGATAGAACCAAAGGGGATATATTATTATTTCTGGGCCTATATTAAATATGATTATTATTTTCGCAAACATTTGCGGACATCCCCGGATTACAGAGAGTGTTTGCAGCTAGCTAAAAAAGCGGGTCTTTCCCAGACTGATGTCAAACAGTTTTATGATATACTGGGCGTACCAAAACCGGAAAGCTTGTAACATGGGGATTTTGCTTGAGCAGATTATACAGAAATATTGTTTGAGGATGTAGATGAATATTAATTAAAAAGGAGAAATGAAAATGGGAATATGGGATGGAATTGGCTATATGGCGGGTGCCACTATAAGTGCTGTTTCTGATATTAAGAACGGAAGAGAAGCAATAGAGCGCTACAAAACAGGTAAGACAGCAGAACAAAAATTAATAATTGACTATTTTACCAGTGGATTAGCAGGGTGTTTTAGCGGTGGAAAGATTTTTTCTGGAATGAAAATGACAGATTACGAACAAAAAGTGTCAAAACGACTGGGTGCACTAAATTTAAAGAAGAGAGCAATCGAACAGATTGGATTGGATGAAAGTGAAATAAATGAAATTTCACCAATTGCACTTGGGGGATATGTATGGGATGATTTCAATGAAAGAGACTTGGATGACGTAGTATTAGTCCGTACGGAAAATAATCACGCAGTTTCTTCCCGTTTCAGCGTTACATGGATATTTTTCAGCCAGACTCAGATGTATTGTTATGAGTATATATTTGATATGATAAGCGACAGGATCTGGGAACGTACAATGGATTTTTTTTACCAGGATATTACCTGTTTTATTTTAAATAAAAATCTGGTGCAAAGGGTTACAGATAAAGGTTCTAAAGGATGTTTGTCAAATAAATCAAATAGAGAATCCAGCAGCTATTATGTGGACAGGCTTGAAATCGTTGTTCCTGGTGGTTCTTACAGCTTTTCCATGCGTAATAATGCAAAGCTCGCAGAAAGTCTGCATGCAGCTAAAGCCATGGTGCGTGAAAGAAAGTATATGCATTAAGGAATTATAGGAAATATGGATGAAGACTATGATGTTAGAGGGGTTCCTTTAATCCGAACAACAAACCATATCCCTTACAATCCGCTCAAAAGACCACGAATAGGTTATAGGAATGCGATATTGGCTCTGGTCATATGTATTATTCTGACAGTAGCAGCTGTAAAATTATCAGGATTTCTTTTTGGCAGTGTGGAAAATGGAATTATATATCAGATATTATCTGTTTTTTTTGTTGTATTTGTGTACATATACAGAATTTCGGGGAAAGCGGTTATATGGATGGTATATGTATACCAGCGTTTTGCGCCAGATGGGCTGCGGTTGCGTTGTGTATATGAGCCAAGTTGTTCAGAATACATGATCCTGGCAGTCAAAAAGTACGGATGCATCCGTGGGTTATGGAAAGGAATCAAGCGGTTGAGAAGATGCCATCCGCCAAATTATGGAAAAGATTATCCTTAAGAAATAGCAAAGAAATAAATGAACAGCCTGCCAGTCTTTTTCTCGGAGTCATCTATCGTTTTGATAGATACTCTTTGGAAAAATGTTGCACAATCTGTCCAATTCTTTCTTTAATAGAGAAAAAAGAAGGGAAAATGAAAATGAAGCGGTGTCCATTATGTGAAAGCGAATACGAATCCGGCGAATATTGTCCATCCTGTGGGGTGCTGCTACAGAATGACATATCAGGGGAAAACAATGCGGTATCCGGTTTTAAAAGGATTTCTCCTCACTACACGAAGGATAAAAAGCTTGTGCCGAATGAAATAAGAAGAGCAGATGACCGAACTGGCGTAAAATCCCATATTACGAGAAAATCTGCTGTTGCAATACTTTGTTCAATGGTCATAGTACTTTGTTCAATTTTTGCAATTAAATTTGGAAAAAATCTTTTTCGTCCATCTTCCGAGAGTGTATCATTTGTAGGAAATGATACAGTGTCACAGGAAGAATTTACTAAAAATGATAAAAATAGCCTAAGTTATAATAATGAAACCACAGACGGGGATACAGAGGAAGACGAAAATGGTTTTGGACAGGAGGATTATGACATTGGCTGGCATTCAATCCTATCTGTGAATAATTCGTATATAGATATAAATCAATGCCTCGATTTGGATGATTATTTGTTACAAATGAGCGAAGATGAATCGTTTGCATTTGCTTATCCAATACATTTTTTTAATATAGGAAATATGCGGGATGATGGCCAGTGCTATGCTTTCATTTGCGATGATGAAAATTATTATGCAAAACTGCAGGTGTATAAACGTCAGAATATAGGTGATCCGGTACTTAACTGCATGCGTGCTGCACAAGAATATGCACACACATGGGAAAATATCCAGTATGAATATCCAGCTGATAGAGAACCACAAGCAGATGAATACGGCATGGCGAGGAAAATTGTGCAGGGGATATGCAGTAAGTCCGATGCAAAAATGGAGTATGTGATTGCGGCAAATGATGGGCAGTATGATTATATTATGGATTTCCAGTACAAGGATCCGCAGCCAGAGAATGATTATGATGAAACTAGCTATATTCTGGATTGCTTATACAGATATTGTTCTTTTTCAGGGGGTACTTATCAGCCACGGACATACAGTCAGTTTCTTGAAAATGATATGGGAGAAAAAAAGATAACAGAGAAAAATGAAGATGGTTTTGTATTTATTTTAGACGAAAGCGACAGGGAGTATATATCAGATTATGATTTGGAAAATATGGATCCGCAGGAGTTAACTTATGCAAGAAATGAAATATATGCTAGACATGGATATATTTTTCAGTCAAAGGAACTTGCAGAATATTTTTCCAGAAAAGACTGGTATCATCCAGATTCAGAATTTGATGAAAGTACATTTAATGAATATGAAAAATATAACAGTCGATATATCCTAAATTACCAGAAACAACATGGGATGGAATATAATCCGGAATAATCCGTAGCGGTGATAATGTCATGCAGATTAAAAATATCTACGATAAAGAAGTGTTCAATGCGATATTGGCATAGGAACTGTAAAAAAATACTTATACAATTTGCGTGTCTTTTTCTCTGATAGTACCTGTCAAATATCCTCAATGTACTCCTCCGGTACATCTCCAGTTTTTGACGAGCACTTTCGAAGAAAAAACCTACGCAACTTGTATAGATTATTTTTTGCAGCTCTATAGTTCTGTCAGTAAACATTCAGGGCAGGATTCTTGTCATTAACTTTAATGGTAGGCTGGCGGGATACGTTGTCACAAAATTGGACGAGTTGCTTCATGCCTATGTCAATATTATGCATAAGGCACAGGGTTCGGAATATTCCGTTGTTGTCATATCCGTGCCGATGAGCCGCTAATGCTACAGAGGAATCTTATATGCACAGGCGTTTCAAAGACAAAAAAGATACTGATCATAGTCGGCACAAGGAAAGACCTCGCTTATTCGGTTGTCAATGTGATATTGACAAAAAGGAACACGCTCCTGAAAGAAAGGTTGTCTGGGGAGAGGGGTAGGTAGCCGCAAGAGGCTACTACGATATGTTCATATCCTGTCCCCAATGTTTTTCAGCCTGTCTTTGGTGGGGTGGCCGTCCGAGGATTGCATTCATAATTAAGATACAGTATTTAGTTCTTTCTGTCGGCCATTTCCTTGTGGTATGTTTACTGTCCATTTTTTTCATGAGTTTTTCTTCTTCTTCTTTCAGCAGTTTCAGCGATGGCAGCTTTTCAGAAGCTTGCTTCATGATGCATCCTTAACGGATTTTTCTTTCAGGAACCTTGCTGCGGTTTCATAAAGCGTGATCTCTGCTGCGTATTCCTGTCGGAATTTCACGTTGTTCTTTGCATGCAGAAATTGTCCGTAGACAGATTTATTTGCAAGGTACTGTCCAATGTAATGGATCTGTTCATTCACTTCTTTCAGATGGTTTTCTCTGTTATTTATATCATCTGATTTTCATCTTTTTCTGTCTACGCTGTGCAAGGCGGTATTCTTTATCTGTAATTCTGTTTTTGGCAGGGGAAAGCAGATCAATCTGGTGTAGATTTTCACGGCGGCACATATCCATCGCAGACTGCTTCGGGAATGCTTGATGCTTTTTTGTCAGATGGCGTTTAAACCCAGCGCGGGAATTACATGGCTCTGGATATCTGGTGGATGCCCGTTCAGCGCCGACCGGAGCAGAAGAGGATACTCGCTCCATAAATTCCTCACGCTCAACATTATATTTGCGCACGCTGTTGATTACGATGTGCATGTGGATGTTCTCGTTGTCATTATACCCGTCTGTGTGGGTGCAGACAAGCGCCTGATGTCTTGGAAAATATTTTTTGAATATTCTATGCCGAGTTTTTGTCGTGTCCGGCGGTTAGTCACCTGTCCACAGAGTCCATGGGATTTTAGCTGATAATATAATGGCGCGGCTTGATATCATCGTAATTCTGGTTTTGACAAAAATGTTATTTACTTCCATGCATTCTGCGTCAAAAGTAAATGCGTCACAGTTGATGCCATCAAGATAATAATTATCCCGAAACTGTAAGTTCCCGTTTTCATTCAGGGCAGACTTCCATGTCTTTTCATCGTGTTTGAAAATGAGATACTGCTGTCCGCCTTGGTTCAGATGGCGAGCAATCTGGTTTAGTTCCAAACTACGCAATCAGTTTTTTTCGGTTTCGGCACGTCTACCACAATTTCATATTTTACAGTTACCTTTATTCCGGCAAGCTGCCGGTGGGTATATTCTAACAGTGTGAGTTTTGCCTGTTTTGCAGCTTCTGAAACGACTTTGTATTCCACGTCTGTGAGTCGTAAGTGGAGATGGTGCGTATGCGTCAGTTCTTTTTCTTTTTTTGGCCTTGCCATAAATGAATGCCTTCCTTTTTCACGCAACAGGTTTTCCGGTGCGCTGCGACTGTTTTAACAGGAGCCAGATACTGCATATTCGCTAGAATATGCAGCCGAGGGTATGGGGAGCGGAATCCCCATCAAGTTTTGCCTGACGCTCAAAATGAACGAAGTGAGTTTTGAGCAGCTCAGGCGAAACTTGCCCTGTGAGGTTATCCCGCGAAGCGGGATAACTTTTGCGGGGAAAATGCCCTCTGTTATAAAGCCGATTGGGAAAGCGGAGTGATACCCCTTATGAAAGAAAAGGAAGCATTTCACAGAAATTTATGCATCATGCAGGGCAGGAGAGAAAAAACAAAAAAATAAAGGCATGAAAAATTAAAATATATTGAAAATTTTATCAAATGTATTTTATTATCCAACGATTGGAGGATTATGGCAAAGAAAAAGAAACCGTGAATTTATACTGACGGGCAATAAATTTGCCAGTAACGATGATCTGCGGGCGTCAATACAGAAAACTATATGAAAAATTATACAGCTCGTGAGTATTAAAAAGGGCGGCTTATCCGCAGAATCATATGCCGTCCTTTTATGGCTGGTGTTACCGCTGCCAGCACGTCCGGCGTCCAAAGTCTGGGAAACTTTTATTGCCCGCCCCGGAGTATAACATTGGCGCGGAATATCCCATCCCCGTAAAGGAACCGGCAGTACCCACCGTTTTTTTCTGCAATATGGCGCACAGCCTGTAAGCCGATGCCTTCCCCCTGGCGTTTGGAGGAGAGGAACACACCGTTTTTTTTGTTTACTTCCCCGTCATAATTATTTTCAACGGACAGCAGTACCATATGTCCTGCATGCAGGCGGGCTGACACTTTCACCTGCCGCTTTCCGGGGGTGGTTCGCAGGCCTGCTTCCATTGCATTTTCAAGAAGGTTGGACAGCACGGGACACAGGTCGGTGTCCGGCACGGGAAGCTCACGGGGCAGGCCAAGTGTGAAAGTGAAGGGGATCCCATGTTCCCGGTACAGCGATGCAAAATAGCCTGCCACACTGTCTGCAGCCGCATTTTCGCACAGCCCAAGATCACCGGCGGGAATGTCCCCCTGCACTTTGGCCAGATAATTCAGAATGCCTTTTAGGTTTTCCTGTTCGGCAAGGCTCTGCAGGACATGAAAATGGTGGCGCATATCGTGCCGTGCCTGCCGGATCTGCCGGATAGTGGCAAGGAGGCTGTCGTACCGTGCCTGCTGCATGGAGAGAAACTGGTTCTCCAGCCGGAGGCGGTTCATGCGGTTTAAGCCGGCTGCCATGAGATAAAAGAACAGGTAAGATAAAAGGAGCAGGGCAAGGAGCAAAAAGCTTAAAAGGATGCAGGGCAGCCTGGGCCGTCCCTGCTCTAAGATACCCTGATACTTTGGCATGATAAAAAGATTCAGGATGAGGAATAAAAGCGGCAGCATCCAGAACACATACCAGGTCTGTACAAGGGCATCGTCCTCTAAAAGCTTTCTTGCGGCATGGGTGGCGGGATACCATGCGGCGGCCGTAAGGATGCAGCACATCAGGAACCAGAGGATGGCAGTGCGCGGGGGAAACGGCGGCGTGGTTTCCCCGCTTATCCCAATGGCGGCATTTCCGAGGCAGGAAAACACGCCGCATACGGCAAGGAAAACACTGGCAGACTTCCAGCGTGAGACCTTAAGCGTATGTACATAGAAGCAGCCCATGATGGCAGCGGCGGGTAAGGACATCCAGAGGATGCTGATATGGAACAGGCAGTCCGCAGCTTCTGCGGCAAGGCAGAAAAGAAGGATCAGGAGGGCTGTCACTGCCGATAGTTTTGCAGGAGAGATTTTAAGGCGATGCTTTACAGGCAGATAGGCAATCAGCATGCCGGGCACAAAAATGACAAGCTCCATCTTTTAATTCCCCCTTCCGAATAGAAAATCGCCGAAAGCCATCCGTGCGGCTTTGGCAAGGTTACGGCTGACGGAAATCCTTTTCCCGTTTTTCAGGATAAAATCCGTGCCGTCAAAATCTTTGGCGTGTTCCATGTTGACGAGGACGCCCCGGCTGCACAGGAAGAACCGCCCGTCTGTAAGGGAGGCGGTAAATTTCCGGAAAGTCAGGCGTGCCACAATCTGCCCGCCGGCTGCGCTGTATATGTAGACCTGGTGCTGGTAATGCTCCGCATACAGAATATCCTGAAGGCGGAGCCGGACAATGCCGCCTGCGGCATTTATTTCGATGTATTTGTCCATTATGGGAAAGTGTTTTGCGATTTCATCGAATAATGCGGCAAGGTCAGTTTCTTTATATGGCTTCACCAGATAGTGCAGCGCCCGGACACGGAAGCCGTCCAGGGCATGGTCAGGGGAGACAGTGGTGAATACAAGCAGGCAGTCTTTATCGAAGCGGCGCAGCTGCTCTGCCATATCCACGCCGTTTTCACTTCCCATATAAATATCAAGGAATACAAGGTCAAAATGTTCTTTTCTGGCATCGGAAAGGAAATCCGGGCCGGAAGTATAGTCAAGGATGGCAGCATCAAGGGAAAGCCGGACGGCCTGTCCGGTAATCCTTTTCTTTAAGGTTTCCCGCTCTGACGCAATATCATCTACAATGGCAATCCGCATGGAAAGTCCTCCTTTACTCTGAAAAATATCAGGATAACACTACAATATCCTATACCGAAAAACGAATATCACAAAAAACTAAGTTTGTCAAGAACTGATTTAGGATTTATTTTAACAATTCGGGACGGATTTTAACAATTTGTGCCATACTGCTTGAAAAAAAGGGAGAAAATCAGTATATATAAATAATAAGGCATTAATATTATTAGTTTTAGGAAATTTTTCAGAAAGGGGTTGCATGGTATGTTTAGACGTGTGACAATCTTAACAGACAGACAGACAGACAGACAGACAGACAGACAGACAGACAGAC
>CAJTVR010000140.1 GCA_910580075.1 uncultured Eubacterium sp. | reverse complement strand
TGTGACTCCGGAGAACAGTTAGAAATTCTTAATTTTCTGCCTCATATCCAGGATTGGGGGCTCACTGCCTGCTGCTGCCGGAAACCTGGAAGCCCCAAAAGGTGCCTGCCAGTGCCGGAACATAATGCATGCCAAAACGCCAGGGCATCAGGCACCGGTCCGTCCGCTGCCACAGCCTGGAAGCAGAAAATTTAGAATTTCTTACTGTTCGCAGGCGGAACAGAAAAAGGAAAACATTTCTCTGCCTGGCGTTCGGGAATCCCATAGTTTTCCCGGCCTTTGTTTATTTTATAATTTCAAGCATCCTCTTCGTATTTTCTTCGATATCCCCCTCAAATACAGCACTTCCAGCCACAACAATATTTGCCCCTGCTTCCAGTGCGCTTTCAATAGTTTCAAAATTAATACCGCCGTCGACCTCGATATCTGTTTTCAGCCCTTGTTTGTCTATCATCTTTTTTAAATCCCGCACTTTATCCAGTGTATACGGAATCAGCTTCTGTCCTCCGAGTCCCGGATTTACAGTCATAATCAGCACCATATCAATCCGCTGCAGGATATAAGCAAGCTCTGTCAGCGGTGTCGCAGGATTCAGCGCAACTCCGGCTAAAAGCCCTTTATCCTTAATCAAATCAATTGTATAATTCAGATCTGTACATGCTTCTGCGTGTACCGTAATAATATCCGCCCCGCAGTCTGCAGTTTTCTGGATATACCGTGCCGGCTCCTGAACCATCAGGTGCACATCCATCATCAGGTTTGTCTTTTTGCGCAGAGAACTTAAAACCGGCATGCCAAAAGAAATATTGGGAACAAAGAAACCGTCCATGACATCAAAATGAATATACTGCGCTCCTGCCTGTTCCACAACAGCTACCTGCTCCCCAAGCCTGGTAAAATCTGCTGATAGTATCGACGGTGATAAACAATTCATATTTTATACCTCCTCATTCTCATCCTGATTTTTTACCGGATTCAGCCTGCTCTCGCGTCCGTTGCCGGTAGCGCTGCTTTTGCGTCCTACCGTTTCATAATATACGACCCCCGTTATCATACCGTTATTTTCCCCGGCAATGATGCCCCCATGAGCATCTCCAATCAGATTGTTTGTATTTTCCAGAGGGAAACTGCCCAGTGCGTTACCGTCGCGCACCTGTCCCAGATTCTTTCCTGCAATCCCTCCCATATACAGTTTTGCAGGCGTATTCAGTGTTCCAGATGCCTGAATGCTGCAGGTGCTCGCACATGCATCAACAAAGGCCATAGAGCCGTTAACAGCTGTAATTCCGCCGACAAACAGCTCCTGTCCGCTTGTAATCCCGCCGGCTGCGGACAGAATCAGCCCCGCTTCTACATTAGTCTGTATAATCCGCTGGTGATTATAAACAACGCCGCCTGCCATGCTGCCATATGTATAAACCGTTCCATGAGCCTTGCAGCTGTCAATCACACCGCTGTTTTCCACGGCCAGCAGCCCCGCATCTGTAGCAGATGCAGAATAGATAACTGCCTGGTCAATCACACAGTCTGTCACTGACCCGAGATTGACCTCCGCCAGGACTGCACAGCGTTCCTGCCCGGTACCTGTAATACGTGCATCCGCAATCACTACATGATTTAACTCCCCCTGCGCCCCAATTGTGCCAAATAACGATGCATCGGAATTATAGTATAAAATCCGGTAATTGATCCTTTCAGGTTTTGCATTATAACTGCCGTTAAACGGATGCTCCTCATCAAAAAGATTGCTGATAATTTCCGAGCGCAGGTCTATATCTCTTACCTGCACAAAATGTCTTCCATTAAAATCCGCCATCTTTTTTAAGTGTCCTACAGTAGCTACCTGATACGGATTTTCCTTTGTACCGTCTCCCCCTGCAAAAGGGCTGTCCGCATAGCTTCTATAATAATGCCACTGCCTGGCTGTATAGCCATCCGCCACGATTTTCAGACGAAATTCCCCTTCGAAATTTACTCCCAGGTCATTTTTTCCGTCCCAGAATGCGTAATATGTCCTCCGGGCCGGAACTACGCCGAGCTTCATCGTGTGGATTGTTTCGCCGTTTCTGCCAATAATGTACAAAATGGTATTGCGCGAAGTGCGGTCCTGGCGGAATGTAATCTGCATCACATTTTCTCCGCATACAAAATCGCCTTCATCACTTGTAACTGCCCGGATTTCCGAAATGTTTACCGGCACTTTTTTTACACGGACACGAATGCGTACCGTCTCATTATTTGCCCCGTTCGAGCATGTAATATATGTTGTTCCGACTTTTTTCGGAGTAATATGCAGCGGAATCTCATTGCCTGACCAGCTTCCCCAGCTTGCACTGCAGATATCAGGGTCCTGTATTTTATAGGTAACAACTGCATCTTTGATAAATGTCAGTGTAACTGATTCCTGTCTTTTAATTACGACAGATGAGACATTTGCACCGTACGTCTCATTGACCACAACCTGGCACGTATACTGCGTGCCCCCGGCTGATGCGGTAATGGTTGCTTTTCCTTTATTAATTCCTGTTACTACTCCCGCCGAACCAACTCTTGCAATTTTTTTATTGCTTGTAGACCATGTTACCGGCTCTGACGTTCCATTTAATTTTAATTTTATTTTACTGCCAACACAAATGGCTGCATTTGTCTGATCCAGGCCGACAGCAGCCTGTGTGTCTGTCTGCTGTACCATGCAAAGCGATACCGCCAGCACAAAACAGAATAGCATACATTGATAAATTTTCTTCATCCTTCTGCCCTATCCCTCCAATCATTCCCTGCATACGGCCGGCCTGCTGCAGGTTTGTCCGGAATTTTTCCCATACCGGTTCAGCCTGCGTCTTTACTCCATGCTCCGATTCATTGCCGTTATCAGGGCATCAATGGAAGCACGCAGAATGTCCGGGTCGATACCGATTCCAAAATAAAGCTTTCCTTCCTGTGTCCTGATGCCTACATAAGCAATTGCATTCGAATCCGAACCGTCTTCAAGCGCATGTTCTTCATAACATATAATCTCACACGGCCTTTCAAAAAACTCGGCAAACGCATTGCTTACTGCATTTAAGCGGCCGTTTCCGGTAGATTCCACAAGATTTTTCCGGTCATCTTTAATAATATTAACCGTTGCTGTAATTCCATCTTCCTGACGGAAATGGCAGCCTTTGACCGAAAATACCGGCGTGTAGTCTTTATACCGTTTGATAAATATATCGTAAATTTCCTTTGGTGAGAGTTCTGCATGTTCTTTATCTGAAACATCCTTCACTGTATATCCAAGATCCTCGCGCATTTTATAAGGAATTTTCAATCCATAGTTTTGTTCGAGCACATAAGCTACGCCGCCCTTGCCGGACTGGCTGTTAATTCTGATCACATCACTGTCATAAGTGCGTCCTACATCTTCCGGATTGATCGGCAGATACGGCACTGTCCAGTGATCCATGCCATGTTCTTTGCGGTATTTCATGCCTTTTGCAATTGCATCCTGATGTGAACCGGAAAAGGCAGCAAATACCAGTTTGCCGCAGTATGGATGACGCATATGGATATCCATCTGTGTCAGACGCTCATATACACCCGCAATATGCGGCATATCTGATAAGTCCAGCATCGGGTCTACGCCCTGTGCGTACATATTCATCGCAAGCACCACAATGTCTACATTTCCCGTACGCTCGCCGTTGCCAAACAGTGTGCCTTCAATACGGTCTGCCCCTGCCAGAAGCCCGAGTTCTGCATCACTGACGCCGCATCCTCTGTCATTATGCGGATGCAGGGATAAAATTACGCAATCCCGGTTATGAAGGTTTTTGCTGACATATTCGATCTGGCTTGCAAACACATGCGGCATGGACATTTCCACCGTTGCCGGAATATTAATATATACTTTGTGCTCAGGCGACGGCTCCCAGACATCAATGACTGCGTTGCATACATCTACCGCATAATCTACTTCCGTCCCTGTAAAACTTTCCGGGCTGTATTCAAACGAAATATTTCCTTCCGCTTCTGCAGCCAGCTCCTTTAACAGCTTTGCTCCATCAATGGCAATCTGTTTAATCTCTTCTTTGTCTTTTTGAAAAACCTGCTCCCGCTGTGCAAGAGAAGTTGAATTATATACATGCACAATCACATTCGGAGCGCCTTTGACCGCTTCAAATGTCTTGCGGATAATATGTTCCCTCGCCTGAGTCAGTACCTGGATTTTTACATCCTCCGGAATCATATTCTGGTCAATCAGCGTGCGTACAAGCTGGTATTCGGTTTCAGAAGCTGCCGGAAACCCGACTTCTATTTCTTTAAATCCCAGTTTTATCAGCAGCCTGAAAAAATCCAGCTTTTCTTCCAGGTTCATTGGCTCTATCAGCGCCTGATTACCGTCGCGAAGGTCTACGCTGCACCAGACCGGTGCCTTATCTACATATTCTTTCTTTGCCCAGTCCAGACATTCTTCCGGCGGCATAAAATAGTTTCTCTGATATTGTCTGTAATCAAACATTTTCCATTCCTCCAATTACGTTCAGCTTGTATTATTATACCTGATTTTTCTCTATTTGAAAAGGGCATGGCGCTAAATAATCACATTAACAGTCCGGTTAATCTATTGAACTGCTGCCATAAACAGCTGCAGACCGGCCTGAAGCTGTGTACCCTGCCGCAAAATCCCGTAAGAAAATACAGCCCGGGACATAAGCACGGTCCTACATCTGCGACGCCTTTTTCGTACACGCCTTCATCGCCTCAATTACACTGCTGCGCATACCTTTTTCTTCCAGCACACGCACTGCCTCAATTGTCGTGCCGCCTGGCGAACATACCATATCTTTTAATACTCCCGGATGCAGACCTGTGTCCAGCACCATTTTTGCACTTCCAAGCACTGCCTGCGATGCAAACGTATATGCTTTTTCCCTAGGCATGCCGTCTGCCACGGCTGCATCTGCCATTGCCTCTATAAACATAAACACATACGCTGGTGAACTGCCGCTTACCGCTGTCACAGTATCCATCAGAGATTCGCTTACCTCCTCTGCCTTCCCAAAATATCCGCAGATCTGTGCTATCTGCTGCTTTTCCTGCCCGCTCACCCGCTCACCGGCACAGTATGCCGTCATGCCCTCTCCTGCCATAGCCGGAGTATTCGGCATCGTGCGCACTAGTTTTACCGGCTTTCCAAACAGATTTTCCAGCCATTTCAAAGACTTTCCAGGTGCAATTGATACAAAAATCTGATCTTCCCGCACAAACTCTCTGATCTGGGTAATTACCTGTTCATAATACTGCGGCTTGACTGCCAGAAAAACGATGTCAGAAAAGCGCACGGCTTCTTCGTTGCTTTCAGCCAGGCAGATCTTTAATTCATTTTTTATTTTATCCTGTGTCTTCGTACTTTTCGCCGAAGCAGTTAATTCTCCCGGTTTTATTACTCCTGCTTTCAAAATACCTTTTAACATTGCGGTTCCCATATTGCCGCATCCTATAAATCCTATTTTCATCAATGCTTCCTCCATATGTCTGCAATTCTGCGCCCGTTTCTGTCTGCCTAATAAAATATCTTACATGATTCCATAGAAAATGAAAAGAGCCGTTTTATAAATATTTCCTGAATATTTTTCAAACACACTCAATACTATCCCCGCTGCCAATGCCACAGTAATGGAATTCAGCCAGCTGGACATTTGTCTCCGGCAAAGAGCTGAATTTCTTACTGGCTGAATCTGCGCATTGTTACAGATTTTGCAGTGAATCCAAAGCCCTGGTGTGAACAGTAATGCACATTCTGTTTTCCTGCCAGATGATCTGTACATCAGTTGACTTATGTTACTTCACCGATTATACTAATAAAAAGCCTTTCTGCCAAAAAGTTATATTATAAACCAAAAATACAGGGACGGGAAACGGCATATCATCGTATTACAGCAGATTTAGGAAAGTGAGGCAGTATGTCATCAAATAATAGCATCAGGCCAGACATTGTTCTGAAAAACTTCTGGCGTGACAGCCAGCGCTTTGCAGATTTATTTAACGGCACCCTGTTCGGCGGAGAACGGGTCTTAGACCCGGATACCCTGAAAGAATCAGATACAGATATTTCATCTGTTCTGAAATTTAACGGCCATGCAGAAACACTCGGACATCTTTTAGATGTTGTAAAAAAGAGCACCTATGGGATAGATTTTATCATCCTCGGGCTGGAAAACCAGATGAAAGTGCATTACGCTATGCCGCTGCGTAATATGGCAGGCGACACGCTCATTTATCTGAAAGAGTACACTGAACTGGTAAAAAAGAATAAAAAAACCGGAATCTGGGACAGCCGGGATGAATTTCTCTCTGGTATGCGCAAATCAGACAGGCTGCATCCGGCAGTCACTTTGTGTATATATTATGGAGAAAATCCCTGGGACGGCCCGCTTGCCTTAACGGATATGCTTGATATGCAGCAAATCCCCCGTCAGCTTGCAAATGTAATAAATGATTATCAAATGAATCTGGTCCAGATAACTGAAAGCGACAGATACTGCTTTCAAAATCCTGAGGTACATGATTTTTTTGACATTATGCGCAGCATTTACCGCAGGGACTATCGAAAAATTCAGGAAGTCTATGGCAGCCGTAATATCAGTGCCGATCTCGGGCTGGCAGTCGGAGCTGCTGCTGAATCCAAAACATTAATAAATAAGGCCCTGAAAAGCAAAGGAGAGGTGATCAATATGTGTACTGCATTAAAAGAGCTGGAAAATGAAGGCAGAGAAAAAGGCAGGATCGAAGGAAAAATCGAAGGAAAAATCGAAGGAAAAATCGAAGGAAAAATCGAAGGTATTGTAAAAACATGCAGGGATTTCGGTATTTCAGAAGAAGCTGCTGCTGAAAAGCTTCAGTCAGAATGCGGACTGAGCCAGGCGGATGCCATGAAATATATAGCGCAATACTATCCTATTCCTCCTGTTATTTAGATCATGCCTAAACAGATACTGGATCAGTGATATTTACAGCAGCAGTGAAAAACATCCGTTATAACCGCGTATTACAGAATTTTTCAGGCTGTTGTTATCACGGTGTCTGTCATTTATTACACGGAGGTTTTATGCACATAGTTACATTATTTATATGGTTTATTCTATACAGTATCATCGGCTGGATTTACGAAACTGTTTACTGCAGCATTAAACAGTTAAGCTGGGACAACCGTGGCATGCTGATCGGCCCATACTGCCCGATTTATGGTGTCGGCGCAGTTTTAGATGTCCTTATATGCAGCAGCCTTCCTGATGCCTGCAGTGTATTTTTCACATGCATGCTTGGTTCTGCTGTCCTGGAATATGCGACATCTTATGCAACAGAGCGTATATTTCATGCTGTCTGGTGGGATTATAGCAGCCAGCCTCTAAATCTCCATGGCCGCATCTGCCTGCCCTGTTCTGTTGGTTTTGGATTTGCAGGACTGCTTGTATTATACGGCCTGCATCCTTTTATTTCACGCCTGACAGCCCCGATTCCCCACGAATTACAGGAACTGGCTGCCCTGCTTGCCATGGCAGTATTTGCAGCAGACTGTGCATTGACCGCAGACTCCTTAGCTCAGATAAACGCAAAACTTGAAGCTGCCCTGCACGCAATTGACACACAGATTGCAGAACGCTACAGCAGTTTTATATCGAATGCCAGACAGAATCTTTCGGAAGGAATCGACAGTCTGAGAGAAAAAATTTCTCTGGAAGAATATCGTGAACACCGTACAAAAGAAGAGATTAAGAAAACACTGTCTGACCTGAACTGGGTGCAGACACGTTTGATGAGTACTTCGATATCTTTTCCACGCACTGCATACAGCGATATCGGAAAACGCGTAAAACATGCGCTCTCTTTCAGGAAGAAAAAGAAAAAAACAGACAGTCAGACAAAACAATGAACCGGGAAGCAGGAAAGGAACTGATTTCTTATGAAACTGACATCCATGGAAAACAAAGAAATCCGAAATTACCTTCAGGAATTTCTTCATACCAGAGAAACTGCCATTATGAAGCGCTGCATTCAGCACGGGCAGATTTCTACTTACAGTCACGTGATCAGCGTCGCACGGTTTAGTTTTTTCTTAAACCGCCGGCTTCATATCGGCGCACCGGACAAAGATCTGGTACGCGGCGCTTTTCTGCATGACTTTTATTTATATGACTGGCATAACAACGGGTATCCCGGCCGTCTGCACGGGCTGCACCATCCTGCAATTGCACTGAAAAATGCTTCCATGCGTTACCAGCTGACTCCCTGTGAATGCAATATCATTGAAAGCCATATGTGGCCCCTGACAATCCGCCATATTCCAAAATGCCGCGCCGCTGTCATTGTCTGCATTGCGGATAAATTCTGCTCTGCTTATGAAGTCCTGCGGCAGACAAGAAGTTTTTGCTGTTAGAGCGTGCGGCTGTATTATTTATTGGAAAGTACGGATTACCCGGAAAGTACAGATTGCCCGGACGCCGGGCGGAGAAACGTTTTCCAGACACGCGCTATAGCACGGCAGCCAGACATTTATTCTGTCACTGGCAGCCGGATGGAAAAGCTGTTCCTTCTGATGTGACTCTGCTCTGGAGAAAAGCTGGAAATTCTTAGTATTCTGCCTGATATACAGGATTTGGGGCACACTGTCTGCCGCATGAAAAAACCTGGAAGCCCCAAAGGATGCCTGCCTGTACCACTGCTGAAAACATGCCAAAACGCTATGGCATCAGGCACTGCTCCGTTTGCTGCCACCGTCCCGAAACAGAAAATTTTAAGATTTTTTATTGAACAAAGGCGAAACAGAGAAAGGAACAGGTTCTCCATTCAGCTGGTTCCGGCAGAATATATGTCTGAATGCCAGCTTCCAGGTTTCCAGCTGCTGTAAAACAAATATCTGCCTGACATACTCCGGAATACGTCTGAAAAGCAGCTGACAGGCAGATATGCAAAATTCGCCGGTACCAGCCGGGAAGTGAAACTTTTTCCTTTTTCTGTGACTCCGGAGAACTGTTAGAAATTCTTAATTTTC
>CAJTVR010000139.1 GCA_910580075.1 uncultured Eubacterium sp. | reverse complement strand
CCGGATCACAGGACGCCAGAATCCCGATATCATGAATATCCGGCTCTGCCGGATTGCCGTCGCAGTCGCAGTCAATAGATATATTATTTAACACGCTGACAAAAACAATGCGCTCCCCTTTTCCCAGATAGTCAGAAACGGATTTTCCTGCTTCCGCCATGGATTCTGTAAATGCAGTCTGGTCGCCGCCCCAGGGACTACTGCTGCTCTCCCCTCCGGTATGGATCAGGCATTTGCCTTCCTGACTGCCCAGTCCTATGGAGATATTCTTAATGGCTCCGCCAAAACCCGCCATGGCATGCCCTTTAAAATGGGAAAGCACCAGATAAGAGTCATAATCGCCGAAAGCCGCTCCTACCAGATTTTCAGCAAGCTGGCTGCCGCCCTCCACAGAAAGTCTCATGGAACCATCCTCGTCAAGAATCTGGAAATCTGCAATGTCAGTAAATCCATGGTCTTCCGCCACCTGATAATGCATCGCCGTCTCCGACCTGGAACCGCCGTATGCAGTATTGCATTCCACGATGGTTCCGTCAACCATTTCTACCAGATCCTTAATCAGCTCCGGCTTCAGATAATTACTGGCAGGCGGCTCACCAGTAGACAGCTTTACTGCCGTCTTTCCCGCAGGCTCCCAGCCAAGAGCTTCATAAACAGCGGCCATACCCTCCGGGGAAATATCACTGGTAAAGTAAACAGCGGAAGCTTCTCCATCAGCAGCCGGTTCAGCGCCGGCTTCTGATTCCCCGCCGGCAGCCTCTTCACCGGAAACTGCTTCATCAGACACCTCAGGCGCTGTTTCACCCTGCTGTGTACTGCCCTGCCCCGGTGTTTCCGGTGCATTTCCTGAATCTCCGCAGCCGGCCAGAAGCGCCAGCATGGAAATCACAACACCAAATGTAATTCTGCGTTTCATATATTTTGACCTCCTTTTTATATTTCAATTTTTCAGCCGTCTGCGGTCTGATCATTCGACTTCACCAGTTCGCAGAGTGTCACGTGCTCATTACGGTATCTGGCAGCAGGATTCTTTTCCGGCCTGGGAAGGGTAAACTGTACCGCCATCCGGGGACAGACATGGACACAGGCGTAGCAGGCCTGGCATCTCTCCTGACTATGGACGGCATGCTGGTTCTCCAGATGAATGCATCCGGCCGGACATACCCTGGTACAGATTCCGCAGCCGATGCATTCGTCAGTCACCCGAAAAGCTGCCCAGATTGTCTCCGGAGCATTTTTCACCATCTTTCTGTACATTTTATGGGCTGTTTTTTCTGCAAGCCCTGCCTTTTGTATGTCCCTCCTTTTTGCCCGGACGTCAGCCCTGATCCGGTCCAGATGTTTTTCCACCTACTTATCCATGGCCATCTGCTTATTCATATCAAATTCCGGAAGGAAATTGTCCACCATCTCAATCGAAGTGATGTAATCCGCCTTCTTGCCCGCACTTTTGAGAAATAAATCCGCAATTTCCGCAGCCCCTCCATGATGCGCACCATAAGTCAGTACAATAAACAGATAACCTGTATCAAGGGCAGCCCTTCGGATAAATTCTTTCACCATGCCCGGCATCTCATGTCCATAAACCGGGCATACGATGCCAATGCTGTCTGCGGAAAATTCCAGTCTTTCCTGCTTTATGGCCTGCGGGATGCTTTTGATTTCTTCATCCAGCTCCTTTGCCACATACAGGCTGTTTCCTGTCCCTGTAAAATAAAAAACCATGTTTCCTCCTCCAATCTGTAATTACGTAACAGTTCAGATAACCCATTGAACTGTTACGCATTACTGCACTGTGGATTTTTTAAATACACTCTCCAGCCAGTCCGCATAATCACGTACCCAGCCGCCGTCCGATCCGAAGCCATGCGGCCATCCGTCTAACACAATCCGGCTGACCGGAATGCCCATATCCTTTATGACCTGATACTGACGCTCAAACTGACGGTAAAACGGATCTTCTGTCCCATATACATAAAAGGTCGGAGGCAGATTCCCGCCGGCAAGCCATTCCGGATCCATATTTCCAACACTCAGCCTCCCATAAAAGGAATAAATCATACCATCTGCGGAGGCGTGCGCAGGAATTTTATCCAGCTCATCCGGCACATAGGACGCATCCAGCGCTGTGCCGTCCACATCCTCATCGTAATGCATGAGAAATTCCCCTGCCTGGATGCCTCCGGCTGAAAATCCCATGACCGCAATATGATCCGGATGGAACCCATACCGGTCTGCGTTCTTCCTCACAAAGCGGACAGCCCTTGCCACATCCAGGGCGCCTTCCTCCTGTGAATACGGCTGCAGCCTGTAATCAACCACGAAAGTCTGGAAGCCGTATTCCCTGAGCGCCGCCGCAGTAGTCAGTGCATCGGTATAGTTGCCCCTAAACTGGTACGCCCCGCCAGCCATCAGAAGCACTGCGCCCTTTGGCGTCATGCCGTCCCGCATTGGAACCGCCGTGACATAAGGACGGAAATCCCATTCATCAAAATATCCCGTCATATTTTCAGTAAACAGGGTCACGGCCGGCGCATTGCCTTCCTCCCAGAGGTACAATGCCTGAAATACTGACGGGTCAGCCGCCGTATTCAGGACTGTTTCATTGCCTTTCGGCTCTGGCAGCTTCTTTGACATATAATATCCCGACCAGCCGCTGATCTGCCCGCTGCCGTAGTCATACTCCTGCGGAAAATCATCCGGCGTCCCTACCGTATTAGCGCTTGATCCATCCCTGCGTTCATCCATTGTCATAATCTCATTCATTGATCCCTCACTTTCTTTCTCTTCTCCAACAGCCGGACCTGTTCCGGCAGCCACCTGAATCCGGCAGCTGTATTTCTTTCTTTTATAGCTGGCGGTTATGACAGCATCTCCGGCCTTTTTTGCGGATACTTTTCCCCTTTTGGTCACAGAGGCAGTGGCTGGAGCCGAGCTTTTCCAGGAAACTTTTTTCTGTTCTTTACTGCTGATTCCATTCAGCTTCAATCTGCTGCTACCGCCAACAGTCATTGACAGGCTGCGCTGATTCAGACTGATCTTCGATTTCGCCAGGGCATAATTCTGGAAGAAAAGAGCGGCAGCCCCCATCAGAGCCATAATGATCAGAATTACCTGCTTTTTTAATTTCATTCGTTTCCTCCTTCTGACAAGAATTTTTTATAAGTTTAAGGCATTTTCATATACTTGTACAATGCCTATTTTGTAATCCAGATTCCATAAAGCGGAATCTGGACATTTACTTTTTCTTCCTATCTGTTATAATATCCTCAGATTAAAGAGCCTGCGGCACAGAAAGGAGCCAGATTCTGTATGATTGATTATAATATCCTGGAACAATTTGTTACTTTTTACCAGACCGGAACCCTTCGCGGAACAGCAAAAAAAATGCATATTTCCCAGCCTGCGCTGACAAGAAATATGCAGAAATTAGAATCTGAATTTAAAGTTCCGCTGTTTCACCGCACTAAAAACAGCATCTCATTGAATGAAACCGGCCTTCTGGCTGCAGAAGATGCGGCCATGCTGCTGAAACAGACAGAAATCATGCTCCAGCGTGCCCGGGATTTTGACCGTGCGTGCAGGATCATCAGGCTTGGCTCCTGCACACCCGCCCATGTTGCAGAAATCATACAGCGCATCACATCCTTTATCCCGACAGCTTCCATTTCATCGGAGGTAAAAGACGTCCCCCGGCTCCTTGAAGGAATCAGGGATGGGACCTACCAGTTTGTGCTGCTTCCTTTCTGTCCAAAAGACGATAATCTTTCTTATAAAAAATGGGGAGAAGAACATTTATCCTTCCTTCTTCCAAAACGGCACCGCTTTGCCCGCCGGAAACACTTAAGCGTTTCCGAAATGAACGGGGAAAATATGCTCCTGTTTCAGGACATCGGCTTCTGGCATGACCTGGTAGTGGATAAAATGCCCGATTCCCGGTTTCTTATCCAGACAGAGCGTTACTCCTTTTTAGAGCTGGTTGAAAATTCCACGATGCCATGTTTCGCTACTGACTCTTTCCGTGATATATTTCCCGGCACTTCGCCTGCGGCAGACCGTATCACAGTGCCTATCACAGATCCGGAGTTCAATGTCAGCTATTATTTAGCCTGCCGTAACGAAGACCAATGCAAATTGAAAGCTCTCTTCCAGTAATCCTGTTTTACAAATAGCTGACCGCCCCTGCCAGATCTTCTTAAGATTTATTTTATTCATTCACAGTTCCCACAGCAGCCTGTGCCGCTTCTAAAAATTTCTTTACTGTTTCTGACGGCTGCTGGGAATGGAGCAGGCCAAACGGGATACTATGCTCCCATTCAACCGGAATCACCTTCAAAAGCGGATGCACGTTTGCCCACCCTGGGATCGCCAGCAAAACGTCATTGCTGTTCTCACACCGGTTAAACGCCTCCATACTGTAAAAGTCAAAATCTGCAATATGTATCTGGCTATGGTTCTGCCAGAGGTCATCCCGGAGCCTGTCCACATAGCTGCTCCAGTCCCGGCGCATTAACATCAGGTTCTCCCCATAAAGGTCTTCTATTTTCAGCCTGTCCTTTGCGGCAAGCCGGTGGTGGATGGAAACTGCGCAGCAGAACGGCTCACGGGATAATGCAAGCCCGGCACAGCGCCGCAGTCCCAGCATGGTTTCATCAAAAATCCCGGCAACCACATCTATATTTTTACCAAGGTTCGCAAGTATTTCCCTGGCATTTTCCGGCGTATTCTCAAACGGAACAATCTGGAATTTCAGCTCCGGGCAGTATTCCTGTATCTTTGGCCAAAGCTGCATTAAGAGCTGGGCCGGCGTCATAGGGGAACTGCCGATCCGGATCACGCTCACATTGTCCTGCATGGCGTTTTTGGCCCTTGTAATGGAATCACGGCAGTACTGGATAATATATTTTGTATCCTGATAGAACGATTTCCCGGCCTTTGTTAAAGTCAGCCCCCTGTGCGTCCGTTCAAATAATTTTATCCCCAGTGAATCCTCTAAAAGATTCATCTGCTTAATCACAGCCGTCGGTGTAATATAAGATGCTTCTGCTGCTTTATTAAAACTCCCTGCATCCGCTACACGGATAAATGTGTCTAATTGTGGATTATACATGGAACATTTCCTCCCTTGTTTTTCCGCCCGTTCATATACCGTTATTATATATGGAGAAATGAATAAATACAAGTTTCTCATAACGGCGCAAATATTTTTTCGAACGTTTCCCGGTTTTGTTCCAGACAGGCCAGATAATAGCACACATGGCTTTCCGGGTCAGAAAACGGCACATGTACGCGCCCGTTTCTCCGCGACGGCATGGCCTGTATGGTAATATCGCTTGAAAAATGCGGAAGTTTAGAAAATTTCCCAAGCTCGCCGACCGCGTCTATGTCTTCCTGCAAAAAAAACCTGCTCTCCGGCATTTTTTCCCGGACAATCCTTTCCCAAAATCCGACATGTGCATACATGATAAAATTCTGCCCGTTCATTTCCGCAAAGGAAACTTCCTTACAGGATGCAGCCGGATGGTCAGGCAGGACTGAAACAAAAAGCTGCTCCTCCCGGTACCTGCGGCAGAAAATCCCATCCATGGCAAGCGGCTGCGGCAGGATCACAATATTATATTTATGGCTTTTCAACCCTGTAACCAGCCGCTCACATGTATCAGCCTCAGAGGAAACAGCCATACCGGGAAACCTGCCCATCACCCCGGGCAAAAACTCAAGCAGCGGGCCGGGGCAGCAGCTTCCGACTGTTATTGTATGTAAACTTCTGTCAAACAGCCGGATCTGGCGTTCCATTTCCTTCTCTGTTTCAAGAATGCGCTGCGCATATTCCGCCGCCAGTTTTCCAGTATCATTCAGCAAAATACGGTTTTTCCGCCTCTCAAATAATTCCACGCCAAGAAGCTCCTCCAGTTTTTTCATGGATCTGGAAAGGGACGGCTGGGCAATCTTCAAATAACGCGCCGCCTCGGATAATGTGCCATATTCATAAAACGCCTGCAGATGCTCCAGCAAATAAATTTCAATCATATTATTTCCTCCGTTTCGCAGCTGAAAAAATCCATGTCCCGTTCAGTATACGCAGTAAGTATAGCACAATGCGCATTTGATATTGTACTTTTTTTCCGGCATCATTTAAGATAATAAAGAAGGCGTGTTTGAATACCAGCTTCTGTTATACTTACGAGCGATAAACTTTACCATCAGACACAGCATTTAAGCACTCGTGAGCCTGACAGACCGGCAAAGTTTCGTGATTGTGAGTATACATTCTGGAAGACAGCTTATTATTTATACATCGTACAGAAGGCCATTTCAAATACGCTTTCAATACTATGTAGATGGGAGGAAACACAAATGACAGGAAAACAAACCTGTACCAAAAAATGGATGGCGCTGCTTCTGGCGCTGTGTATCTGTATCCTGGGTATTGCAGGAAACAGCGTGGCGGCATCTGCGGCGGCCAGGACAGCCGTAAGTTCATTAAAGCTTTCTGTTGGAAGCAGAAACGTGACAAAGAAGACTTATTCCATGGATGTAAATGAAAAAGCATCTGTAAAAGTCACTGCGAAGCCGTCTGCAGCAGGAAAAAACGCAGTATTCAAATCCAGTAACAGCGCGGTAGCGTCAGTTTCCAAAAAAGGCGTGGTCACTGCACGAAAAGCAGGCGCCGCAAATATTACCGTAACGGTCTCGTCAAAAAGGTACCAGAGAAAAACTACATGGGTAACTATTTATGTCCGGCCGGAAGCTTCAAAAACCCCGGATACAGACACGCCAGGCTCTGGAAACCCTGACAGTTCCCTGCATATTAAGGAACAGGGGATTTTTTCCGCGGGCGGGACCATCATCACTGCAGACGGAACCTTTGACCCGGCAGACCAGTGGGAAGAAACTGGAGCCGGACAGACACTGCACGCAGATCACGCGAACGTCCTCTATCAGATACCGGAAAATGAAACCGGGCTTCCTATGGTATTCCTGCATGGATACGGCCAGTCCCGCATGGGATGGATGACAACGCCGGACGGCAGGGAAGGCTGGTCAGACCTGTTTCTGAAAAAAGGCCACAGCGTATTCCTGATCGACCAGCCAAGGCGCGGGGAAGCCGGATCATCTACTGTCAGCGGAACTATCAGCACAAAGCCTCTGGAACAAAGATGGTATACACAGTTCCGTATTGGAAAATGGGAAAACGGAAAATCAAACCCGAATGAAGGTTCACAGTTCCCGAACTCTGACCAGGCCGTTGACCAGTTTTTCCGTCAGATGACCCCTGATACCGGGATGTCCTCCGACATGGGCAGCGATTTTGACAATGAAACAGTGGCAAAAGCGGTTGCCGCAGCGATCGACGAGGCTTACAGCAGGACTGGGAAAAATTCCATTTTAGTGACCCATTCACAGGGCGGCGGCCCAGGCTGGACAGCAGCGAAATACACACAGCATATCGCAGCCATCATAGCCATTGAACCGGGCGGAGCGCCAGATGCACAGAGCGAAGACTTCCAGGCAGTACTCGCGCAGAAGATCCCGGTTACTTTTTACTTCGGAGATTATATTGACAACGGCGATCCTGCGATCCAGGCAACCGGGATGTGGCAGATGATGCGCCAGGCATGCTACAGCTTTTCCGAAAATTACAACGCAGGAGGCGGAAACAGCACGGTCATCGACCTTCCGAAAATCGGAATTACCGGAAACGACCATTTTCTGTTCCAGGATCTGAACAATGATGTGATCGCAGACCATGTGGAAAACTGGATACAGGGCAATGTCAGCACAGACGCCAATTCCGGCAGCAATGCCAGTGCAGGCAGTAACTCCGGCTCCAATAATAACACAGGGAATAATTCCAGCTCCAGCAATAACACCGGAAATAATTCCGGCTCTGGCACAGCAGCTTCAAATAAAATCCTGGTCGCTTATTTTTCCTGGAGCGGAACAAGCCAGAAGCAGGCAGAAGCTGTTGCCGCCCAGACAGGCGGGGAGCTTTACCGGATTGAACGTGAAACGCCTTACAGCACAGATTATAATACGGTTGCGTATGGAGAAGCAAAAGACGAAGCCGATGCAAACGCAAGGCCGCCATTAAAAAATCCGCTTTCATCCGTATCCGATTATAATAAGATCGTACTCTGTTATCCAATCTGGTGGCATACTGCACCGATGGTTGTCGGAACCTTTCTGGAACGGTATGACTGGTCCGGAAAGACCATTTATCCGATTTCACAATCCGCTTCCATGAGCGTTTCCCAGTATGAAGAATCACTTGCCTTCATCAGAGGATGCGCCAGAAATGCAGTCGTAGACGCCGGATTATTTTCAAGAAATGACTCCGATGTCACAGCATATGTTTCCGGTACGGTACTTGGAAACCGATAAAATAATTTGTCCTGTGCCATATGCACAGGTTTCACATCACTCTTTCCATAACTCATTATCATTTAGCTCCTTCTTAAATATAATACGCGGGCAGTAGAAGGTTTATATTTCTCTGCCCGCGCACCGGATGCTCGCAAGCTATGCTGGAAATCCTCCTCTTAGCACCCGGTTCATGATGAAACAGAGAGCCGTTAACGGCTCCCTGTTTTTTACTTTATCTGGAGTTTTCCTTTCACCCGTCCAGGTATTCTCCATTTGCCAGGCTCACATTCTGATTCCAGTAAAAAGATTTCTTTTTTTGCCGCTGCATCAATCCTGTCATCGTTTCGATTTACATAAACAAATCCATACCGTTTCTCAAGTCCCACAGAAGAAAACTCCCACTAATACATATACATCCCCATGCAGTATAGCCCATAATCTTATACTCCACGCCTCAAAGATCTGCAGTCACGAAAGGAAAGCTATCCAATAGGCAACGGCAATATACAAGGCGGCGTGGAGCATATACTTCAACAAAGTACGGCAGATCAATACGATGCGCAGTATAAATTTATCACAGATATCGCGCTGCATTTAAGCTCCCCATGGTAAAATCCCTGTAACAATCTGTGACACAGATGCAAAACAGTCTTATTATTGTATCTGTCTGAAAAAGCAAAAAGATAAATTCCTGAATTTTTTTGAACAAGTCAAATGAAACGGATAGAGGTATCTTATATAGAAGTATTGTAACTATTCAGAACCCCTGATAGAGTCCATGTGACTTTTTGTGAAAAACAG
>CAJTVR010000138.1 GCA_910580075.1 uncultured Eubacterium sp. | reverse complement strand
AATTTCTAACTGTTCTCCGGAGTCACAGAAAAAGGAAAAAGTTTCTCCGCCCGGCATCCGGGCAGCCTCCCCCGTTTAGCCCCATGCAATCCCACACCAGGAAAAAGTTTCTCCGCCTGGCTGTTACTGGATGAATTTATGTGTTTGCTGCAAAAAGGAAAAATCTCTTCAAGGCAGACTGAATGATGAGTCTGCCAGAAAAAGGAAAACATTTCTCTGCCTGGCGTTCGGATATCTTATATGCTGTCCGAAATCTGCTTACCGGAAACGATTTCCATATTCAAAAATAAAGAAACAGATTGAGGAAACACAGCTTTTGGTATATAATGTAAAGAGCGTGCCAGATTTCAGTGTATGAACTGCCAGGCTGGCAAGGGATAAAAGGAGGAACAGAATTATATGGAACCAAACAGACAGATGCCGCCGGATAAGCGTTCCCTGCCTATGACAACAGCGGCTATTGTGCTGAGTGTCATTGCAGCTTCTACCGTATGCTGTTTTTACTCAGCGTTTCTGTGCGGGATTCTTGGTATTATATTTGCACTGCTTTCAAAAGGCGGAGAACGTACGATGTCTAAAAATGCAAAGGCTGCGCTGTGCGTCAGTGCTGTTTCGGCTGTAATGTCAGTCCTGCTGCTGGCAGGATCTTTTGTAATGCTGATTGCGCAGTATGGAAGTTTTGAAGCTTTTTGGAAAGCATATATGGACCTGGTGCAGACCTATAGTAATTCATCGCTGTAATTACAGTACAAAACCATAAAAATGGTGCAGAATATTTTTCAATAGAAAGCTGCCCGTAATAACTGCGAGAGCGATCCACAGATAGCGGCTGTGGTAATGCATGCCGATGGTAAATTTTCCGCGGCTGACGCGTTCTATGATCTGTGTAATCATAAAATACAGATATAAAGCTGCAGTATAAGGCACGAATGGGTGATAATATGCAGACAGGAGCAGCCGTCCTTTTAAAAGAGCTCTGACTGCCCTTGTACCGCCGCATCCAGGGCAGTAATACCCGGTAATCAGATGGAACAGGCACGGAGGCAGCTGCAGATTCTGCCACAGGCCGGGCATGAAAACGGAAACAGCCGCGGCAGCAGTCAGGAGAGCTGCCAGTATACAGCCGGTAAGGAAGAAGTAATCTTCTATAGTAACAGGATGTCTGAATTTTAATTTTGGACTGCCTTTTAAATAATTTTTTTTCATGATTTATTATCTTTTCCTGATGATAGTGTGTTATAATATACGCATTCATAGTAGCATGATGATTCTTATTATACTATAGTCTGCTGGCAGATGCATGCAGTAAAAAGTTTTTTGTTAAAAAATCTTACGCCGTTTCAGGCGGATAGGAGGTAGTTTTATGACAATTGGAGGAGTTTCGGGATTTTATAATCCATACACATTTGCATCCGCCTCAGCAGCGGGTGCAGGTTCGAAGGCTGTGGCTGGTACGGCGGCAGGCGCTGGATATCGGGATGCCGCAGCTGTTTCGGGACGGACAGATTTGCGCGGTACAGCGTCTGGTGCAGCGGAGCAGGGAAAAGGAATTGACGATGAACACAAAGCAAAAGGGGCGCGGAAATCTTCGCCGGCTGACTGCCAGACCTGCAAAGAGCGTAAATATCAGGATGGATCAAACGAAGCGGATGTATCATTTAAAGCACCGGGGCATATTGCACCTCAGGCATCTGCGTCGACGGTTATGGCGCATGAGAAGCAGCATGTAGCGAATGCATATCAGAAAGCAGCTGAAAAAAACGGGGAAGTTGTATCATGCAGTGTATCTCTCCATACCGCAGTCTGCCCTGAATGCGGCACAACATATGTTGCCGGAGGAACTACCAATACGTCGATTTCCTATCCAAATGAATCGAATCCATACCAGAAGGATAAAAAGGCACAGGATGCAATCCGCTTTACAGGCGCAAACATCGATTATGTGGCTTAACGGGCAGCAGGAGTATCTTTTATGGAAAAGCGAACATCGGGCGAGCTGAAGAGACTCGCCCGCGAATTTTTAAATGGAAATTATACAATTCTTATTGTAGGGATGCTGCTGACGGCATTTTTGCCCATGCTGCTGCTGACACCGTTTTCAGCAGGGGTCAGGGTAAGGCTGGATGCCGTATTGGTTACGTTTCTGACAGCCGCGGTTATTATTAATGTACTGGAACAGCTGCTGAAGGCTGGTCTGATCAGGATGCATCTGCTGCGGGCGCAAAACCAGCCGTATACGTATCTGGATCTGTTCTGGACATTTCGAAGCCGTCCGGACAGGTTTATACTGGCTGTGCTGCTGTTTTATGGGATTCTGCTGATTCCGGCAGCAGCGGGGGCGGTATGTATATATTTTCTGATTGGTATCAGGTCCGCTGCAGGATATGTACTGGCAGCGCTTGTATCGGCAGCGGCTGTATCGGCAGAGATTTACCTGGTCTATATGTTTGGCCTGGTTTTTCCGCTGTATATCGATCATCCGGATATGTCGGTCATAGATGGCTTTCGGACATCCTGCAGGCTGATGAAGGGGAATAAGCTGCGGTTTTTTATTCTGCAGCTGAGTTTTGCCGGATGGCAGGTTCTGGGATTTCTTTCGGCCGGAATAGGAAGTTTGTGGATCAGTCCTTATATCAGGCAGACGATGGCAAACTTTTATCTGGATTTAACAGGACGGCTTGAAACAGAGTGCCTTAATGACAAAGATGTACAGACAGGCTTATAGCATTCCGGTCCTGGAGAGGTATAGCAGCAGAAGTGCCGGTTCATTCAGAAGGAAAGCATCCCGGTCTGGAGAGGTATAGCAGCAGAAAAAGTGCCAGTTCATTTAGAAGAAAAGCATCCTGGTTCTGGACAGAGACAGCTTCAGAAGAAAGTACAGACAGAAAGGAATTATATGAAAACAGAATTTGACGTACAGCTTCATACAGCAGACATGTACCGTTATAATCTTTATCATACGTATACGACAGCCAGCGGGTATCTGGCGATTCTGGCCTCTATTCTGGCTTTTGCTGCGGCTGGGAAGACATGGGGGCAGACAGAGCCGTCACGGACGGTGCTGTATATAGCGATGGGCATTCTGCTGCTGGTTTATACACCGGTCTCTCTTTATCTTCGCTCGAAGCAGCAGGTGAACGGTTCTCCGGTTTTGAAAAATGTGCTGCATTATGTGATTGATGATACCGGTGTTACGACTTCTCAGGGAGAGATGAGTTCCCGGCTGGAATGGAGCCAGGTGTACCGTGTTGTTGCAACAAAACATAATATTTTAATCTGCATCAATCCGCGCAATGCGTTTATTATTCCAAGAGCACAGGTGCAAAAGGAATATGATGAGATCAAAAACATTGCTCAGAAGCATCTGGAAAAATACAGATTCAAGATGAAATGAGAGAAAAAATATAGAAACGGGAAAGGAATGCGCAGATGGTATATGAGACATATTCTGCAAAAGAAACGGCCAGACTGGGCCGTGAAACTGCCAGAAAACTGAAACCGGGAGATATCTGTGCACTTAACGGGGAGCTGGGAGCCGGCAAGACGGTGTTTGCACAGGGAATTGCCGAAGGGCTGGGTATTACAGAGCCGGTCTGCAGTCCGACTTTTACAATTGTACAGGTATATGAAGGCGGGCGGATGCCTTTTTATCATTTCGATGTCTGCCGGATTTCGGATCCTGAAGAAATGGAAGAAATCGGTTATGAGGATTATTTTTACGGCGATGGTTTTACAATGGTAGAGTGGGCTGAACTGATTGCAGAGCTGATGCCAGGCGAATATCAGAAAATTACAATTGAAAAAGACCTGGAAAAAGGTTTTGATTACCGCCGTATTACCGTTGAGACGGTAAAACAGGACAAAGGTGTAACCGGTCCGCATTTTACGAAACATGGGAGTGGAGAATAATATGAAAATACTGGCTATTGACAGTTCTGGCATTGTTGCCAGCGCTGCTGTCGCAGAAGATGACACACTTTTGGGAGAGTATACGATTAACCACAAAAAAACGCATTCGCAGACGCTTCTTCCCATGATTGATGAGGTTGTACGCATGCTGGAACTGGATCTTTCTACGATTGATGCAGTGGCAGTTGCAGGCGGGCCTGGTTCTTTTACCGGGCTGCGTATCGGGTCAGCTACGGCAAAAGGGCTTGGAATGGCTCTGGATAAGCCGCTGATACAGATTCCGACGGTGGACGGGCTTGCATACAACCTTGCCGGCAGCGGTGTACTAGTCTGTCCGCTTATGGATGCCAGAAGAAATCAGGTCTATACCGGACTGTATGAATTTGAAGGCTATCAGATGCATACGGTAATGAATCAGTGTGCTGTCGGGATAGATGAAATAGTAGCGCAGGTGAATAGACAGGAACGGGCAGTTACATTTTTAGGAGACGGAGCTGCGGTATCTGCTCCTTATATCAGAGAACACTGCAGTGTGCCATATACATTTGCACCGGCACATCTGAATAAACAGCGGGCTGCATCTGTTGCAGTCCTGGCTATGGAATATTACCGTGCAGGTAAAATACAGACTGCGGCTGGCCACCGCCCGGAATATCTGCGTATGTCCCAGGCAGAGAGGGAACGGATGGAGGCTGAGCACAATAAAAAATAATAAATTGAATTTAAAAATAATTAATATGGACAAAATGCACATTCCGGAGGTTGCACGGATTGAGCAGGAATCGTTTTCGGTTCCGTGGTCTGAACAGGCCTTTGAGGATACACTTCCAATGGAAAATGTCATATTTTATATTGCAGCCGCCGGTGAAGAGGTAGCTGGATACTGTGGTATTTATCTTGCAGCAGATGAGGGCGAGATTACAAATGTTGCAGTGGCAGCAGCGTACCGCCGGCATAAAATAGCTGAAATGCTTCTTCAGGAAACTATGGCGAAAGCCCGTGAAAAAGGTGCAGAACGTATTTTTCTGGAAGTCCGCAGCCGGAATGACCCGGCTATAAAACTATATCTGAAGTCTGGTTTCCGGCAGATTGGAATGCGTAAAAATTATTATACTGCTCCGGACGATGATGCACTGGTGATGGTGTACGATTCTGCCGATTATAATAGTATAGGCTGATCTTATATATGCGGTTAGTCAAAATTAGATAAAAAGCCATACATTCCCGCTATCTTCCTTCCGGCTGTTCGATTATACTATAGATAAGACCGGCAGACTACAGGGCACACTGTGCCGCCAGCTATGGGAGGTAAAAGATGAAAATATATTGTAATTGCTGTGGAAAACAAATCCAGATGAAAGAAAATACACAGATTGCGCTGGAAGATTTTGTCTTTATTGAAAAGAGCTGGGGATATTTTTCGGAAAAAGACGGAATCCGCCACAAAATGCATATATGTGAATCCTGCTTTGATGAGTGGGTTAAGACTTTTGCACTGGCACCTGGCGAAATGGAGGAACGGGAGCTGTTATAAAATTGTTTTTTAAGAAATGAAGGTGTTAAAATGTTAGATGTTTGTCTGCTTGGAACCGCGGGGATGATGCCGCTGCCTTACCGTTATCTGACTTCTCTGATGTTAAGATATAATGGGAGCAGCCTTTTGACAGACTGCGGAGAAGGCACGCAGATTGCTGTGAAAAAAGCCGGGTGGAGTTTTCATCCGATAGATATTATATGTTTTACTCATTATCATGCAGACCATATCAGCGGCCTGCCAGGCATGCTGCTGACTATGGGGAATGCAGAGCGTACGGAACCGGTGACGCTGATAGGCCCGAAAGGACTTAAGAGGGTTGTAACGGCACTGCGGGTGATTGCACCTGAGCTGCCGTTTGAGGTTCGTTGTATTGAAATTACAGAGCCGGAGCAGGTTTTCCGCCTGCACGGCTATAAGATTACCGCGTTTATGGTCAGACACAACGTTTTGTGTTATGGTTATACAATAGAAATAGAACGGCAGGGGCGTTTTCAGGCAGACCAGGCCCTGTTGTATCAGATTCCGAAAAACTACTGGGGCATTCTGCAGAAAGGGATGACGGTTGAATATGAGGGCAGGACCTTTACACCGGATATGGTTATGGGGCCGCCGCGAAAAGGCATTAAGCTGACTTACTGCACAGACACACGACCTGCAGAATTACTGGTAAAAAATGCCAGCCAGTCGGATCTTCTTATCTGCGAAGGGATGTATGCAGAAAAAGAAAAGCTGGCAAAGGCAAGACAGTATAAACATATGACTTTTTATGAAGCGGCCCGGACAGCGAAAGAAGCCGGGGCAGGGGAACTGTGGCTGACACATTTTTCGCCGTCGCTTGTACGGGCGGAAGATTATATGCCGAAAGTGCGGGAAATTTTCCCGAATGCACATCTTGGAAAAGATGGTAAAACGGCTGTGATGAAATTTGAAGAAGATCTGATGTAACAAGAGGGTATCCGGACTGCTGCGAGAGGAGGGGGCTTATGAAGAAATATATTAAAACAGGTATTGCGGCGGCGGTTGTAATAGCGATGATTGTCGGATGTTATTACTATATGACGCATCGTGAGACGAAGGCTGCAGACGATGTAGAGGTTACCCAGCTGGACCAGGTTTTATCCAGGCAGCTGGACCAGTCCTATCCGCCGACACCGAGAGAAGTGGTAAAATTTTATAACCGTATTATCGAATGCATGTACGGCGGGGATTATGATTCTGACCAGTTCGAGAAACTGACCGGGCAGGCAAGAAAGCTTATGGATGAAGAACTGTTAGAAAATAATCCTGACGATACATATAAAAACCAGCTGATTGCAGAGGTTGCTTCTTATGATAAGGAATCCAGGAAAATACTTCAGACGAGTGTCTGCAATTCGGATGAAGTGCGCTATAAAGAAATCGAAGGCAAAAAATGTGCCTATGTCCGGGCTGCTTATTTTATGAAAGAAGGAGAGGGCAGTTTTTTCAGAACATATCAGGAATATCTGCTGCGTCAGGATAAAGATAAAAACTGGAAAATTGTAGCTTATCATATAACAAGTGCTCCGGAAGAATCTTAAGCAGATAATATAACAGACACTTTTGGAGAAACTTAAGTGCAGACAAGGCAGTATCTTATCATAATTCATAATTTCATAATTAATTATAAGAAAGCAGTATAAATAATGATTAGGAGGATCGGCACATTGGACAGTAATCAGGAAATAAAAATACTGGCAATTGAAAGTTCCTGTGACGAGACAGCCGCGGCAGTTGTTGTAAATGGAAGAGATGTCAGGTCAAATATTATTTCTTCCCAGATTGATATCCATACATTATACGGAGGTGTAGTGCCGGAAATTGCATCCCGCAAACATATTGAGAGAATAAACCAGGTCATTGAGCAGGCACTGGAGACAGCTGGCATGGTTCTGGATGATATGGATGCCATTGCAGTTACATACGGGCCAGGCCTGGTAGGAGCATTGTTAGTAGGCGTGGCACAGGCAAAAGCAATTGCTTATGCAAAGAAAATGCCGTTAATCGGCGTGCATCATATAGAAGGGCATATCAGCGCAAATTATATAGAAAATAAAGAGCTGGAACCGCCTTTTCTGTGCCTGGTTGTATCCGGCGGACATACGCATCTGGTAAAGGTGCTGGATTATGGCGTGTATGAGGTGGCTGGAAGGACGAGGGACGATGCGGCAGGAGAGGCATTTGACAAGGCAGCACGGGCGATTGGCCTGGGATATCCCGGCGGACCGAAAATCGAAAAGGCATCCCGTATGGGAAATCCCGATGCTATTCATTTTCCGAGGGCTAAAGTGACTGGCAGTGATTATGATTTCTCATTCAGCGGACTGAAATCGGCAGTACTTAATTATCTGAATGGATGCAGAATGAAACAGATTCCGATCGTTCAGGAAGATGTTGCAGCTTCTTTTCAGAGAGCTGTTATAGATGTTTTGGTGGATAATGCTATGCGCGCGGCAGAACAGTATCATACAGAAAAATTTGCAATTGCAGGAGGAGTCGCATCCAATGGTGTACTGCGAAGCAGCATGGAACAGGCATGTGCGGAGCGCGGCATACGTTTCTTTTACCCGTCTCCGGTTCTGTGTACCGATAATGCGGCTATGATTGGAACAGCTGCTTATTATGAATATCAAGCCGGCAGAAGAGACGGCTGGACTCTGAATGCAGTGCCGAACCTGAAACTGGGAGAGCGGGCGTAGCAGCGGAAACCCGGCTTTGGACAGGACTGCTTTTGAAAAACCGGGAAATGAAAAGACAAATATAAAGTCGGATGTTTGGAAATATAAATACTAGAAAGACAGGGCTTAATGATGAAGTGTACAGCGATTGTGCTTGCAGCGGGAAAAGGAAGCCGCATGAACAGCAGTGTTCAGAAACAGTATATGGAATTAAACGGGTTTCCGCTTGTATATTATGCTCTGCGGGCTTTTGAGCATAGCTGTGTGGATGAGATTATACTGGTGGCCGGACAGGACGAAACCGGCTACTGCCGCAGAGAGATAGTCGAAAAATATCAGTTTCAAAAAGTATGCAAAATTATACCCGGCGGCAGGGAACGCTATTTATCGGTATATGAGGGGCTGCGTGCAGCAGACTGCGATATTGTGCTGATTCATGACGGGGCAAGGCCGTTTGTTACTCAGGAAATTATAAACCGTACGATTGAGGCAGCAGTGCAGTATGGTTCAGGGATAGCAGCAGTGCCGGCAAAAGATACGGTCAGACTGGCGGATGATGAGCTTACAGCTGTAGAGACTCCACAGCGTGACCGTGTATGGATGATGCAGACACCTCAGACATTCCAGTATTCTATGATCCGCAGCGCATATGAAAAAGTGCTGGAGCAGCAGATTCAGAATATAACAGATGATGCGATGGTGCTGGAACTGGGAATTCATAAAGCAGTAAAGATTGTTCAGGGGAGTTATCGGAATATTAAGGTAACTACGCCGGAAGATATGGATAGCGCGGAGGCATTTGCAGGACGGCTGGAGCCGTATTCGTAACGGTCCGGGCAGGGCTGTACGTTTACCGTGCTGGCAGTATGAAAATGCAGTGCTGCAGGTCCGGCCCCCTGTGAAGCTGTTTCTAGCGGCTGGATGCGTAAGAGTTTCATGGATTATCCGGACTGTTATCCATCTGGGAAAGAAAAATAAAAAATTTGAAAATAAGTATTGACATAATTAAGAAAAGATGTTAATATCCTTTATGTTCCGGTTGAGCCGGATCGTACGGAGAGGTATCGAAGTGGTCATAACGAGGCGGTCTTGAAAACCGTTTGTCCGCA
>CAJTVR010000137.1 GCA_910580075.1 uncultured Eubacterium sp. | reverse complement strand
TTCATACGCGTAAATTTATAGTTAGCGGATTTTCGGCTTAAGTTGACGACATTGAAGGGGGATATGGGTTTATGAAACTATCACGATATGAGCAGGAAAGTATTCTCAATTATAATGCAGGAGAACAGACCGCCACCCTCTACACAAGAGATAAGGCAGTCATGCGGAAACTTGACACACTTGTTGCCGATTATCCCGACACATACAAGCTGACAGGGCAGGACGAGGTATTTAAGACCTATTCCTTTCCGAAGTCACTCGTCAGTTACCGAAAGCCGAGGACAGTCAGCACCGAGCAGAGGGAACGGGCAAGGCAGATGATGATTGCAAAGAATAAAGGAATAAGTAATTTTATTTCATTGACTTAAATTTTTTATTCTGTTAGCATTTAATCAGAGCGGGCGCCTACTCAAAAAATAGTAGGAGGAACAAAGAAAATGTATCATGGAAGATTTAAAAAAAGTCATTATGAAACAGGCTATAATTGGGGAAATATGTTGCATAAAAATGGGAAACATATAAACCAAGCACCAACATTAAAGGTAACAGAGGAACGTAAAACATTTGCGAGGGAATGTCTGCCTGTCTACGAAAGATACTATCCCGAAGTATTAGATGAAATTAGGGGATTAGCAGATGGGCAAAAAGGCAGGTACGAAGATTATTATACGTTTCTATTGAGCATGTATTGTTTTGAATTTAATAATCATTGTACCTGTTTTGCGTTTAAAGATAATGATAATCTTATCTTTGGCAGGAACAGCGATTTTCTTGTTGCGTTGGAAAAACTATACATGAATTGCTTATACAAATTAAACGGAGTGTATGGTTTTAATGGAAATACCACTGCATTTATAGAAATGGAGGACGGAATAAATGAATATGGTTTAGCTGTTGGTCTTACGTTTATCTATCCCCAAATTATAAAGGCAGGATTTAATTCAGGCTTGTTGGTACGATATTTATTGGAAAAATGTAAAACTACTGATGAAGTTATTGAAAGTCTGCATATGATACCTATTGCATCACAGCAGACGTTAACCGTCATGGATAGTATTGGGAATTTTGCTGTTATAGAATGTAATTGCAATCATATTGAAGTAATAGAGCCGACAGGAAATAACGATTTTGTTGTAGCTACAAATGGTTTTGTTTCTCAAAAAATGATGGAATACAATAATCATGCCATAGATAACTGGCGTTCAGATGAAAGATACTCGGTTGCCTATAATGCGCTAAGGAAAAATCAAAATCATTTTTCTGCTGAATTGGCAGGAGATATTTTATCGGGTAAACATGGATTTATGTGTCAATACGAAAGAAACAAAGGAGCAGATACCGTATGGTCAGTCATTTACGATGTTAAAAACAGAAAGATTTTTAGGGTTGAGGGAAACCCATCACGCAAAAAATTTGTGGAAGATAGCAGACTGGGCCAGTATGCCGCAAATATTATAGCAGCTCATGGCATATCTGCTGTGTTCATAAATGCAGGAATCCCGGACCGCTTTGATGCAATGGCTCATGCACCTTATTTATACCATAAGTATGGGTATGATGTACAGGGCCTGGAAAATGCTATGATGTATGCACTGAGCAGAAAAAGATAAAGAAAAGATAAAGAAAAAATAAGATTGTAGAAAGGTGGCAGCCTGCTTGAAAAAAATAATTGTGACTGGCGCTACAAGCATGATCGGAGCTGCACTGATTGAAGAAGCAGTGCAAAATGGCGTAGAAGTGTATGCAGTAATCAGAAAGAATACCAAACGGCGTGCAAGACTTTTGGAAAGCCGCCTGCTTCATATTGTTGAGAGCAGTCTGGATTCATTGGAAACGGTGAATACGATACCAGACAGCTGTGATGTATTCTATCATTTTGCATGGGCGGGAACGGCTAAAGAAGAGCGTGAGCATCCGTTTGTTCAGGAACAGAATATCCGGTATACTCTGGACGCTGTGAAGCTGGCAGCAGAGTGCGGATGCACAAAATTTGTGGGAGCCGGCTCGCAGGCAGAGTATGGAAGAGTGGACGGGCCGGTCAGTGCTGTTACACGATTTGCACCGGAAACATCGTATGGAGCAGCGAAATATGCATCAGGCATATTTAGCAGAAAACTTTGCGAAAAATATCACATGGTTCATATATGGGGAAGGATATTCAGCGTTTATGGCAGATATGATAACGAGGGAACTTTGATTGATTATGTCATCAGCCAGTGGTTAAAAGGTGAAAAAGCCTGTTTAACGAGTGGAAACCAGATGTGGGATTATCTGTATGAAAAAGATGCTGGCAGAATATTTTATCTTCTTGGCAGAGACATTGAAAAGACCAGCTGCTACCGGATTGCAAACGGTCTGGCAAGACCTTTAAAAGAATATATGCAGATTCTTGAAAAAGTGCTGGAAGACAGGAATATATGTGTATATAACGATATAAAAGAAACAGACGTATACGGATTGCAGGCAGATACTGGTAACTTATGGCAGGAGCTGGGATTTGAGCCTGAAATTTCTTTTGAAGAAGGTATCAGAGCAGTTGCTGAATCTTACAGAAATGGTGAAAGGAAAGTGATTTCATGCGTACCAGAAATGTGATGCGCAATACAGCATATGCTGTTATTTCATATGCACTGCTTGTAGTACTCGGCCTGCTGGTGAGGAAATGTTTTGTAGAGTGTATCGATGTGATATTTCTAGGGTATGAGGGTCTGTTTGGAAATGTATTTTCACTTCTGGCACTGGCTGATTTTGGGATAGATGCCGTAGTGTATTACAGGCTTTTTCCAGCTTTTTCCAAAGGGGATGAAGCAGAAATAAACAGGCTGACAGCCATATATAAAAGTCTGTACAGAATGGCAGGCATGGCGGTGCTGGTTCTGGGAATTGCATTTATTCCGTTTCTTCAGTTTATGATTGCAGATGAAGTTTTGGACTGGAATTACATTAGAATCGTTTATCTGCTTCAGCTGTCTTCTGTCTTATGTACTTATTTTTTAGCTTATAAAAGAATACTGTTTTCCGCAAGCCAGAAAGAGTCTGAAAATATAAAGACAGATTTCTGGTGTTCGATGAGTTCCAGTATGGTAAAGATTTTAGTGATTACAGTTTTTAGAAGCTATATCTTATATCTGCTGACGACGATTGTGTTCAGTATGATTGCAAATTGTCTGATTGCCTTAAAAGCAGGCAGGGAATTTCAGTTTGTAGATCATAAAAAAAAGACATCGTTTCAGGAAATTCAGGAACTTGGTATATGGGAAGATTTAAAAAACGGAGTAATCATAAAAATATGCGGTACAGTTTACGGAGGTACAGATAACATCATCATATCTGCATTTTTAGGATTAAAAAGCGTTGGAATCTATTCTAATTATATGCTGGTTTCATCCAAAGTCAGTCAGCTGATTACCAGAATTACGAATCCGCTACAGGCTTCTATCGGAAATTTTATTTATTCCACAGATAAAGAAGAAGGGATACTGATTTTCAGGATGTTTGATTTAATGAGTTTTTTTCTTGCTAGTTTTGCCGGTATTTCTTATTTTGTGCTGTTTAATCCTTTTATTTCACTTGTATTTGGAAAACAGTACTGTCTGGGAATGTTATTTGTTTCTTTTTTCTCAATCAATGTATATATGGCCTATGCATATCTGGGTGTTATGCTTTATAGAAACTGCTTTGGAAGATATGATATTGATAGAAAATATACGGTAACAGCGACTCTGGCCAATATAATGATCTCACTTTTCCTTGTAAAGCCTTTAGGAATCGCAGGAGTCATGCTTGGAACAGCAGTCAGTCAGCTGGGATTCTGGTTCGGGAGGGCAGCGGTTGTATTTAAAGAATATGTTATTGAAAAGAAACGTGATTATATTCTGAGGCAGTTTCGTAATCTTATTCTATTCGCTATAGAAGCTGCAGTTACTGTATATGCTGCAGAGTTTTCGGATGACACGGCTGCCGGCTTTATCATAAAGATGCTTGTATGTATCATGATTCCAAATGCGGTAAATCTGGCTGTTTTTTACCGGAGTGATGAAATGGATTTATTAAGGGTTTATATCAGAAATATCTGTGGGATTGCAAAATCAGGTTTAAAAAAGAAAATGAAGATGGGGCAGGATAGGAGAAGGTAAATGATTACAGACTCAAGGATTGCTTTTGGCGATATGCTGGGCGCACAAATGAACACATATGCAGGCCTGTACTATATTGCAAAAGAAAATAATCAGAAACTCGTATTCTGGGAGGAGCTGCGGCACTTTAGACGCGGCCTTTTAATTTTTGATGCGTTTGAACTGCCGGAACAAAGAATGCAGAAAAAGAATCGCATCTTAAGTACTGCGGGGCTTTTATATGGCAGGTATCTTGGAAATGTTCAAAAGAAAAACTGGAGGCTGGAAATGAACCGGATTTATCATTCGGCGATACTGACCAGATTAGATTCGTGTTTTTTAACTTTTGTTCAAAAAAGCCATAAAAATTTTAAAACTGTGAGAGGATGTACCAATGGGGTACATTGCGATCAAAGACTTTTAAAATTAAAGAAACATTTCAGCTATGATATACATGACGGATTCGGTACGTATCGTGACTGGTGTAAATATCAGTCAGAAATACTTCGTGAATTTCAGTTTAAGAAAGACATCATGGATTATGGAAAAAAGATATGGAAGTCACTGCATATACCTAAGGAGCAGGAGACGGTCAGTATTCACTTTCGCAGAACGGATTATCTTCAGCTTTCATCACTAAATGTATCGTTCGATTATTACCGGCGGGCAATCGGTGAGTTTGATGATCAAAAGACAATTTTTCTGGTTTTCTCAGATAATATAAATGAGTGCAGAAAATTTGGGGGGGGGTTGTTTGATGAGAAGAAGCATACGGTGATTTATATGCCAAAAAGAAGTGCTTCCATAGACATGTATCTGATGACACTGTGCAGCCATAACATTACCGCTAATTCCTCGTTTTCATTCTGGGGAGCATTTTTAAATCCCTCAGCTTCAAAAAAAGTGGTATGCCCGTTTTATTATGTTGGAGAACATGATCTGGACAGCAATCATCTGAATGGGCATTATTATCCGGATGAGTGGACTGCATTGAAAGAAATCTGATCACTGCTTTATAGTGAACCAGGAGAGGCGGAAGGATGTATAAGAAATTATGAAAATCGCATGGACCAGTATCTATGGAGCAGTATATGAAAATGACAGGTGTTTCATACCGGATACCTGTAAGATAGGCGAAAACTTGTTGCTGCCAGGCATTACTTTAAAACAGGAACTAGAGAAAGCAGGGCATGAATACCATACCATTGATCAATATAATCTGAAGGAAATAGATGCTGCTGTTTTCTCTGATATACCAGATTCACTGCTGACTGTGAAATCATGGAAGGATCTGATTCGTTATCTTGTACGAAAAAGATGGAAAAAGGACTGGCTTTTGCGTGTGGCATTTCATCTGCCGAAAGAAAAACGAATACTTGTAATTATGGAGCCGCCCGCTGCTGCTCCAAGGTCATATCAGCCGGAGTATCATGCTTTATTTGGAAAAATACTTACCTGGAATGATGATATGCTGTCAGATATAAAATACCATAAATTTTGTTATCCGCAGCCATTTCCAAAAGCCGGTTATCATGTATCTTTTGATGACAAAAAGATGTTTGTTATGATTTGCGGAAATAAATCCAGCAATGACCCGTATGAACTGTATTCTGAACGCCGCAGAGTAATCGAATTTTTTGAAGACAAAGATCTGGAGTTTGATTTGTATGGGTTTGGATGGGAAAAAGAAGGATACAGGAATTATAAAGGGACGACTGGCCAGAAACTGAAAGTTCTTTCACAATACAGGTTTTCTATCTGTTATGAAAACAGCTGCAGTCTAAAAGGGTACATCACAGAAAAGATTTTTGACTGTTTTTTCTCAGGATGCATTCCTGTTTACTGGGGAGCCTGCAATGTGGAAGATTATATACCGCAAGACTGTTTTATTGACAGAAGAAAATTTGCTTCCATACAGGAAGTATATGATTTTACCAGCAGAATAACGGAGAGAGAATATAAGAATTATCTGGACAGGATCGGCTGTTTTTTAAACAGCAGACAGTTTCATGACCGTTTTTCTGTAGATGCTTATGTAAAAAAATGGATGGAGGTTATCTGCGGCGGTGAGAACCATTCGCTGCAAGAGACAGAATGTACGAGAGAAAGAAAAAGATCTTAGATATGTTAGGCGGACAGTATGGTCTGCCTTACAGAATATTTTGCTATTTTTTTCATAAAGAAAGACGTTATTTATGGAACGAATATATTTATCATATGCGTGCCAGGAAAAATAGGAAAACGTATGTGATACTGCGGGCACCATACAGCGATACCGGTTTAATGTCTGATATTGGGTATTTTATGTGTCTGATTTCGTACTGGAGTGCAAAGAAAAACTATATTCCGGTTGTAGATATGAAGAATTACAAGTCGCCTTACATTAAAGATGAGGAAATAGGAAAGACAGACGCATGGGCTTTCTGGTTTCAGCCGGTTTCAGGAATTGGAACGGATGAAGCGTATGCAAACAGAAAAATTGTACTGTCAGGGCATCATTACAGAAACATTCGAAAAGAACAGGAATCTTTTGCTGAAATTATAAATTACAGGCCTGAGACTGTAAAAAAATGGTCGGCTGTTTACAGAAAATATATTCATTTGAATCAGGAAATGAAGGAAAAACTGAATAGAGAAAGAAAATTTTTAAAGATAATAAAAGAGTCCTTGGCGTAAAGTTCCGCAGTACAGACTATTTGTATAACCTGCCTCAGGATCACAGTATTCAGGCTTCCTGTGAAGAAATGATTGCTTATACCGAAAAAATCATGAAAAAAGACGGGGGGGGGTACGATCAGGTCTATCTGTCAGTTGAAAATCCGTCAGTAGTCGAAAAATTCAGAGAAAAGTTCGGAGAACGGCTTTTAATATATGACTGTAAATTAGCGGACTGTGCGGATAATAAAATTATGTGTATGTCTGAGGCAGCAGTGAAATCAGTGGGAGAACGTCAGAGCGGAGAAGACTATCTTGTACAGATTTTGCTGCTTTCTTTATGTGACGGGCTCCTTTGCTGTGAAAACAGCGGAGTCAATGTCGCGATTGCAATGAATGGAGGAAAATATGATAAGGTCTATCATATCAACAAAGGAATTAACGATACTGGAAAAGTTTTACGGATGATTTAGGAGGCCGGAGAATGAAGAAAGCACTGATTACAGGAATAACAGGACAGGACGGGTCTTATCTGTCAGAATTTCTTATTGAAAAAGGATATGAAGTACATGGAGTTTTGCGCAGAGCTTCTGTTTCAAATACAGAAAGGATTCAGCATCTGATTAGAGAAAATCAGGTGACACTGCATTATGGAGATTTAACAGACTCTTCATCTGTTGTCAGGATTATAGCTGAGTGCAGGCCGGACGAGATTTACAATCTTGGAGCGCAGAGCCATGTGGCTGTCAGCTTTGAAGCTCCGGAATACTGCGGGGATGTGGCTGCACTTGGCGTGCTGCGCATACTTGAAGCTGTAAAAATTCTTGGAATGGAAAAGAAATGCCGGATTTATCAGGCAAGTACTTCTGAATTATATGGCAGGGCTGAAGAAGTCCCTCAGAATGAAGAAACGCCGTTTCACCCTTATTCTCCATATGCGGTTGCAAAACAGTATGGGTTTTGGATTGTAAAGGAATACCGCGAGGCATATGGAATGTTTTGCTGTAATGGGATTTTATTTAATCATGAGTCTGAACGTAGGGGAGAGAATTTTGTAACCAGAAAAATAACCCTGGCTGCAGGAAGAATTGCGGAGGGGTTACAGGATCATCTGGAACTGGGAAATATGGATGCAAAACGGGACTGGGGATATGCCAGAGATTATGTGGAATGTATGTGGCTGATGCTTCAAAACGATCAGCCGCAGGATTTTGTAATAGCCACAGGAGTACAGCATACTGTGTGTGACTTTGTAAATAAAGCGTTTGCTGCTAACGGCATAAAATTAAACTGGACGGGAAGCGGTGTGGATAAAAAAGGATATGATGCTGTTACAGGCAAAATGCTGGTCTGCGTGAATCCACAGTGGTTCAGGCCTACGGACGTGGTAAACCTTTGGGGTGATCCGTCAAAAGCCAGAGATCTGCTGGGCTGGAATCCGCAGAAAACCAGCTATGAACAGCTTATAAGGCTTATGGCGGATCATGACAGGGAACTGGCCAGACGTGAGAAAGCGGCAGGAGCTGTATCATCTATGTACGAATAAAAGAGGGTTATTATGGAAAAAGATGCGAAAATATATGTTGCCGGACACAGGGGAATGGCAGGTTCGGCGATTGTCCGTGAATTGAACAGGCTTGGATATACAAACATCATTACAAGGACACATCAGGAACTGGATTTGTGCCGCCAGGCTGAAACAGAGGCGTTTTTTGAAAAAGAACAGCCCGAATATGTATTTCTTGCAGCTGCAAAAGTGGGAGGAATTGAGGCAAATCAAAATGCGCCTGCTGATTTTATGTATGAGAATATGATGATGGAAATGAATGTAGTGCATGCAGCATGGAAATGCAGGGTTAAGAAGCTGCAGTTTCTGGGATCTTCCTGTATTTATCCGCGTTTCGCACCACAGCCAATGAAGGAAAACTGTCTATTGACTTCAGAACTTGAAAAGACAAATGAAGCGTATGCGTTAGCTAAAATCAGCGGGCTTAAATACTGTGAATATCTGAATAAACAGTATGGAGCAGATTTTATATCTGTCATGCCGACAAACCTGTATGGATTAAACGATAATTACCACCCCAAAAACAGCCATGTGATTCCGGGACTGATACGCAGATTCCATGAGGCGAAAGCCGGGGGAGCAGAATCAGTTACATGCTGGGGAGACGGCAGTCCGATGCGTGAGTTTTTATATGCAGATGACCTGGCAGACCTGTGCGTTTTTTTAATGAATCATTATTCCGGCTGCGAAACCGTAAATGCCGGAACCGGAAAGGAAATTTCTATAAAAAATCTGGCAGAGCTTGTAGCGCGGGTTACGGGTTATCATGGGAAGATTCTATGGGACATCACAAAACCAAACGGAACGCCCAGGAAGCTTCTGGATATCAGCAAGGCAGAGAAGATGGGATGGAAATATAAAATAGATCTTGAAGACGGGCTGAAGATTTCTTATGAAGATTTTTTAAACCATCCGATACGGACACAACGGTGAACCGGCTGAACTGTCTGAGTGAAAAAAGCAGAGAGGATACAATAAATGACTGGATTTTTTGGGCCGTTAATTTTTATCATAAATATGTCTGGAACGCTTATTTTAGTGTTTCGGGAGAAAATAGAACGAATGATTCCGGCAGCGTTGAGACTGTAAATTTAACTGTGTATTGTCGGAAATTGGTATGTACAACTTTACT
>CAJTVR010000136.1 GCA_910580075.1 uncultured Eubacterium sp. | reverse complement strand
GTCACAGAAAAAGGAAAAAGTTTCTCCGCCCGGCTGGTTACTGGATGAATTTTATGAACCTGGCAGGCACCGTTTTTCAGGTATACACCACAGCCCGGCAGCCTGACGTTTATGCTGTCACCGGCAGCCGGTTGGAAAAGCTGTTCCTTCTGATTGTAACTTCGCAATAGGCACAAGTATATCTGTCTGGCAGTGTTTTCTAACCGTGTACCGCTGCCTGGAGGCCATACGTTTTCTAACCGCGTACCGCTGCCTGGCAGTCTCACGTTTTCTAACCGCGTACCGCTGCCTGGAGGCCTCACGTATATTCTGCCATAACCAGCTTCACCATTCCGCGTCCGGGTAACACACATGTAAAATACGCGGCAGCCTGTCTCAGGCTGCCGCAAAAAATTATTTTAAAAGAGCAACCGTCTCCCTTGCAATTGCCAGTTCCTCGTTTGTCGGAATTACAAGCACTTTTACTTTGGAATCCGGAGTTGATATCACAATTTCTTCTCCGCGTCTGCTGTTTGCCTCATCGTTAATCTGAATGCCCAGATATTCCAGATTTTCGCAGATCTGTTTACGTGTTACGCCGTTGTTCTCGCCAAGTCCTGCCGTAAAGCAGATGCAGTCCACACCGTTCATAGCTGCCGCATAGGCACCTATGTATTTAATTACACGATAGTTAAATACACGCTGTGCTGCTGCCGCGCGTTCATTTCCCTGCTTTTCTGCTTCTTCCAGATCACGGAAATCGGAAGATACACCGGACAGTCCCATAACACCGGATTTTTTATTTAATACATTCATAACGCCTGCCATGTCAAGCCCTTCTTTTTTGGCAATATACTCCACTGCAGACGGGTCAATATCGCCGGAACGTGTTCCCATAACAAGGCCTTCTAACGGGGATAAGCCCATAGAAGTATCGACAGACTTTCCGTTTTTCACTGCACAGACTGAAGCGCCGTTGCCAAGATGACAGACAATCGTTTTTAATGACTCATACGGCTGATTCAAAAGTGCTGCTGCCCGTCTGGATACATAGCTGTGGCTCGTGCCGTGGAATCCGTATTTGCGGACTGCATATTTTTCATAATATTCATACGGAACGCCATACAGATATGCTTCCTGCGGCATCGTCTGATGAAATGCCGTATCAAATACTCCTGCCATCGGTGTATCCGGCATCAGCTCCATGCACGCGCGCACGCCGATTAAATTTGCCGGGTTATGAAGCGGTGCAAGGTCTGAACAGTCCTCAACTGCCTGTATCATTTCATCTGTAATAATAGCAGAAGCCGCAAATTTCTCTCCGCCATGCACAATCCTGTGACCGACTGCACCGATTTCATCCAGGCTCTTTATAACGCCTGTCTTTTCATTTGTAAGTGCATCTATCACCATCTGAATAGCCTGTTTATGTGTCGGCATAGCTGCCTCTGTAATTTCTTTCTCCCCGCCTGCCGGTTCGTAGACAAGCCTTCCGTCAATACCGATACGTTCACACAGCCCTTTTGCAAGCACGCCTTCGCTGGCGGAATCAATGACCTGGTATTTTAATGATGAACTGCCACAGTTAATAACTAATACATTCATGTTCCTTTCTCCTTTATTGAAATTTATTGCACAAGTATTTTTATTATAACCCTTATTTTCGGCAGATACAAGAACTGTTAAAATTTTGACAAGTTCTACGGCATTTCTTTGTAACACGATCACTTTCTTACAGTACAGGCAGTAAATGCACAGTCTGGTCTGAACTGTTACATTTCATTTATTTTTCATAGATCTTCAGACTGCAAAAAGAGGGCTGCATTCAAACAGCCCCCTCTTTTATGGTTAAATAACCGCTATACTACCTGTCTTTTTGCTACAAAAACAGGGAAAGAATCTGTACCTTTCAGCTCCTTGCCTTCTGTAATCGTAACTTTTTTATCAGTGATGACATACTCTGCATTTACGCCAGGCTCTACAATCGTATCCTGCATCAGGATTGCATTTTTCACCTTAGCGCCTTTGCCGATTTTAACACCTCTGAATAAAATACAGTTTTCAATCTCGCCTTCAATGACGCAGCCGTCTGCTACCATGACATTCTTTGCAGATGCACCGTCTACATAGCGTGTCGGGTTATCGTCACGAATCTTTGTATAAATCGAGTTTTTCTCAAATAATGCAGACAGATTTGCATCATCCAAAAGCCGCATATTTTCATCAAAATAGCCTTTCAGGTCGGTAATGCGTGCTACATAATCCTTATATTCATAACCGTTAATGGTTAACTCATTAATATTCGGAAGCAGAATGTCACGCTCTAAGTATACACCGCCGCCGATAAATGCTTCGTTGACCAGTTTAATAAGCTGTTCCCGTTCGAATACATAAATATTCATGGAGAAATTCTGCACACCTGTTTCCTGTGAATTGATGTGGATTTTCCGAACGCGGTTATCTTCAATGTCGAATGTATAGTACATTGCTTTGCGAAGGTCATCAGACTTGCGGATGCTCGCCGGAAGCTCTTCTTTCGTGTAAGCGACAGTTACGTCTGCACCGCTTTCAATATGTTCTTTTAATAATGCCTTAAAGTCGAAATTAAATGCAATATTAGCGTCTGCCATAATGACATATTTTTCTTTCTGAGACTTTAAAAATCCCAGAATACTTGCAATAGAGCCGACCTTGCCGCTGTAAATGCCCATATTTTTCTGAGCAAATGGAGGAAAGATATTCAGACCGCCGTTTTTACGTGTAAGATCCCATTCACGGCCAGAGCCTAAATGATCCAGCAATGAGAAGTAATTTTCCCGTACTAATACTGTAATATTGTCAATACCGCAGTTTACCATGCTTGAAAGTACGAAATCAATCATGCGGTAACGGCTTGCAAACGGAATGGATGCCATCAGCCTTTCATTTGTCAGTTCGGATACAAGTTCATCATATACATTTGGGAAAATAATGCCCAGTGCATTAGTATTGGTATTTATCATTGTTTATCACCATCCTTTACATTGTCACTGACCATAGCATTTGGTCCGATTACGGCATTGTCGCCTACATAAACTCCGGAGCCGACGGTTGCCACGCCTGCCTCGGTGCCATCCGGCATCTGCCCTACGATAGCATTATTTCCAATCACAACATTTTCTGCTACGATACAGTGTTTTACTTTTGCACCGGATTTAATAATGGTACCGCCCATGATAACTGCGTCTTCTACTTCTGCGCCTTCTTCAATCTTAACACCTGCAAATAAAATCGAATGTTTTACATTGCCGGAAATATTACATCCGTCTGTGATCATGGAATTTTCTACCACTGCGCCGGAATTGATTTTATGTCCGGTCATGCCGCTGTTACGGCTGTATATCTTCCATTTTTCATCAAACAGGTTAATACCGCTGTGTTCAGGGTCCAGCACTTCCATATTTGCTTCCCATAAGGAAGAAATCGTCCCGACATCTTTCCAGTATCCGTCAAAATGATAAGCATACATATTTCTCTGGTCTCTTAACAGATTCGGAATGATATTGTTGCCAAAATCATTTTCAGAATTCGGATCTTCTTCATCTTCAACCAGATATTTGCGAAGGATATCCCAGTTGAAAATATAAATACCCATAGAAGCCAGATTTGATTTCGGCTCCTTTGGTTTTTCCTGGAATTCTACAATCTTATCATTCTCATCTGCAACCATAAGACCGAACCTGGATGCTTCCTCCCACGGAACCTCCATAACAGCTACGCTGAATTCCGCACCCTTCTCTTTATGGAAGCGGAGGAAATCACTATAGTCCTGCTTGCAGATCTGATCTCCGGAAAGAATGATGACATATTTCGGATCATAGCGGTCTATAAACGAAATATTCTGATAAATCGCATTTGCCGTACCTTTGTACCAGTCAGATCCAGATGCCTGCTGATACGGCGGAAGTACATGCACTCCGCCATACAGACGGTCTAAATCCCATGGCTGTCCGTTTCCGATATATTCATTTAAAATTAGCGGCTGATACTGTGTCAGAATACCTACTGTATCAATACCCGAGTTTACGCAGTTTGACAGCGGAAAATCAATAATACGGTATTTACCGCCAAATGGTACTGCAGGTTTTGCCAGCTTCTGGGTCAACGCATAAAGGCGGGAGCCCTGTCCACCGGCAAGAAGCATAGCAATCATTTCTTTACCCATTTTTTATCTCCTTTTCTATCTCTGATTAAGCTTTTGCAAAATAGGTACATCTAAGATGCATGTTACGGCATAGCGCAGATGCACAAATTCTGCTGTCTTCGAAATGCGTCAGATATCGACAATTTTTAACATGTAATATCCGGATGCATTTCCAATTGTTATCATTGTACATGATTATTGCCATTTTGTAAATAAAACATTGCAATTTTACCAAAATTTATTTTTTCCATCAGTCCGGACTTATTTTTCTGCACTGATATGAATTCTGACCGCATCTCCATAGTAGCCTGCACCGGTTACAAACTGCTCTGACACATCATTCAGCATACTTCGGTTATAAAAATGGAGATGTCCGGCAAATACTGCCACAACCGGACTGTCCTTTGCAAAAACGGCGTCTAACAGTTTCTGCGTCGTTTTATTCGGTCTGCATGCACTTTCCCCGAGCAGGACACGGCAGTTCCCGTTTTCTGACAGTCCCCAGACATCATCTGCCTGCCTCTCAAGAGCGGAATTCTCATACTGAGGCTGAAGAGGAACATGCATGACCAGAAAGACCGGCTTTGTGCCTCTCAGATAAGGCAGCAGCGCTTCTACTGCTTCTTTGTCAAACTGATTGTTTTTATCATTGATTCCGGCAGCTACAAAATCGTCAGTCTCATAGACTGTATACTGCCTGTCTGTTTTCGTCAGATGCTGAAGGCGCGGAAAATATTTCCGGTATGCTTTTTTAGAGAAATATTCGCTGCCATATTCAAAATCGTGGTTGCCTGTGACATAAAGATACGGCTTATCCAGGCGGTCTATCTCATTCTGTACAAAATCAATGGAGGCATACATCGCAGAATCTGTAATATCGCCCGCAAATATCGTAAGGTCCGTACCGCTTTCAATGGATTCCGTAATCAGGCTGTGAAACGTACGGACAGCTTTTTTCCCGCTCTCCTGTTCAAATGCTGCTTTGCGGGCAGCCGCTTTTTCGATCAGCTCCGGGTCTCTGTCATCACACAGGCTGATATGTGTATCAGCAATCAGCATGAAATCATAATCATGCGGTATGCCTTTGATATTAAGATGTTCCTCGTGAATGGTTACGCTGCCGGGCCAGTCTGCCTTTTTTGCAGCATAGAAAAGAAATGCCATGGCACACAGTGTGAGTACTGCCTGTGCTGTCTGTCTGTGTTTGTGCATTTTATATGAACCTCCTTTTTGAATGTGCTCTGCCTGCCGGCCTGGAATGTCAGGCTGTTTGTTAGCTGTGTGCTGTAGGTCTGAATGCCGAAGATGTATGGCGCTGCTTTCAGCTTTCATATATTTTTTCCAGCCAGCCAGTCCCCGAAACATGCAGTTTTAATCTTTACATGTCTCTTCTGTTTTGTTATAATCCACATCAGCAAATTTACCCTGGAAAGGAATTTTTATGAACATTACCGGTATTATCGCTGAATACAATCCCTTTCACAACGGACATGCCCTCCACGCGCGCCTTGCCCGGACGGAAACTGATGCCGACTATGTGATTGCGGTTATGAGTGGAAATTTTGTGCAGCGCGGCACTCCTGCCCTGATAGATAAATTTATACGGGCAAAAATGGCGCTTTTATCCGGCATCGACCTCGTAATCGAGCTGCCGCCTGTCTGGTCATGTGCCAGTTCGGAATATTTTGCAGGTGCAGCGGCTGCACTGTTTCAGCAGCTTGGATGTGTCAGCTCCCTCTGTTATGGCTGTGAAACCAAAGACACAGACCTGTTTGGGCAGATCTGCACCATATTAAACAGTGAACCGCCCAGATACCGGCAGATTTTAAACACCAGGCTGAAACAGGGCTGCAGTTATGCTGCTGCCAGGGAGTACGCCCTGCTGGCTCTGCTGCCGGATGATGTAAAACCTGCGGCTTCTGCTGCCTTGAAAAAACCGAATAATATCCTGGCGCTGGAATATCAAAAGGCTCTTTCTGCCAGTTCCCCGGCTATAACCATGCACCCGGTTCTGCGTAAGGATCACGGATACCATTCCCAGGCAGTTTCTGGCGGATATGCATCTGCTTCTGCTATCCGCAGACTCCTTGAAAGCCAGCCGGAAGGTTTCACTCAGACACTCCGCGGCATTATGCCTTACGATGCCTTTTGCCAGCTGCTAAATTATATGAACCAGTATCCGTTACTATATGAAAATGACTGCTCCCAGATGCTGCACTACAGCCTTTTGAAAAATGCTGCAGACGGATTTTCAGACTATGCAGACTGCACGCCCGCCATTTCTAATAAAATCTGCCGCAGACTTAACGATTATACCAGTTTTTCCGCTTTTTGTGCAGCTGTTAAATCAAAAAATACGGCTTATGCAAGAATCAGCAGAATCCTTATGCACATTCTTTTAGATATCCGCCAAAGCGACTATGCCTTGTGGCGCAGCCGCTCTTTTGTTCCATATGCGAGAATTCTCGGCTTTCAAAAAGAATCTGGCGCACTGCTGACACACTTAAAAAAACATTCCTCTCTTCCGCTTCTGACACGTGCTTCAGATGCTCAAAAACTTTTGTCAGACGAAGGCTTTGTTTTTTTTCAGAAACATTTATTTATGGATGCTGTATACCGTGCGCTCGTAACCCAGAAAGGCGGACGGATTCCCAAAAACGAATTTCAGCAGCAGCTTGCGCTTATTCAGGCCCCGCAGCCGAAAATTCCATAAGCTGCAGACCGTCTTTACCCCACCGGACCCTGATCTGCCCCGAGTGCATCGTATAGTACACGGTGCTTCCGCATTGTTCCATATGTTCCACTGCTTCCTTTCCCGGATGACCGTAATCATTATCCGCGGAACAGGATATCAGTGAAACATCCGGCCGCAGACAGGCTAACAGTTCTTCTGAATTTGAATGCTTTGAGCCGTGATGCGCCGCTTTATACAGCACAGTTTTGGCAGGCCTTTGATCTGCAAGCAGTCTCTGCTCTTCTTTCTGCGAAATATCTCCTGAAAAGAATGCCGAAAATCCGCTGTCTTCATACAGCAGTACCAGGCTATTCTCATTGCGGCCGCTGCCCGTATCTGCCTCATCCGGTGCAAGCGCTGTAAACGCTGCATCCCCTGCGCGCAGCGCATCTCCTTTCCCCAGACTGACCGCCTGAATCCTACAGTCCGCCAGCTGTTTCAGCATCTTTTCATATGCCTCGTCTTTCCATACCCCTTTCGCAAAAACAGCCTGTCCGATGCCGTATCCGCTCTCTGCCGCTTCTTTCAGCCCGCTTACATGGTCCTGGTCCAGATGCGATACAAACCAGTAATCAATGTCCGCTACCCCCTGTGACTTCAAAAACGGAAGTATCCGGTAAGTTCCCGCCTGTTTTACATCGCTGCTTCCCCCGTCAATAAAAATATCCAGCCCGCCGCTTGTACGGATATAAATACCGTCTCCCTGGCCCACATCCAGTACCGTCACCTCCGCAGGCTTTGGAAGCGGTACAAACAGAATGCACATACAGCAGCAAAATCCCGCAGATATGAATACTTTCTTTCGAAACAGCTCCCTTGCTTTTTTCTTTTGACACTTGTTTTCTTTGCTGCACTTTGTGTCGGGCTTCTCTGCTCTTTTACTTATCTGCCCGCACCGTGCACCCGGCGTCTCCCTTCTTCTGCTCATCTGCACACATCCAGCCAGAATCAGGTAATATAACACCATCTGCCATCCTTCAGGCCGTCCGGTTGTGCAGACTGCACCAGGCAGTTTCAAAAAAAGCTCACCGGCTTTTGAAAAATATTTTAGCACAGCTGTACATGGAAAGAGCATGACTTTTGCCGGAACCAGACCGCCCGGCAGAAGACCTGTAATGCCGCCAGCCAGTCCTGTAATCAGTACCAGTGTCATAAACGGCAGCACAATCAGATTCAGAAATATAGAATAAACCGGGATTTCGAAATAGTACCAGGCCGTAAGCGGAAGTGTTACTGCCTGAATTGAGAGGCTTACAAGCATCGTTTCAGCCAGCCTGTATTTTGGTTTCATAACCGCACAGATTTCTTTGCCAAGAAGTACCCCGCATACGGCAGCAAAGGAAAACTGAAATCCGGCCAGAAACAGAGCCCTCGGATTTTTCAAAAGAATCCAGGCCCCGGCAGCTGCAAGGCCGTTCATGCTGTCATATGCCCTTCCGCAGCAGGCTGCTCCAAGATATACACCAAACATAATGACAGCCCGCGCTGTAGAAGTGCTCATGCCTGTCATACAGCCAAAGGCCAGCAGAAAACTCATGGATATGGCGGATGACACCGCATAAGAAACGCCCTTTTTTCGCAGCAGCTGGAATACCGCTGCGCCAAGCACAGATATATGGAGACCGGAAATCGCCAGAATATGCGCTATCCCGCTCTGTCTGTACAGTTCTTTCGTTTCATTTAATAGCTGCGATTTTTCGCCTGAAAGCATAGCAGCAAGCACTCCTGCTTCCTGCTGCGGCATTGTTTTTTGATAGACTGCCGAAATCTCATGCTGCATATGATACAGCCATTCACGCATCCTGACGGTATATGTATCTTTTACCTGACAGGTTACATCATCAGCATAAAATTTCACAGAATATCCCTGGTTATGATAATAGGCACGCTCATCAAAATTCCCGTCATTGCGTGCTTTTCTGAAAAATATTATGTTTCCTGTTACAGTTATGGTATTTCCGATTACCGGTTCCCCGGCTTCCAGATTCAGATATAAGAGTATATTTCCACAGGAACGGATTCCCTGTGCTGTTTTCAGATAACTGTCCGTAAGACAGACAGTCCATGAATTGTTCCGATTTTCGATTTCTTTTTTCTTTTTTTGAATAATCCTGCCCTGAACTGCCGCTGCCTGCCCGTCTGCAAGCCCTTGCAGCTGGTATTCTGTTTCTACAGATACATGCCACATCCGTACAGCCGCTGCTGCAAATGCCAGAACCAGGACACATGTCTTTTGAAGCCTCTTGTTCCAGGCAGTCTCCCTCCTTACCAGGACTGCCAGGAGCACAGCTGCTCCCACTGCTGACAGAAGCGCCAGTAAGATGCCTGTCTTAGCGAAACCGTCCAGCAGCCATAATGTCATTCCTTTCACAGACAGGATTCCCATTACGGAAAAAATCACTGTTTGAGAAAGATATCTTGCTGTCAATTGTGTTTATTTCCTCCTTTTATCATACTTTTTCCTTTTTCTGTGACTCCGAAGAACTGTTAGAAACTCTTAATTTTCTGCCCGGCATCCAGGATTTGGGGCACACTGTCTGACGCATGAAAAAACCTGGAAGCCCCAAAAGGTGCTTGCCAGTGCCGCTGCATAAAGCATACCGTAACGCCAGGGCATCAGACACCGGTCCGTCCGCAGCCACAGA
>CAJTVR010000135.1 GCA_910580075.1 uncultured Eubacterium sp. | reverse complement strand
TAGAATTTCTTACTGTTCGTAAGCGGAACAGAAAAAGGAAAAAGTTTCTCCGCCCAGCGTCCGGTTAATGATTCCAAATCAGAGCCCGGCGTCCGGGAAAATTATTTACCTCAAACCGTAGATTTATAAAATCATCTATGCTAAAATAGCAGTCAGTCCAAAAACTCAGCCATACAACACGAAAGGAACATAAAAGATGCATATTACATTCAAAGAAACCAGAGATTTTACCGCACAGAATCTGCAGGAATTATTTCAGTCTGTCAGCTGGGTATCTGCCAGTTATCCAGACCGGCTGAAAAAAGCGCTGGACCATTGTGAAACCGTATTTACTGCATGGGATAACGGCAGACTGGCGGGGCTGGTCAACGCCATTGATGACGGTGAGCTGACCGCCTACGTACATTATCTGTGCGTCAGACCTGAATACCAGGGTCAGGGAATCGGCAGGGAACTGCTTCGAAGAATCAAAGAACAATACAAATCCTATCTCTACATTATTTTAATTGCAGAAAACGAAGCCCTGATAAACTATTATAAACAGAATGGATTTGAACATATAAATGGACGGTATGTGATAATGATCCAGAATTTTTCCTGATACAGACACCCCGAATGCCGGGCTTTTCTGACCCGGCGTCCAGCAGATACGGCATGTCTGTTAAGTCCGCACACGCCTGTGTGCCCCGTCCTCTTCTTTCACAGATTTAGGCATCATCTTCAGCATCAGTTTTCCGCCCGGAAACATACGCATCTCTTCCGGTGTCATAGCCCGCAGTACAATCAGCAGCATAAAATATATCATAATGCCGCAGACAAGCGAAACGGGCACTGTCACATATTTCGTTTCTGAAATCTGGCTTAAGGCCAGCTCAATCACCCAGCACATAGATGCCATTATAGACGCACAGACTCCCGGCAGTACAAAGGTCTTCATAATCTCCGGTTTCCAGCATCCGCTTTTATAAAGCGCCAGCTGATTCAGTACCGTCACACAGGTTCCAAATACAGCCATCGCAGCAACCACTGCATAAATGCGGATGGATGTAAATTTCAAAAGCAGAATCAGTGTAATCACATGCAGCATCAGTGAAACCGCGCTGTTAATAACCGGAACCCGCAGTCTGCCGATGCCCTGTAAAACGCTTGCCGTTACTGTAGAAAGCGAATAAAAAACAACTGTAATACCTCCTGCTAACAGCAGTCCGCAGGCAAGCGGGTCTGAATCCTGAAACAAAAACTCCATCAGCGGTTCTGACATTAACACCAGCACAAAGGAAAACGGAAAAGCAATCAGCATGCAGAAACGAATAGCCAGTTCTGTTTTTTCTGCAACATCCTCTTTTCGTTTTTTTACAAAAGATGCCGTAATGCCAGGGATACAGGCTGTACCAATCGCTGCTGCAATTGCTACCGGAAGATTGACAAGCGTTTTAAATTTACCAGAAAAAATACCCCACCAGAGTGCAATCTGTTCTGGTTTTGCTGCATCTTTCATCATATGCTTAAAAATACCCTGTTCGATTACAATATTGATATTAAACAAAGCGGACGCAGCCAGAAACGGCAGTACTGTAAGCAGCATCGTCCGGAACAGTTTTTTGGCAGAAACTCTCTTTGCATGTTCCCTGCGCATTCTCTTTTTCCAGCCCGGTATAAAGGCTTTATAAAGCACATACAAAAACATCAGGGAAACAGCTGCGCCTGCGGCTGTGCCAAGCGACGCGCCTGCTGCCCCGTAAGCAGCATGATATCCTTCTTCATCTGCGAGTACTTTTCCAATCTGCGACCCGCGTGATGCTAAAAAATATGCGGCTCCTACACTGACAAATGCATTGATTAACTGTTCCAGTACCTGGGAGACTGCGCTCGGATACATATTTTCCATTCCCTGGAAAAATCCGCGCAGCACACCCAGGAGAGCTGTAATGACCAGTGTCGGTGCCAGCACACGCAGAGCATAGAGGCTTAACGGCGTTTGAAATAACGTGCCTGTAATATAACGTGCGCCAAAGAAAACGACGGCACAGGCTGTCAGGCCGGCAGCCAGTGCAAATAAAAATGCGCACTTTACTGCTTTATATGCATTTTTCAATTCACCCTTTGTCCGGTAACTGGATACCAGCCTGGATACTGCCATTGGAAGGCTGTATGAGGAAATTAAGAGCAGGATATTATAAATGTCAAATGCGCATCCATAATAATTGTTGCCCAGATCCCCGATAATCTTTGTCAGCGGAATCCGGTAAATAAGTCCGATGATCCTGCTTAAAACCGCCGCAAAAGCCAGTGTTGTCCCCTGTAAAAGAAAATCATGATTTTTGTTCCTGTTAGCCATATACCCGTCACTATCCTACTGCATCGAGGCAGCATCTGCATAAAAATGCACTCTGTCAGGATGCGAATTGTCAATAATGCAAACCCATGTCTTTCCCTGGTTCAGCGTGATTTCATTTCCTTCGCTGTCATAATAACGGGCCGGTGAGAAATTATCGGCACATTTCCATGTGATTTCCTCTGCTTTCCCATTCGTCACATACCAGCCGGAACCTTCTCCTGCTGTAGCGATTTCCAGATACCCGTTGTTATCCAGTGTCCGTACATTGGAATTCTGCATCAAAATATTTTTTACTGCCAGCTGGGAATTGTCATTCCCGTCAGCGTGCCGGCTTCCATACTGATAACGATAGTATAAACCATCTTCCGGATTATATTCAAAATGCGGCTGATTTGTCTGATATCCAGGCTGTACGATTCCGGCATCCTGGCACGTGCTGCCGCTTAATATAACCGGCTCATCATCTTCTGCAAACTGATAGCAGCCTTCAAAATCTTTTTCGTACTCGGTTTCGTATTTTTTCAGCTCAATGCCGGCCTGCAGTGCTTTTCCGGTAGCATAGGCATTGTGAGGCGCTTTTTTTGAAGTATCACGGTAAATCACTGCCTGGTCTACGGCATATTCCAGTCCGTTTAAATCGTCAATCTGTCCGCTTTCCAAAAATCCCTGGGCATAGGAAGCCTGGCCGTAATGAAGGTAAATGGCATCAAATCCCATGGAATAATATGCATAATACAAACGGCTGCTTCTTACAGAGCCCAGCTTTTCGATATTTTTATAGTCGCCAAAAATACCCATAAGCCTTGTCAGGCCGCCTTCTACCGGCGCTTCATAAATAATCTGTGCCTCCCCGATACCGTACTGAGGCAGCGCAGACTGTGTATTTCCAATCATACAGGAAACCGGGCGCTGTCTGGCGAGTTCTTCGTCAATCCATTCTCCGGTCAGGAAACTTCTGGCCTCCCCTTCATGCGTATCTTCTTCCGGCTCATCAGCTATTGTTTCCTCATCTGGCAGTGTTTCTTCATCCGGCAGTGTCTCTTCGTCTAAGGCCGTATCTTCAACAACTGACGGCTGGGGAGCCGGCGGGGCTTCTTTTTTCTTTCCGCAGCCGGAATATAACATCCCGGACCCGATCATCACAGCAAATCCTGCCAGCAGTTTCCTTTTCATGCAGGTACTGCTTAAATGAATTCTGTCATTGAGGTTTTCTGCACAGACAGACTGATTCTGCTTATGTTCATTTTCCATATTTGTATTCAGATTTGTTCTTTTCATGATTCCTTCCTTTGCGTATTGGTAACCGGTTCTGATAAACTGATCCTGGTTTCATCAGCGTAAAATATGCATCTTTTCTAAAATTTCAGCCTGTTTCGGCTCCATAATGGCAGCATCTTCCTCTGTCATATGGTCGTACCCGAACAAATGCAGCATACTGTGTACAATTAAAAATGCATACTCCCGCAGCTGCCCGTGTCCGTAACTTTCTGCCTGCCTGATCACGGCCGCAGCACTGATAATAATATCCCCAAGCACCGCCTCCCCGGTATCCGGATTAAAGCTGTCCGGGTCTTTTTCTAACTGTGTAAAATCCCCTGGTGCTTCATAACTGACCATAGGAAACGAAAGCACATCCGTTGCCCGGTCTGTCTGCCTGTAATCCCGGTTAAACTGGCGGATTCCTTCATCATCTGTCAAAAACAGATTAATCTCTGCTTCAAAAGGAAAATCTTCGTGTTCCAGTGTAAAACATATCACCTCTGAGGCAGTTTTTTCATAATCAAACGGCAGGTCCGGGATATCCGGACCGCATTCCACGCTGAGTGTCATAACAGCTCCTCCTCCTTTGACAGATATTCCCGGATTTTCAAAAACTGGTTCATAGTAAGTCCGCTGCTGTCATATATTCCGGAAGAAGATTCATCATTCAGTGTCTGATAAATCACCATATCACGGTTCCAGGAACTGGACAGTGTTGTATGATCTAATACTTCAAACTTTGTCACCAGTGTATCCGTGATATGTACAATGGCAGACTCAATGGAAGAAATCGGGTTTTTCAATCCGTTAAATTCACTTAAAATAAGAATCACCTCACTGGGAAAGCAATTGTCCAGGGCAATCTTTACACCGCTTTCCACAAACGGCTCGCCGCCAAATTTCCCAAGATGATAGTAAAATCCGCTGACAGCAGCCAGTTTTGCATCCGCCTTGATTTTGGCAGCGCAGTGTGCTGCGATTCTTGATACCCGCATTGCATGGTTATAATCGTTCAGGGAATATTTTTTAATTTCCCGTACCAGATGAAAATTCGGGTCTACAATCGTTGCCAGACTGATTTCCCCGAAATGCTCCTGGCGGTAATGCAGAATATCATATAAAAAATGCATGCCTGCCACGCTTAATACAGCATTTATAGCAGAAAAAGCAAGCAGCAGTATGGTAGGAACCCCCTGGGCGATATAATAAAATAATACCGGAACTGCCATACAAAAAGCGGCAGCCGTCATCTTTGCATATATGCGCAGCGGTTTTTGATCGTACATCATTGTCAGCACAATGCCTGAGAGCATGAGCATCAGGTAACATGCCACGGCACGGGCTGACAGAGTTTGTATAAAAGCATTCTGAACATTAAAAAATATGGCGATAATCAGCGCCTGTTCCCGGTTCAGGCCCGCTGCAAGCAAAAAGGCTGTCAGAAATGCCGGTGCCGTATACTCCGGAAAAAAAGATGCTCCCAGCGTCAGGATCAGGCCGGCTGTGTAATAAACACAGATACGCTGGTAATCTTCTGCTGTATCAGGCAGGATGCCTTTATGAATCCTGCCGCTTTCAAGATAAAAAATAAACAAAACCGCAAAAAGCATGTCCGCAAATACCAGTGCCAGCATATCCCCTAACGGCATTCTGTGAAGCACACTGGAAAGTATTCCCGAAACCAGCGTGGCACAGCCAAGATATACCAGCTTTTTTACCCGCCTTGCGATAAAACGTTCTTCTGTCATGCCTGCCATTTTGTCACCTGTTTTTTACGTTTCATTTCATTTGTATGTTTTGCATATTTTGACTGATTTACCTGTTTCATATGTTTTTTTTCATAATCCTCATATGCATTTACGATTTTTTGTACCAGCGGATGACGCACGACATCCTTGCTGGAAAGCTGGCAGATTCCAATGTCTTCTACCTTTTTTAACACTTCCAGCGCTACATCCAGACCGGACTTTACATCAGCCGGCAGATCCTTTTGGGTAGCATCCCCGGTTACCACCACTTTTGAACCAAAGCCAATGCGTGTTAAAAACATTTTCATCTGAGCCGGCGTAGTATTCTGGGCCTCATCCAGTATAATAAAAGAATTATCGAGTGTTCTGCCGCGCATATAGGCTAACGGAGCCACTTCTATCAGACCTTTTTCCATGTTCCGCATAAAACTGTCAGGCCCCATAATCTGATGCAGCGCATCGTATAACGGACGAAGATACGGGTCTACCTTGCTCTGCAGATCCCCTGGAAGAAACCCCAGTTTTTCCCCGGCTTCAATTGCCGGGCGCGTGAGGATAATGCGTCCGGTTTCTTCTTTTTTAAAAGATGCTACCGCCATGGCCATGGCAAGATATGTTTTGCCGGTTCCGGCAGGGCCAGTGCCAAATACTACCATTTTATCCCGAATGGAATTCGTGTATTTTTTCTGCCCCAGAGTCTTTGGCTTAATCGGCTTGCCGTTTGCTGTATAGCCAATACAGTCATCATCAATTTCTGCCAGTGTGGCAGATTCATGCTCCATAACAAGCGCAACAGCGTAATCTACATTTTGTTCTGTAACAGTGTTTCCGCGCTCTGATAATTCCAAAAGCTGCGCAAGCACCTCTTTTGCAGACAAAATATGCGGTTCGCTGCCCAGGATTTTTACCTGTTCGTCCCGGCAGACGACCGTTACATTCAGACTGCGCTCAATTTTTTTAATATATGCATCAAACTGCCCAAATACATTTGTCATATGACTGGAAGGCAGTTCCATGGATATCTCACTCAGGCTCATTTCCTACATTCCCTTCATCTCCCGTATCTGTCACCTGTTCCTCATTCACGGCATAGCGGAACATATTTTCTATGACGGTGATATTTCCTGATACGGTATATTTATTTTTATCAGCTCTTATCATAACATGTTTTTCCAAAATGAGAACACCTTTTTGCGTTAATTTTTCCAAAAATTCTGTTAAATTCATCCCGGCCTGGTCTTTTGCTTCTTTCTTTGAATAAACGGCACTGACTGTTTCATATTCTTCGTATCTGCGCGTTACAAAATAAACCGGAAGATAAAAAGAATCACACAGACGCAGCTGTTTCCTGGTATCCATAACCGTATATGTCTCAAAACCGGCTTTTTTCCATGGAATCTGCAGGTAAGTGTCTCCGATGCTGATGCCGTAGCGGGTATGCGTATTCCCGCTGTAAATGCGCTGTTCATACCTGGCAGGGAAACTGTCTTTATAGGCATATTCGGTCTTTAACTGAATATCGGCATCTGCCGTACAGTACTGATAGGCTGTAAGATTTCCGCTGTCATCATAAATAGGGAGGGCCCCGGATACAAGCACATCTCCTTTTTTTACGGAGTCTCCCTGCTGTACCATGGGCGTACCTTTGCGGACATATATGCTTTCAATCGTACCATCATGGCGCGCTAATAAATCGAACCCTTTCTGCTCCTGATTCTGAAATTCTTTGGGGAGCCTGGCATCTGCCTGATCTGAGGGCACGGACAGATTTTCCTGTATATCTACCGTCAGCGTTGTGCCCTCCCGCTTTACCGAAGTCCAGATAATGCTTTTAAAACAGCTCCGTATCTCTTCTTCTAATTTTGTACAGTCAATCTGGGAAACAGGCGTCCCGTAAGAACTGTTTTTTTCTTCTAAAAACTGCAGCATGCTGTCAGCAGTCACGCTGTCATTGCCGTTGATATTGATTTTCCATATAAACCGGGATAACACATACAATATCACCATGCACGCAAATATACTTAAAAACAGCATTTTCCGTTTCCGGTAGCGGAAGAAAAAAAAGGGAATTCCGTTTTTGTGGCTGATTCTGATATGGGTGCCGGATTTTTTTAATAGCGGTTTCAGGCAGCGGAATCCGTCTACGGAGATTTTAAAAACATATGCATCTCCTTTCTGGCACAAATCCCAGATCAGAATATCGTGATTGCTGCACAAATTCAAAAACCGTTCCGGAGCATAGCCCCACAATGCCACTTCTACATAACCGCGGAAATATTTAATCAGACGCAACAGCATAAAACACCTCAGTTTTCATATAAAATCTGTTCTATCAATCCCCTGATTTTCATTTCTTCATTGGTGTAATATTCAATTTCCAGCTGTTTCCCTACTACCAGTATCCGGCAGTCTTTTGCCTGTATCCGGATGTGTTCGTCTTTATATTCTAAAATTCCGCGGTAGTTTTCAATCAGCAGCTCATTCTGTCCGGTCACAGATACAAGCACGCTTCCATATACCAGATCCGGCGGCAGATCAAACGCCCTGACTACACTTTCCCTGATTTCACTCGACAGAATATTTCGTTTCTTCCCAAACATATCTTGCTCCGGCGGTGTTTCGAAAAAACTGAAACAGCATTTATGGTATTGATACTATTCTATGCTGAATGAAATCTGGTATGTGTAAAAATTTTGTTTTATTGTGCATCTAAATATTAGTATCCAAATGCTCCATCTAAAGATTCGTCATGTTCAATCCAGTCACGGACATCAATTCTGCGGTAGTCTTCGTCCGAATCACGGATGAAGACAAAGCTGATGCCGGCATTAATAATCAGGCGCTTGCACATGGAACAGCTGCTGGAATTTTTAATATAGTTCCCGGTATCTGCTTCCCGGCCGGATAAGTATATGTCAGCCCCTATCATTTTTTCCCGTTCCGCGCTGATAATAGCATTTGCCTCCGCATGCACGCTGCGGCACAGCTCATAGCGCTCGCCTCTTGGAATATTCATTTTCTGGCGCACGCAGCAGCCTAAATCAGTGCAGTTTTTACGTCCCCGCGGAGCACCGGCATAGCCGGTTGCTATGACCTCATCGTTTTTTACAATGACTGCCCCGTAATGCCTGCGAAGACAGGTACAGCGTTTCGATACGACATCAGCTAAGTCCAGATAATAGTTAATTTTGTCGCGTCTTTGCATTTATATTTCCTTTCCGGCAGTTTTAGATATGTTTCTCCCTGCATTTGCGAACAGCCATTTCCGACTCTGAGAGTACTTTTTCCCCCGATCCGATAATCTGTTCTGCTTCCCGGATATTTTTCACCAGTTTCCATAATTCCAGAGGGTCTACTGATGCTCTCTGTTCCTTACCAAACATCGTCTTATCCAGGGTAATATGCCGCTCTACCGAAGTAGCGCCCATAGCTACGGCACAGGTACTGACCAGTGTCCCGATTTCATGTCCGCTGTAACCGACTTTGCACTGGTAGCGGTTTTGAAGGGTGTGGATGACTTTCAGATTCGCCTCTATGCTGACCATCGGATAGGTGCTGTTACAATGCATCAGCTCATACGGACAGCCGTGTTTTTTAAAAATTTCAACAGCGTGATCGATTTCCTCATACGTACTCATGCCAGTGGCTATAAATGTATAGCGTCCTTCCTGCGCTACAGTTTCAAGCAGTTCGTCATTCACCAGCATGGCAGAAGCAATCTTGTTATATTTATTATCATACTGCCGGATAAATTTCTGCGCTTCCACATCATATGCCGACGCATACCATTCGATTCCTTTCTTTTTACAGTAAGCATCGATGATATCATATTCTTCTTTTCCAAATTCCAGGGCCCTTAACATTTCCCCTCTTGTCTGTCCCCATGGAGAATCATACGGTTCGTCCAGATATTTCTGGTCATAATAAGTATCAATTGTCTTTTTTCGGAATTTAACTGCATCGCACCCGGATATGCATGCTGTATCAATCAGCTTTCTGGTTATGTCCAGGTCTCCGTTATGATTGATTCCTATTTCAGCTGTCACAAATGTTTTCATATGCGTTCCCTCCCCTTCTAAAATCGTGATTTGCAAAAATGTATACCCATCCAGGCATCCCCTGTCAGTCATGCTTCGCACAATTCAGTCAATGTATGCAAATCAGGCAGTAATTACCGTACGCTGGCTGTTATATTTATTATACTAAAAGGTGCAGGAAGTGTAAAGTGTTAAAGCAAAACCTGACTACTGTGCCTGTACAAATGTTACTTTTCACACCCACGCCAGATTTATGCATAACAATACGCCGATGCTGCA
>CAJTVR010000134.1 GCA_910580075.1 uncultured Eubacterium sp. | reverse complement strand
TAAGAATTTCTAACAGTTCTACGGAGTCACAGAAAAAGGAAAAAGTGTCTCCGCCTGGCGTCCGGGTAATCTATGTTTTTCGGCACATTCTAGCCAGGTAATCGGCTCTTCAGTTAAAAAGGAACTCCAGGTTTTCCCCACAGATACCCTTTGCCATAAACAGTCTGTATGTAAACAGGTTTTTTAGATGTATCTTCAAGCTTGTCCCTCAGCCTGCGTATGCCTACGGACAAAGCGTTGTCTTCTACATATTCTGTTCCTTCCGGCCAGACCCACTCCAGCATCCGCTGTCTGGTGATTACCTGTCCGGCGTTCATTACAAGGATATATAAAATTCGCTGTTCCGTCTTGCTCAGTTCGATATCCGTTCCGTTTTTATAAAACTTCATAGTATCAAAATAGAACTGGAAAACGGGGTCTTTGTATTCTGCTTTTTCATCCTTTGAAATTCTGCGCAGCAGCGCACGTACCCTCGCCCGCAGCACCATCGGGCTGAACGGTTTGGTGATATAATCGTCCGCACCGCTTTCTAGGCCCTTTACAATATCTAGTTCCATATCTTTTGCAGTCAGCAGCATAATCGGAACCCGGCTTGTCTTTCGTATGTTTTGGCATAACGTGAGTCCGTTTCCATCTGGCAGGTTAATGTCTATCATAAGAAGATCAAACCGCAGCTGCGAAAGCAGATCTTGTGCCTGGGCAATGGTATAACAAAGATGAAATGTATATTCGCTGCTTTGCAAAGACAGGCTGATTCCTTCTGCAAGGTCTTCATCATCTTCTAAAATCAGAATCGACTGTCTGGTTTCCCTGGCGGAAATGGCTTCTTTTATCATATGCTAAGCGCCTCCTTTTTGTTATTAATATCTGGACGCCAGGCGGAGAAACTGGCTGGCAGTGACTGAATAAATGTACTTACAGTAATGAGCCATATGTGACAGTCAGACATATCGCCGCCAGGCAGCAGAATGAATTGATCTGGCTGCTGATACTGTGTCATGTACATCAGCCTGACAGTAATGAGCCGTGAGCGGCAGTCCGTAGCAGTCCGTCGTCCAGACATTTATTCTGCCGTAACCAGCTGGACGGAGAACCTGTTCCTTCTGAATGAGACTCCGGAGAAATGCTGGCAGAACATCAGAAGGAACAGGTTCTCCATCCAGCGTCTGGATCATCAAGCCTCATGGCTGGCATGGCATGCTCTCTGGATATGATTTTATCATAAAATTCTGCAGATAGGTATGCAATCTTTAAAAATGTCAAAACTGTCATTTTTGAGAAAGAATCCTGCAAGAATTTTCCGCTATGATACAGTCTGTAAAATGATTCAGATCCAGCCCTGAATCAGTCAGACTATTAAAGGAGGATTTATTTATGTTTAAAAAGAAGTTATTACCAGTTATGTTAACCGCCGCATTTGCCATATTAGCAGCCGGGCAGGCTATGCTGTCCGGGACGGAGGTCTGTGCAAAAGGCAGTGTCAGTTTTTATACGGGCAGCAGTGCAATAGACCAGTTCATGAACAGAGAACCGCAAAAAATAGATAATGTCAAAGTGCCGGAACACTGCAGTGTGTCTGTTTATAATTCAGATGAAAAGCGTGAGAAAGGAAGCATTACGTCAGCAGATAAAAAAACAGTTTCTATCGAAAAGCAGCACAAGGGTGCGGGATGGTTTGTAAAGGGAGTAAAAGAAGGAAAGACGGTGCTTTCTTATAAACGGGGCAGTGAACAGGGGAAACTGGAGGCAGAGGTGCTTCCGGCTTTAAAACTGGAAGCAGTAAAAAAATCTGTAAAAATATCCGGCGGAAAGGCAGAGCTGACATTAACGTATAAAAATAATTCAGATACGGATATTGTAATCGAAGGGGCAGACACTGGAAGTGCGCAGATCCGGTACGAAAACGAAAAGGAGCTGTCCAAAGAGGCAGTTCCTCCGGTCCGCTGGACAGCAAAAAAGGTGACGATACCTGCAGGGAAGACGAAAACGTTTCGTGTAACGGAAACGGCTAAAAAGACATCTGGCGGGATTAAAAGTTTTCAATATCCGAAACTGTATATCAGATTTCACGGAGTATATTTTGTTACATATGTGAGAGAGAAAGGAGTACAGGGGGGCATAGATTACTATGGTACGGTGCCGTTTAAGGAATTTGTCAAAAACTGATTTCAGCTGACAGGCCAGGCCGGATCTTTTTCGTCTCCAATACCGGAAATTCATGAAACGAAAACGGAAAAGACAGCCGGACAGAAGGGTTGAAGAAAATCCGGATGTCTTAAAAAACGATCTGCTTTACAGACAATGCATCTGAAAATCAAAAAAGAGTATGATGTAAATACATGTGGCTGCCGCATTAAGAAAAATGAAACAGGATATAGCCGATTCAAATCGTTCTTTATACTATATCCTGTCTGAGTTTTGCTTAGTGCGGCAGCCTGTTTTTGTTACTGAAATGCATGAGGTGACAGAGTGCTTAGACGGATGGCTGGTTTGCTGTGCTTTTGAGACTGGCGGACATTTGAATATCAGGTGCAGCCAGGACTTTAGCAGATGCGTGGAAGGAATCCGGCCTGGAAATGGACGAAACTATGTAACAGGGAAGATATCCTAACGGTTACTGAACTATAATGAAAATCTGTTTCGCCTGTTCTTTTGCATTGCCGTTTTACGGCAGATATGTTAAAATAAGAAAAACCCGCTCAAAATAACATCCGGCTGCGTTTTTCAGGCAGCATCATACAAATTACAGAAAAAGACAGGAGCACAGATATGTCCTTTGTACATCTACATGTCCATACCGAATACAGCCTGTTAGACGGCTCCAACAAAATAAACGAATATACAGCCCGTGTGAAAGAACTGGGCATGACTGCTGCGGCCATCACCGACCATGGGGCTATGTATGGCGTCATTGACTTTTACAAAGCAGCTGTTGCGGCAGGTATTAATCCGATTCTGGGCTGCGAAGTCTATGTGGCACCTAATTCCCGTTTTGACCGTGAACGGGTGAGCGGGGAAGACCGCTATTATCATCTGGTTTTGTTAGCAGAGAATAATACAGGTTATGGGAACCTGATTAAAATTGTATCTAAAGGATTTACGGACGGGTATTATTACCGGCCGCGGGTTGATATGGAAGTGCTGCGCCAGTATCATGAGGGAATTATTGCATCCAGTGCCTGCATAGCCGGGGAAGTGTCCAGAGAGCTTTTACGGGGAGATTATGAAAAAGCGAAAGAAGCAGCATTAAAATATGCAGACTGTTTTGGAAAAGAGAATTTTTTCTTAGAGCTTCAGGACCATGGCCTGCCACAGCAGAAAATGGTGAATCCACAGCTGGTGCGTCTGAGTGAAGAAACAGGCATAGAGCTGATTGCGACGAATGATGTGCATTATACGTATGCAGAAGACGTGGAAGCCCATGATATTCTGCTCTGCATACAGACCGGCAAAAAGCTCAAAGACGAAGACCGTATGCGTTATGAGGGCGGACAGTATTATGTCAAATCAGAAGAGGAAATGGCCGCTTTATTTCCTTATGCAAAACGGGCGCTGGAAAATACACAGAAAATTGCAGACCGGTGCCATGTAGAAATAGAATTCGGCCATACAAAACTGCCGAAATATGATGTGCCAAAAGGGTATAGTGCATGGGAATATTTAAACAAACTCTGTTATGACGGCCTGAGCGAACGCTATCCCGGCCGGGAAGAAGAACTGAAACCCCGTCTGGATTATGAGCTGGATGTTATTCATACTATGGGGTATGTGGATTATTTTCTGATTGTATGGGACTATATTCATTTTGCAAAAGAACATGGCATCAGCGTCGGCCCGGGCAGAGGCAGTGCGGCCGGTTCTTTAGTAGCCTATACGACGGGGATTACGAATATCGATCCGATTAAATACAACCTGATTTTTGAACGTTTTTTAAATCCGGAACGTGTGTCGATGCCGGATATTGACGTGGACTTCTGCTTTGAAAGACGCCAGGAAGTCATTGATTATGTTGTAAGAAAATATGGGAAAGAGTGCGTGACGCAGATTGTCACATTCGGTACGCTTGCGGCTCGCGGTGTGATCCGTGATGTCGGGCGTGTGATGGATATGCCGTATGCGTTTGTCGATTCCATATCGAAAAATGTACCTTCAGATGTGCCGGGCATTACAATTGAAAAAGCGTTAAAGATGAATCCGGAACTGCGTAAGATTTATGAAGAAGATGAAAGTGTCAGAAAACTGATTGATATGTCAAAGCGTCTGGAAGGGCTGCCAAGGCATACTTCTACCCATGCAGCCGGGGTCGTAATCAGCCAGAAACCGATGGATGAGTATGTGCCGCTTTCAAGGGGCGTAGACGGGATGGTAACTACGCAGTTTACGATGACTACACTGGAAGAGCTGGGTCTTTTGAAAATGGATTTTCTGGGACTTCGCACACTGACTGTCATTGACAATGCCGTACGTCTTGTAGAAAAGGACTATGGAGTTAAAATTGATATCGACCATGTGGATTTTGACGACCTGAAAGTACTGGACTCGCTTGGAACCGGAAAGACAGACGGGGTGTTTCAGCTGGAAAGTTCCGGCATGAAAAACTTCGTCAAAGAGTTAAAGCCGCACAGCCTGGAAGATGTAATTGCCGGGATTGCGCTGTACCGCCCGGGACCGATGGATTTTATTCCGGCTTATGTGCGCGGCAAAAATATGCATGGTGAAATTCAGTATGACTGTCCGCAGCTTGAGCCGATTTTATCGCCTACCTATGGCTGTATCGTCTACCAGGAGCAGGTCATGCAGATTGTGCGCGATCTGGCGGGATATACGTGGGGGCGCAGCGATATAGTTAGAAGGGCCATGTCCAAGAAAAAAGGAAAGGTCATGGAAGAAGAGCGCAAAAATTTCGTATATGGCAACGAAGAGCAGGGAGTCAGAGGCTGTATAGCGAACGGAATCAGTGAGCAGGCTGCAAATAAAATCTATGACGAAATGATTGACTTTGCCAAATATGCATTTAATAAATCCCACGCTGCAGCTTATGCAGTGATCTCTTATCAGACTGCGTATCTGAAATATTATTATCCGGTAGAATTTATGGCTGCGCTAATGACCTCGGTCATGGACAAAGTTACAAAAGTATCAGAATATATCCAGACCTGCCGGAATATCGGCATTGGAATCCTGCCTCCGGATATTAATGAGGGAGAAGGCGGATTTTCCGTATCCGGCAAAAATATCCGCTATGGGATGATGGCAATCAAAAGCGTCGGTCATCCGGTTATTAATGCACTGATTGAAGAACGCAGCAGGCACGGGCTTTTTAAGAATCTGGAAGATTTTATTACAAGGCTCAGCGGTGTGGAAATGAATAAACGGGCTGTGGAAAATCTGATTAAAGCAGGGGCAATGGATAACCTGGCGGGAAACCGCAGACAGAAGACCATGGTATGCCCTCAGATTATGGCAGGCATTTCCCATGAAAAGAAAAACAGCATGAGCGGCCAGATTTCGCTTTTTGACCTTGTATCAGAAGAGGATAAAAAAGATTACGAGGTTAAGATGCCGGATGTAGAGGAATTTGATAAAGAAATGCTGCTGGGTTTTGAAAAAGAAGTGCTCGGTGTGTATATCAGCGGCCATCCGCTGGAAGAATATGAACAAAAGTGGCAGAAAAACATTACAGCCAAAACAACAGACTTTCTGCTTGATGATGAAACCGGGCTTGCAAAAGTAAAGGATAACCAGAAGGCGACCGTCGGAGGAATGATTGTCCAGCGCACGGTTAAATATACCAAGAATAACCAGACGATGGCATTTCTCACGCTCGAAGATCTGGTAGGGACACTGGAAATCATTGTTTTTCCGAGAGACTATGAGCGCTACCGGAAATATTTCGAAGACGAAGCACGTATTTTTGTAGAAGGCAGGGTGACGGTCGAAGAAGAAAAAAACGGCAAGCTGATTCTGGAGCGGGTATATTCGTTTGATGAAACACATAAAGAGCTGTGGCTGCAGTTTGCAGATATGGAAAGCTATGAGAGGCAGAAGTCGCTGGTATTAGAAAAACTGCGCGCTTCTGACGGGCAGGATGATGTAATTGTCTATATTAAGGACCGGAAAGTCATGAAACGCTTAGGGCCGGGCTGGCGGGTGGCAGCGACCCTTTCCATGGCGCAGTCGCTTTGTGCAGTATTTGGACAAAATAATGTAAAAGTTGTGGAAAAGAAGGTTGCAAACAATAGTAAAAGATATTAAAATGAAATAGACGAATTTATTTGCAGTGTATTGGATAGGGGAGCGGTGCAGCGGCACCATTTATGACACAGCTGGCTACAGGCAGAATAAATTTAGGAGGATATGGAAAATGGCTAACGAGATTAATACGATAGGTGTACTGACAAGCGGCGGAGATGCGCCTGGCATGAATGCAGCTATCCGTGCAGTTGTCCGCGAGGCGATTGCTAATGGCAAAAGGATTATGGGTATCAAGAGAGGATATGCAGGCCTTTTAAAGGAAGAGATTTATGAAATGCAGACAATCGATGTCGCTGATATTATCCAGAGAGGCGGTACGATTTTACAGACAGCAAGGTGCAAAGAATTTACAACACCGGAAGGCCAGAAAAAAGGTGCTGATATCTGCAGACAGCATGGAATTGACGGAATTATTGTAATTGGCGGAGACGGTTCTTTCCGCGGTGCACAGAAATTAGCGTCGCTTGGAATTAATACGGTAGGGGTGCCGGGAACGATTGATCTGGATATTGCATGTACAGAATATACCATTGGTTTTGATACAGCAGTAAATACAGCTATGGATGCCATTGATAAGGTCCGTGATACATCTACTTCTCATGAGCGCTGTTCGATTATTGAAGTTATGGGACGCGGAGCCGGTTTTATTGCACTGTGGTGCGGTATTGCAAATGGTGCAGAAAATGTGCTGCTTCCTGAAAAATATGATTATAATGAACAGGCACTTGTGAATAGTATTATTGAAAATCGTAAAAAAGGTAAAAAACATCATATTATTATCAATGCGGAAGGAATCGGACATTCGGTCAGCATGGCAAAACGAATTGAAGCAGCTACCGGTGTAGAAACAAGGGCGACTATTTTAGGATATATGCAGCGCGGCGGCCGTCCGACAGCAAGAGACCGTATGATGGCATCGATTATGGGCGCATATGCTGTAGATTTATTATGCGAAGGCAAGAGCAACCGTATTGTAGGCCAGAGAGACGGCGTGCTGATTGATATAGATATTGATGAAGCTCTTGGAATGGGCAAATCAGTAGATGATTATGAGTATAAAATAAGCTGCAACTTATCGAGATAAGCAATGTATAATCAGGCTGATGTATGAAGGTGCGTCAGCCTGTTTTACCGTATTATGAGGACTTTCAGACAGAATAAAAGACGGAGTGCTGACACAGCGGCCAGACTGAAATCCATAGGAATATAGGACAGAGCAGAGTAATATGAATAGGGATGACGATGATTACAAGTACAGCAAACCAGCAGGTAAAAAATATCATAAAACTTGCACAGAAAGCAAAAGAACGGCAGAGTCAGGGAGTATTTTTCGCAGAGGGAATTCGTATTTTTGAAGAAATACCAAAAGAAAATCTGAAAAATGTCTATGTATCGGAGTCTTTTTGCCAGAAAGATTTGAATAAGGAAAAATTAAAAGACATAAAATATGAAACGGTGTCAGATGCTGTATTCCAGAGAATGTCTGATACGAAATCCCCTCAGGGGATTTTATGTATTGTGCGTCAGCCGCGTTATGAGCTTTCGGAACTGATAAAAGGAAACAGGACCCATCTGCTGGTTTTAGAAGGAATTATGGATCCGGGAAATCTGGGCACGATGTTTCGCACCGGAGAAGGAGCCGGGGTAACCGGTATTGTAATAAGCGGCTGTACGGATTTATTTTCACCTAAAACAATACGCTCTACAATGGGCAGCATCTGCCGCGTGCCATTTTATATTACAGATGATTTAAATCAGACGCTGCATCTGCTAAAAGACCAGAAAATCCGCCTGTATGCAGCTCATTTAAAAGGACGGAAAAATTACGATGAATTCGATTACCGGGGCGGGACAGCATTTTTAATCGGCAGCGAGGCAGCCGGCCTGACGGAGGGAACAGCAGAGCAGGCAGATGAATATTTAAAAATACCGATGTGCGGGAAGCTGGAGTCGCTGAATGCTGCAATGGCCGCCGGAATTTTAATGTATGAGACAAACCGGCAGAGAAGACGGCACATGGAGTAATAAGAACGGGAGAATGATGTTTTGCGGATTTGGTTTAAAGAATGGAGAGATAACCGCATGCTGCGGGATCTGGTAGTTTGTGATGAAGATGAGGATACCAGGACACATAAGATATTCCGGGCACTGGAGCAGGCATGTTATGAATTTGATTTAAGCAGGCCGGTATGGCTGGATGCAAATATTGCAGAATTTAAAAGGCATGCAAAGACACGGTTTTCCAGTGACAATTTTGTGGATTCAATTGATTTTGATTATCTGGAAATGCAGGTAATTGAGGAATAGTCATATAAAATACGAAAATAACAAAATTTTCTTATAAAATTTTCATTTTTTTCAATAAATTGTTAACCAATTTGATAAAATATGATATAATATCCATATATATAATAGTTAACCGTGCAGCAGTTCGTTTTTACAAAATTTTTAACAGTTTCAGGCTGTTTGTAGTGTGCAGCCGGCTGTTTATCCATGTGTTTCTGGGCATGTAGGAGGTTATTATATGGATGCACCACAAAGGCTGAGTGAAGATGTCGAGAGCTGGGAGACAATGATGTTTCTGTATAACTCGGCAATCAAAGAAGTGGGGACAAAGCTTGAGATTTTGAATGATGAGTTTCAGCATGTTCATCAGTACAACCCGATTGAGTACATCAAATCAAGAGTGAAGTCTCCGGAAAGCATTTGCAAGAAACTAAAGCGCTATGGAAAAGAAGTATCAATTGAAAATATGGTCGGGTATGTGAATGACATAGCCGGAATCCGCATTGTATGTTCGTTTACCTCAGATATTTACCGTGTAGCGGACATGATCGGAAGGCAGAATGACCTGACTGTAGTTTCTGTAAAAGATTATATCAGGCATCCGAAGGACAGTGGGTATAAGAGTTATCATATGCTGGTGACCGTACCGGTTTTCTTATCAGACCGTGTTGTGAATACAAGAGTAGAAATTCAGATTCGTACAATGGCCATGGATTTCTGGGCGAGCCTGGAGCATAAGATTTATTACAAATTCGAAGGGCATGCACCGGAATACATCAGCCAGGATTTGCGGGAGTGTTCCGATATTGTATCGCAGCTGGATGCAAAGATGCTTTCGCTGAACAATGCTATTTTAGTGGCAAAGGAACAGCAGGCCAAAGTGCGTGGAGCAAAAGTGCATAGTGCTTAAATGAAGGAGCAGAAATACTTTAGGGGAGTGTTTCTGCTTCTTTTTTGTGGCAGTTTTGCAGCCTTATTTAACCAGATCTGAACGCAGTCAGCAAGTGTGGAGATTTATCCCGTTTTCGTGTCAAAGCTGGAGACGGACTTTTAAATATTTTTAGTCTGAACATATAAAAAAGCCGTAAATCCTTGCACTGCAAAGACCTACGACAATTTATACAAGCGATAGACGGGGCTCGAACCCGCGGTCTCGAC
>CAJTVR010000133.1 GCA_910580075.1 uncultured Eubacterium sp. | reverse complement strand
CTGGAAATCCAGGATACCGGATGATGAGGGTTTATTTGCTGCGGGCAAAAATAAGCCTGAGCCATGCAGCCATATTAAAATATATGCAGGAATTGGGCATCCAATCCATAGTGAAGCCCAAAAACCGGCATATAAAAAGGGAGATTGTTATAAAAAGTTTAAAAAACATCTGAATAGGGAATTTCATGCAGAAAAACCAAACGAGAAATGGTGTACGGATTTTACCTATATTTTTATGGAAGATGGGAGAAAGCGTTATAACTGCAGTATTATTGACCTGTATGACAGATCTGTGGTGGCAACGTTAAACAGCAGCCATATCGATGCAGAGCTGGCCATACAGACGCTAAAGACGGCTTTAGAAAAAAATCATCATCCCCAAGGCCTGCTGCTGCATAGTGACCAGGGGTCACAGTATACCTCACGTGCATTTACAGATTATTGTAAAGAAGCAGAAGTCTTGCAGAGCATGAGTACAGCGGGGTGTCCTTACGGCAATTCACCAATGGAAAGTTTTTATGGGACATTCAAAGCAGAATTCATTCGTAAGCATCGTTTTTCAACTGATGAAGAACTGAATAAAGCAACAATGGAGTATGTATATGTTTATTACAATCACACACGTCCGCATTCCTCCAATGGATATAAGACACCATTTGAAAAAAGAACACAAGTATAATTTACTGGAAATTATTTCCTTATGAGTGTTACAAAAATGCTTGACCATCTCATCCCTGGTCCTCTGACGGCGTTTATCATTTTCCACAACAGTCTGCTCAGAAAGGCATCTGACAAAAAGCTGGTATTCTGCCGTTTCTTCAAAATCTGTTTTGCACAGTTCCGGCAGGCAGTCACTGTCTGCCAGCAAGGTTTGAATAATTGCTTCCATGTCATCATTTCTCTGATGATAGAAGATACGGTTATAATCATTCGGGTCTGCGTAATGCTTTAGCGGCTCAGGAACCATATCTGGCTGCTTCTTTGTAAGATAAACAACCAGTTTGGATATACAGGTATAGATCAGTTCCATACGGCTCAGAAAACGAATGTTAGCTTCTATCATCATGGAATCCATACGGCGTATGCGTCCATTCAGTTTCATTATCTTAGCGATTTTACCGCTGAGATCTTTTACACAGTCGTGGTACAAGTCCACACCATGAAGTGTCTCATAGTCATAGCATCTTTTACGGAAACGACTCAGGGTTTTGTCTGATATCGGCTGTTCTGCAAAGCTTGTGGTATGCAACGCGTATTGAAGGTGGAGATCAAGCATCAGATTCTCAACGATTTCATCATCAGAATAATCAAAAAGTTCCTTGATGATGAGCGCACCGATAATAACGTTTACAGGTGCATTAGGTCTGGAGGCTTTATCACTATACAAAACGGAAAAGCGCTCTTCATCTATCGCAGGAAAAACCTCATCGGCGAAGATTTTCGCCCAGGATTTTTCCAAAGCTTTTCTTTCTCGTTCAGTCAGAGCTGTAAAACTGTCATCTAATAATAACTGTTGGCAATCATTTGTTTTAAAAGACATGAAACATACCACCTTTCAAAAGCTGCTTCTATTATAGCTCATGAAAGGTCAAAAAACTTGTATTTATTGTAAAATATTAAGTTTTCAAGGAACAATTGTGGTGCCTTTTGACCCCAGCATCATGACATTGTGATTTTACTGGTCTTTTCCGCCAAGCGTTTTCATCGTCGGAAAACTAAGTTCAGGCATTACGGTCAGGATTGTTTATAAAAATGACTCATTTCATTCTGATTCATCATTTTTTGTTTTCTTAATTCCCTTCCTGCCAGCAAAACAGACAGGATAAATGCCATAAAATCAGCAGCCGGTCCCGCGAATAATACTCCCATGATTCCAAACCGGAGCGGAAGTATTAAAATAAGCGGGATCAGAAAGAACACCTGTCTGGTCAGTGCCAGTAATGCTCCTTTTCCTGCTTTTCCTATGGCAGTAAAAAAACTGGAAGAAAGCAACTGCACACCGTTTACCAGCACCATAAAAAGATAGATTCGCATAAATAAAACTGCAAACTCCATATACAGTGCGTCTCCATTCCCAAACAGGGAAATAATCTGCTTCGGAAAACACAGCATCAGGAAAAACCCTGCAGCCGAAACTGCCAGGTTCCATTTTATTGCAAGCAGGTACGCTTCCCGCACACGTCCATACTGTCTGGCTCCATAGTTAAAGCCGATTACCGGCTGCACTCCCTGTGATATCCCGACAACAACAGCCAGAATGATCGCATTCGTTTTCATTACAATTCCACAGGCAGCTAAAGGAATATCCGTTCCATAAACTGTCTCTGCTCCATAATGCGTCAGTGAATTGTACAGTATAATCTATACAAACGTAATTGCAATCTGATTCGCATTGCTGCTGATTCCCATGCCAAAAGTTTTCAGAATTTCACTGAGCTCCAGCCGGAAACTGCTTTTTTCAAACTGAATGGTTTTGAAATGCCATAAGTAGCGCACTGCAAGCATAAATGACAAAATCTGTCCCAGTATCGTTGCCAGGGCTGCGCCGAAAATGCCCCATCGAAAAATGAAAATAAATACCGGATCGAGAATCGTATTTACAGCCGCTCCTGTCAGCATGCAGGTCATAGAATACCCCGGGCTTCCGTCCGCCCGGATTAAATTGCTCATACCGTTTGTTATAATTAAAAACGGCATTCCAAGCAGGGTAACTCCGGCATACTGCTGTGCAAATGGAAGTACTTCTGTCGTAGCTCCAAACAATTTTAAAAGCGGTGTCAGCAGAATTTCGCCTGTCACAAGATAAATAAGTCCCAGAATAATCATCAGGCTTACGCCATTTCCCGCCGCCCTCGCTGCCCGCTGCGGTTCTTTATTTCCAAGATATAGGGAAAAACGGGAAGCACTTCCGATTCCAATCAGCAGGGAAATGGCAAGGCAGATGGTAGAAAACGGATAAGAAACATTCGTTGCGGCATTTCCAAGATATCCGACACCCTGTCCTATAAAAATCTGATCCACAATATTGTAAATAGAGCCGACCAGAGATGCCGTAATACTTGGAATAGCAAAATTTTTCAGCAGTTTGGGAATTTTTTCATACCCCAGCGTATTCTCAGTCACAAAACTCATCCTCCCGTCTTTCAATATGAAGCTCAGCTGTCACATTTTTACCAGCTTTCATCAGCAGTTCCAAAAAAAGATCTTTGTCTGTTTCACTGATTCCCTGCAGCAAAAGATCCTCTGTTTTTTTACATACTGCCCGTATTTCTTCTATTACAGCCAGTGCACGGTCAGCAGGGTACAGCTTCCATGTCCGCTTGTCCTCATGATTCGTGGAGCGGGTAATCATCCCCTGCTTTTCCAACGCTGCGATTGTCCGCACGATATTGCTTGGATGAACATAAAACATATCCATTAGTGAATCCTGCAAAATGCCTGGAGAATCACATATTTTTATTAGAAACATATGCTGGCTGCTGTTGATTCCATAAGGTGCAAGCTGCCTGTCCAGATAAATTTTGTAAAAACGGTCTGCGACCGAAAGCCATTTTAGTATTTTCATAGATTTTTCCTCCCATGGAAAGCATAATATCACAATTTGTGTGCGCACGCAATTATTTTTTAAGATCAGCCGTATTTTACAAAAATCCGCTGGTCATGCATGTATCTTCTTTTTATACAAAAAACAGCTGCCAGATCTTGAAAAAATCCGGCAGCTGTTGTGAAATTCAGGGCGATTACTTTTATATCTGATGCCTTTGCTGTGACAGCGGCATTGATTATATTTTTACTGTTTTCAGACGTAGAAATGCCTAAAAACACATCTCCTTTTCTGCCAAATACAAAAAACTGCTGTGTAAACACACCGTGGCTGTCAGCATCATTTAAATAAGCTGTCGAAGATGCTTCATGTGCCACAAGCGGAACTGCTGTAAGACATCTCTCCAGATTTCTGGCAGGTTTCGCTCCGATTTCAGAATCAGCCCATTTCAGCTTTCTGGAAAATTCCTCTGTTACCGGTCTTTTTAGCCGAAAACTTTTCATCAGCTCAGTTTCTTCCATTATAAAGTATGCATTGATAATGTCCTGCTGAATGGGTGCAGGAGAAGGATAGCGTTTCGTCACGTGCCGCAACGCCTGCAGACAATGCAGCAATGGAACCGGTCAGCGGATGGATTAAATCCGGACTATTTACTGATTTTCATCTGCAGGGAGAAAATACTGAAGAAGAAATGGCCGCATCTGTACCTCTGCCTGGACTGCCTCATTATACAGAATGTTTGCGCCTGAAACAACCACAGTATTGCAAGTATTTAAAATCAGGGAAGGAAGGATATTGTCTACAATTTTATATAAAATGCTCTCCTTATTATGTACAACTGTCCCTGTTAATCTCGCTGACCAGTCCTTATATGGCATTAGGATACTTGCCAGTAATATAACCAGCGTGATCATTGCCCATATTTTAAATAAATTTGAAAAATTAACTGCCAGATGGTCTGCAATAACAGCTGCAAAAGCCATGATGAACCCCATTAAAATTGCCAGCACAACTGTTACTGTTTCTCCAAAATGACTTTTAAACATCATATTTTTCATCTGCAAATCTTCTTTTTCTATATGCTTCTATTGCCATCCCCTTTAGGCATTCAGCCATTGAAAAACAACCCTTCTCCTAAAAAGTCCTGCTTCTTGATGCGATGCACCATTCCTATGCCATTCTCTTTTTACAAAAAGACAACCCCTGGATTTTAACGCTGTTCCGGAATTGTCTTTTCATAATGAACCCCGCATTATACTCACGAGCGGCAAACTGCACCATACCGTTTAGGATAACAACACTCGTGGGCCGGCGTTATTTGGCAGGCTTTAGCGTTTGTCAGTATGAATTGCATCTTCACCCATATACAGCAGCGTCCCGTCCTGTTTTTTTATAAACTTTGAGAAAAACTGGTCATACGCAATCCAGCTTTCACGTGGATAATTTGCATGGGACATTTCCCTCACTGTCCCAACTACCAGCATTGGCGTTTTCTTCTCATTCCGGTAAACATAATAGCTGATTTCTCCACACTGGTATGTCAGAGGCTTTTCTTCCAGCCTGTAAATTTTGATCAGATTCCGCAGAAACTCCGCAATGCTTTCTGTCACCTGGTATTCCATCTGCCCATTTTTTTTATCTACACACAGCCAGTCATCCTCACCTAACAGAAACAGGTATGGAACAGCCGGTTCGATTTTTTCCGGGACAGGAATATCATGCTCCGGGTCTCTGATTGCAGACCACGGGGAAACTGCAGCAAATAATTCAGGCGCTGAAAACGCAAGCGCAGACGTCATCATACCGCCGCTTGACTGGCCACAGGCATAGATCCGTTCCATATCGATCGGATACCTAGACTTCACATCTTCGACCAGGGTACGGATAAATGTTACATCATCAATTGGCTCTCCGTTATAACTTCCATTCCACAAAAGGACATTTCTCAGTCCGTCAGGTTTCTGCTGGTAAATTCCAGCCTCTGGAAATACAGTAATAAAATCCCGTTCTTCTGCCACAAGGGACATCCCTGATATGTCAAAAAACGTTTCTGCAGTACCGCCCCTGCCATGCATCGTAACTACAAGCGGAACTTTTGTACCTTTCTCCTTTACATGTTCCGGCACATATTCATACCATATCCTGGTATATCCGCCAAGCTGGATTTTATGCAGGCTTGCACCATATTCCACCGGATCTTTATATTTACGGATCGCTTTGCTTCCAAAACTCCTGTGCCGGCAGTTCTGGCGGATGTATTGCCATATTTCCTCTATCAGCTCCAGTGAAACACGGCCATCCCAATGGTTTGTGATCCTTATCTGGGAAACCTTTTCTTCATTTAATGTACTTTTTTTACATACATTGCACGGAAAGTAGATTTCATCCGCCAGGCCGCAGGAATATTTTTCATCTGAAACATCATTTTGCTTCTTCCAGTAATCACGGATCTGTCCATGCACTTCTTTTTGATCCTGCCATACCATCCATACAGGGATCTGGCATTTGGAAGCATTCAATGACAGCTCTACTTTTCCAGCATCTTCGCTTTTTTGTGTCACTTCGGCATTCAGCATAGCTGCGGCATCCAGATTCCCCACAGTTGCAAGTCCGGACCATTCACTTGTCATCTTCATAACCGCCTGCTGCGCAATCGTCGCCCCATCGCCAATCCCGACTGCATAAATGTTGTCCTGCATAGTCACATAAAAGTCCCTTGCCTGTATTTTGACATATACTTTATTCATATAGTCTGCATCTTCCCCGCTTATATCCCATTTATTTTCCTGCGGCTTAAGGATGCACAAAAATATCTGCTGCTGCTCGGCAAACTGCAGCCAAAAACTGCCTTCCAGATATTCTGATATATCCCCCATGTCAGAAGGCGGTGCCAGAACGATACATCTCTGGTTATAATGAAGCCCTGGCGCCAGATAAGTATAAAACTGACGGCTAACGCCATTCACATCTGCCGATTCTTCAAAAAGCCCTGTCAGCAGGCACTTTTTCATATCTGACTTGTCAACCGGGATATCTGCCATATGTACTGGGAATTTTTTTACTTCAAGCATATCGTTACCTCCTAAAATAAATTTAAAACATCGGAAATACGGTCATAATCCATACTACTGACACAACGCAGAGCAGAGCTGCCGGCAAAAGCGACTGTTTGATCAGCGATTTCAGATCATAACCGCCTGTAGCCATACACATCGGCACTGCCGGCGTAGCCATAGGCGTCATAAAGGAACTTAAACATGCAGCCTGTACCAGAATAATAATGCCAATCGGATTTGCATTCATGGATTTACATGCCAGAATTGCAATTGGAATGAAAATCAGCATAACCGTCCGGTTCATCATAATCTGCGTCAATAAGAACGGTACAATAAAGAATACCAGGCCAATAATGTATGGATTGTTAATCTTATCCGCCATGTCAGCCAGAATGCCTCCTACGGCTTCTCCAGCCCCGGTCTGCGTCAGCGCGCCGCCCATTGCAAGCGAACCAACAAACAGAAATGCCATTGGCCAGTTGATACTTGCAATTGCTTCCTTTTCAGATAATACACCAGTAAATACCATTAAAACTGCTCCCGTCAGACAGATTACCCATGTTTCAAGACCTAATTTGTTCTGCAAAATCAATGCCACTGTTACGAGGATGAAAATAATATATCCGCATTTTTCTTTGAACGGAGGCAATGCTTCTTTTTCCTCTTTTCTTGCCTGCATAGCTGCGATTTCAACAACCGGCTTATCCGGAGCAAATTTGGGAGCCAGCAATACACAATAAATAACTACAAAGATCAGCATTGGAAGCCTGGCCTTCATCGGGTCTGTCAGGCCAACCACATATTCCGTATATGCATTTGCCTCCAGATAGCCATTCAGTTCTGCAAACTGTGTCGCCCCGCTTCCCAGCGGCATTACGGAAATGGTTGCGATGCTGGCCATCGACAGAGGGAACATAACCTTTGACGGGCTGATGTCCAAATCCTCGCAGCTAGCTGCCAGCATAGGAGCCATAATGCCAAACACTACCAGTGAACTCTGGATAAACTGCGCAAGAATTACTGTAACAACCATATACCCAAACATCATTCCTGGCAGGGAACCTTTTGCAATCTTATTCACGCTGGTAGAACATTTTTTAACAAACTGCGTGCGGTTAAATCCCGCAGCAACTACAAGCATGGACACCAGCATAATACCGTTTCCGTTTCCAAAGTAAGCGGCTGCCGTACCAGCATCCAGGCATCCGGTTATCACAAATGCCAGCATACTTAGAAGGGCTGTAACCCCCATTGGCACTTTGCCGATTACATAACTGACTGCCGTAAGCAGGCAGATAATTAAGCAAATTGTTAAATGGTTCATAGTCTTCTCCTTTTTCCTGCTGTAAGCAAGTCCTATACGAATCTGCAGACATGATCCACGGCAATATCCGAAAATCCGTAAGCCTCTGCTTTTGTTAATTTGCCATTACAGATATCTTCAATATCCTTTAACATTTCTTTCCCTAATTCCCTGATCGTTTTCGTTCCATCAATGGCGGCACTTAAATCAATATCCATATTATCTTCCATCCATTGATAAGTATGTTTATTCGCCGTAACTTTTAATACCGGGACAATCGCGTTGCCTGTGCAAGTCCCCCGTCCGGTCGTAAATATCACCGCATTGCACCCTCCTGCAACCATAGAAGTTACAGAGGAAATATCATAACCAGCCGTATCCATCACAATGGCGCCCGTTTTTGTTGGACGCTGCGCCTGCTGCAGCACTTCTACAATTGGACGCGTTCCGCCTTTGCGTATACAGCCAAGGCTCTTTTCGCCCAGCGTGGATAAACCTCCTGCCCTATTTCCCGGTGTAGGCTGCCCGGCACGGCAGTCCTGCCCCGCTGCTTTTAAATGTGCTTCATAATCCTCGCAAATCTGGATAATCTGGTTATGGACCTCTTTGCTTACTGCACGTTTTGCCAGTACATGTTCACCTCCGATCCACTCAATGGATTCACTCATCATCGTAGACGCGCCCATGTCAACCAGCAAATCGCTTAACTCGCCGACCGCAGGATTGCTTGCGATGCCAGACGTTGCATCCGAACCGCCGCACTCAATCCCCAGCAATAATTCAGCAATATCACACAGCTCCCTGCACTGCATCCCCGCTTCCGCAGCCATTTCCCTTGCGGCACGAACCGCTTTTTCGATTGTCTTTAAAGTTCCCCCTTCTTCCTGAATACCAAAAGAAATGACCGGTTTGCTGGTCATTTTTTGGATTTTTTCCCGAAGCGCTGCGTGCGGCACTGTTTCACACCCCAATCCAATAATGACTACCCCATATACATTTGGATTGCATGCAAAACCGGTAAGGACTTTCTGGGACATTTCCGTATTTGCCGCAACATCCGAACAGCCTGTATTGAATACGATATTCACAGTCCCCCGTACCTGGCTGGCAACAATCCGGCAGCTCTCACTTCCACATGCGCAAGTCGGGAGGATCAACACATGATTCCGTATTCCCGCACGTCCTTCTTTTCTTTTATATCCCCAAAACTGCATCATCTTTCTCCTTTCCATTATTTCACGTATTCGCTTTCATAGTCACGCGGCACACTGTAAATATTGTTATGGTCTACCAAGCAGCCCTTTTTCACTGTTTTCAATGTCTCGCCGATCTGCTCGCCATATTTCATTACTTTCTCTCCGGCTTTCAGCATATCCAGTGCAGCTTTATGGCAGTATGGAATGGTTTCCTCTGCTGTCAGTGTACAGATTTTACCGCCCTTGTCATAGACAATCTCATGGCCGGCCGCCACTTCTTCCACACAAGTTACTACATTGTCTTTTTCATCCATAAGCAACGCATTTACTTTCATTTTTTCCCTCCTTATCTGGTTGTTTTCCGTTACTTTTCTTTGCATTTTTACAATATCATACTCTCATTATATAATCAAATTTATATATTTTATAATATTATAAATTTAGCTTATATAGTTATAAAATATATGAATACTATACTTCGCACCTGCTGCATGCAAAAAGACTGTAAAACCTAAATGATCTTACAGCCTTTTCTTGTAAATTATTTTAAGTCACCAACCACCAGTTCAACTGAACATCATAAACTTAAGAAAAATCTAA
>CAJTVR010000132.1 GCA_910580075.1 uncultured Eubacterium sp. | reverse complement strand
TAGAATTTCTTACTGTTTGCAGGCGGAACAGAAAAAGGAAAAAGTTTCTCCGCCCGGCGTTCGGGATTCCCATCTCCCCCTCACACATCCAGGATTTGAGCCTCACTGCCTGCCGCCGCCAGAAACACTGAAGCCCCAAAAGGTGCCTGCCAGTGCCGCTGCATAATGCATGCCGTAACGCCAGGGCATCAGGCACCGGTCCGTCCGCTGCCACAGCCCTGAAGCAGAAAATTTAAAATTTCTTACTGTTCGCAGGCGGAACAGAAAAAGGAAAAAGTTTCTCCGCCCGGCGTCCGGGATTCCCATCCCCCACACACCTCAGCTGCTTACCATAACTCCGCCAGTTCATAAATCAGATTTTCCGTCTTTTCCCACCCCAGACAAGGATCCGTAATAGATTTCCCGTAACAGTGTCCGCTGACTTTCTGTGCTCCGTCTTCGATATAGCTTTCGATCATAAGCCCTTTCACAAGCCTTCGGATCTCTGCCGATACTCTGCAGCTGTGCATAATATCCTTACTGATACGGATCTGTTCCAGATAATTTTTTCCGGAATTGGAATGGTTTGTGTCAATGATTACGGCCGGATTTGCAATCTCTTTTTCCCCATACAGCTCCAGCACATGCTGCAGGTCTTCATAATGGTAGTTTGGAATATTCCGTCCGAATTTATCTACATATCCCCGCAAAATAGCATGCGTATAAGGGTTGCCATTTGTCTTTACTTCCCATCCGCGGTACAAATACGTATGGCTGCACTGCGCTGCAATAATGGAATTCATCATGACCGTAAAATCACCGCCGGTAGGATTTTTCATTCCAGCCGGAATGCCAATGCCGCTGGCTGTCAGCCTGTGCTGCTGGTTTTCTACGGAACGTGCCCCGACAGCTACATAGGAAAGCAGGTCCGAAAGATACCTGTGATTTTCCGGATACAGCATCTCGTCAGCACAGGTAAATCCGGTTTCTTCCACTGCCCGCATATGCATCTGGCGGATTGCGATAATGCCCTTTAACATGTCAGCCTCTTTTTCCGGGTCTGGCTGATGCAGCATTCCTTTATATCCGACGCCTATCGTCCTTGGCTTGTTTGTATAAATACGGGGCACCATTAATATTTTGTCTGCAACCTGATCCTGTACCCTGCGCAGCCTTGAAATATAATCAATCACCGCATCCTCATGGTCAGCCGAGCACGGTCCGATAATCAGCAAAAGCCTGTGATCTTTCCCTGTAAAAATATCACAGATTTCTCTGTCCCGGACAGATTTTATGTCTGCTATTTTTTGACTTACCGGAAACTGCTCCTTTAATTCACTTGGTTCTGGCAGCTTCCGTAAGAATTCCATCTCCATTTCCATACCTGATACCTCCATTGATTTCACACTATGGCGCGTTACTGTGTAAATCTGCCGTATGTATGATACTGCTTTCTGGCAGAACTGTCAATGTCTGAATTTCCAGCCGCTGCGGCACACACCCTGAAAAACTGTCAGCGATTCCCGATATCCGGAAGTCTCCCATACCCGGAATCCAGTTTCTGTAAAAGCGGAAAGTACACTTGACATTTCAAGACCTGATGATATAATAAGATATGGAAAGCATACCTTACAGAGGAAGGAATGTGCTAAAAAATGCGAAATCATTTAGAAAAACTTCGAAAACAGCGGGGCATCAAGCAGGAGGAGCTGGCTGCCGCTTTAGAAGTTTCCCGTCAGACTATCGGTTCTCTGGAAAACGGAAGATATAACCCGTCGATTCAGCTGGCATTCAAAATCTCAAAATATTTCGGGCTGAGCATTGAAGACATTTTTATCTATGAAGAAGAATGATTCTGAAATGCCGCTGCCGTATAAAAATTTTTGCCGTTCCTATCCGGCTGGCTGCCGGATAGTGAGCGGCTTTAGCAGATATCTGTCCCGGGCTGGCTGTATGCAATTCATTTTCTGTCTCCTATTTGATTATACATCAAATTCCTGAGCACAGGCGGAAGCAGACGTTCGGCTGTCTTCTCAATCGCTTTCAGTATGATTTTTCGGTTATAGGACTCCAGCCGCTTCAAATCACGCTGCGCTTCTTTCACATATTCAATGTTCCATTTCATCCGTACGGTCCCTCACTCGATTTCTGCCTCTATGCCATCCAGTTCCTCCGCCGTGATATCCAGTTCCTTCATCAATCCTCATGCGACGGGGATTCATCCGGCTCGTAGTGCGCCATCCTTCGTTCCGCCTCCTCTTTAAGTATATAGTCAGAAAGCATTTCGACCAGGGACTCATACTGACCCGGAGACATCAGGACCCATCAGGATTCCAGCCATTCCTTTAAAGACCGTTTACATTCCGAAGTGAAAACCGCCCATACACATTTTCACCATCTCCTCATCCTGTGCAGAATCTCCTGCCGCAAAAACCTCCTTAAGTGAAATCCCGCCCCGGCTGCAAAGAAGTCTGACCCCGGCTGCTTTGCCTGTTCCGGCCGCCAGAATCTGCAGACAGTTTTCCTCCGTCACATACCGCACCTGTCTTCTGACCGGCCCTGGCATTTGATTTATCAGCTGATCTGCCTCTTCCCCGCTCCATAGTTTTCTGCCCGCGCGCAGAAGCGTGATTTTGTAACAGCGCCCGCATTTTTTATATGTAAGTATCCGGAAATGAAACTGTTTTTCAAATGGTTTCAGATATTTCAGGCATGTATCTGCTTCCTTTAGGAAATAAATCTGTTCACTGACACCTTTCCATAAAATATGAGCACCCCCTGCAAAAACTCCGCCCGCAAACAGATGCCAGATACTCTGTAACCGCTTCCTGGCATCTTCATAAGGCAGCGTTGTTGCAAAAAACAGAAGTGATTTTTCCCGCTCTGCCAGCACTGTCAGCCCGGTTATCCATTCCTTTGAAATACCTGAGCTGGATTCTTCTTTTTTATAAAGGCTGCTTCCTGCACTTTTTTTCGGAAGCAGCGTACCCTCAATATCCAGAAAAACCGCCTTCGGACGCCGCGGAATCCGAAATAGCGGATATGGCCCGAACAGCAGCTGGTTTAGTAAATTCTCCCTCCCGCCATAAGCAAGATAGCAGGAACAGCGTTTTCTTTTACAGGAAGAAAAACCAGCCTGCAGAGCATATGTATCCAGTCCGGCATGAATTGTGCTGCTTATATTGCAAAACCCCAGCCTGCCGGACCCGTCTAAAAAAATCCGTTCCTGACACTGTGATACATCCGCCGCATGCTCTGTCAGTTCCCGGAAAAAATAAGGATCTATGTCTGCAAAACTTTCCCTCTCTTTTTGCGTATACGGCCGTTTCAGACCATCCATTTTATTGATCCATAAATAAATCTCTTCCGGCAGCTCCTCCCGAAGCTGATGCAGCAGCCCTTCATGCTCTGGCACACCCACTGCACCTGCGCAGACCGTTACTCCCTCTTCCATACAGACCCTGCATTTTTCTGCAAATTCCGAAACCTCCGTCATCTGCGGGTGAAACGTAGCCCAGAGCCTTAGTTTTCGTGTCAGCCCGCCTGCATTTCGAAAATCATCCAGTGCCTCTTTTACAGAAAATCCCAGATTGGTCTGAGCGCCCACGGCATCGGTCCCTGCAGACGCGCTGATGCCGGCAAGCCCGGCCCAGTACCACGGATGAATCAGCGCCTCACCGTAAGGCACAAGCATCAGCGCCCGAAGATTCAGATTTTCAGCCTGTTTTAAATAAGTACTGACAAACAGATTCCATTGTCTGCGGTCTTTTACAAGCTCCTCCTGTGACATGGCATGTTTGGAAAACGGACAGTAAGAGCACTTATAATTACAGCTTTTAAGACTCCCTCTGTACAGTACCATATGTCCGCCCATGTTTTTTCTCCCATTCTTCCATTGCCTGTCTGACAGGCTCTGAGATAAGCTGCGGCCCCAGACAATCCGAAAGCCCCAGCCCCGTCTCTGTCAGAGCCAGAAATACTTCTGAAACATCCTGTGTCTTTTTTGTATCCGTCTCCGCATGCTCTGACACATATCCTTTTTCTATCCAGCTGTCTAAGACTGGAAAATCTTCTGCTGCACGGCTGTGAAACACTTCCTGGTAATGTCTCAGAGGAAGGCCTGGACAGGTAAATAAATGCTTTATAATATACCGGCGCTTTATTTCCTCAGGCGAGAGAAGAAAACCATGTCTGATCTTTGTATAATCCTGCGTCTGCTCAAATTCCCGGATTCTCATCCTGCATTCTGCATCCGTCACTGCATAGGGGCTGCAGAAATGGAGATTTCCAAGGTAACTCCTTCCGCCGCATCCTAACGCCAGAGACGTCTGAAAACCGCAGTCACTAAATGCACGCTGCTTTCCTTCCTGCGTATCCAGCCGCACAAACCTGCGCATAGAGTCCTGGCGGAATCCATGGCTGAGCAGATAATCCCTGGCATGTTCGTACTGCCGAAACGCTTCTTTTTCATCCGGAACAATGCCAGTCCTCTCAAGCCCTGCACCGTGTTTTATATACAAAGGATACAAAAACAGTTCATCCGGTTCATATGCCGCCGCAATTCGCAGTGATTCCAGAAGGCTTTCTGCTGTCTGCCCTGCAATCCCATAAATAAAATCCAGATTGATACAGGAAAATTCAGCCTTTTTCAAAAGCTCCAGTGCTTCCCGTGCCTTTTTTGCACGGTGCCGCCGCCCGAGCGCAGATAGCTCGCTGTCATGAAAACTCTGGATTCCCATGCTTACCCGGGTAACGCCATGCTGTTTTAATATGCCAAGCTTTACCCCGTCAGTCTGGTTTGGCGCTGTTTCTATCACAGACTGTGCACTGTCAGAAAACGAAAAATCGTTCCTTACTGTTTCATACAGGTTCGATAATTGTCTGTGCGTCAGATATAAAGGCGTCCCGCCGCCCGTCACAAGCTCTGAAAACTCCGTTCCGGCCCCGGATACCAGCTCTTTATACTGCCTGCTCTGGCGTTTCAGCGCTTCTAAATATCTGTCCACAGCCTCTTCTTCCTGTCCGGTTACCGAAAACAGGTTACAGTATCCGCATTTCGCCTGGCAGAATGGAATATGTACATACAGCCCGTGTCCACAGCCTTTCAGCAGATGCGCATAATCTTTCAAAGATATGCCATGCAAAGACCTGTAAGCCGTTTTGTGCGGATAACTGTACATATATTGAAGATATCGTTTCCGGCTCATTGATCATATCCTTTGCATACATCCACCCATGCTTTACAGCCGGAATATTCCTCCAGCTGCGCAATCGTAAGCTCTATCGCACTGTTTGAGCTGCCACAGGCCGGAAATACTGTGTCAAACCGTTTCAGCGATACATCCAGATATACATCCACACCTTCATTCACAGCAAACGGACAGACACCGCCCACGGCATGTCCAGCCAGCGTTTCTGCTTCTTCTGGAGAAAGCATCTTTGCCTTTGTACCAAACTGTGCTTTATATTTTGAATTGTCAATTTTTGCATCCCCGGCCGCTGCTACCAGAATTGCACGGGAACCCGCCATAAATGAAAGCGTCTTTGCGATTCTTTCCGGCCTGCACTGAAGTGCTTTTGCTGCCAGCTCCACAGTCGCACTCGATACCTCAAATTCCTGTATGTTCTGGTCCATGCCGTATGTTTTAAAAAATGCTTTTACTTTTTCTATTGACATCTTTTTCCTCCTAAACATATCAAATGCCTTTTTCACGTCTGCTTTATTATACCGTTTCATGATTTCAGCTGCAAGTGCCTAAATGCAAAACCAAAGGTGTCAGAGCATATCTTAAAAATGCCTGGCAATGTAAATGAAATCAGGGATCAGCTCTTCACAGAATGTGAACTGCAGGCTGCAAAAATGCCATTGACATTCCTTTTTTCGTATTATATACTATTTTTATTACATGCGTAAGATTTAAGACAGGAGGATGCCAGTTTGAAAACTCTGCCCCAGATTTCCGAAGCGGAATATGAAGTAATGAAAATTGTCTGGAAATATGCTCCGGTGAGCACAAATGATATTACAGACCGCCTGGTAAAAACCACAGCCTGGAGTCCCAAAACGATTCAGACACTGATTAAACGTCTGGTGACAAAAGGTGCGCTTACCTATGAAAAACACAGCCGGGTCTTCGTCTATACCCCGCTGGTAGATCAAGACGAATATATCGGACAGGAAAGCAGTTCTTTTTTGAAACGCTTCTATAACGGTGATCTTTCTGCCATGCTGTCTTCTTATCTGGACCATGACAGATTATCCGAAACGGAAATTCATACACTGCGTTCCCTTCTGACGGAAGATTCCAAAAATTCCGGCAGTTCAGAAACCGAAGATGCTTAGAAATAAGAAAACCTTTTTAGATTTATAACTATAACGGCTGGTTTTATGTACATGAAGGAAAGGATTTATAAATGGGTAATTTCGCGATACAGTTTCTGATCAGCAATATTTTTATCAGTATAATCATCGGCATACTTTTTGCGGCCAGGCGCATACTGAAAAGATGTCTGACCAGCCGTATGCAGTATAATTTATGGTTCTTTATGTTCGGATGCATGGCAGTTCCCTTTCTGCCTGCCGTCCCCGCTCCGTTTCTGCAGTTTTTTACATGGCTGAAACGTCTCCGTAATACGCCGGTATCTTCTTTGGAAACGGTCTCAAAGGATCGTGTTTCCCTGATACATACAGACACCTCCGGCTGGATGAACGACTTTGGAGAGACTGTCAGCCAGAACATTCCTTCCAGCGCCGGGCTCCTGTTATTTGCTTTATGGGCTGCCGGCGTTACAGGGATGATTCTGTATCTGTTAAAGTCAGCACTCAGTCTGCATGCCTTAAAAAAGTCTTCCCTGCCTTTACAAAATCCTGCCATACACAGACTGTACCAAAACTGCTGTAAAGAAATGCATATTACAAAAGACATACCCGTTTACAGCTCGGCATATTTAAAATCACCTGTAATCGCAGGATTTTTAAAACCATGCATTTATCTGCCGATTCATTCCATCTCTGATGATCCGGTTAAAGATATCCGGTTCATGCTGCTTCATGAGCTGACGCATTACAGGTACAAAGACTGCCTGGTAAATTATTTTATGAACGCCGCCTGTACGCTGTACTGGTTTAACCCGTTTGTCTGGCTGGCGCTGAAAGAAATGAAAAGCGACAGAGAAATTGCCTGTGATACCTCTGTCCTTAAAATGTTAGATGCCGGGTCTTATGCAGCATACGGAACCGCTCTTATTAATTTTGCTGAAAAGATATCACATCCGCCTTTTCCTTTTGCCTCCGGCATCAGCGGAAACATGGCACAGATGAGAAAAAGAATTGTAAATATTGCAGCCTTTGAGAAAGACAGCATTCAAAAGCCCTCCTTTCGAAAGACGTTTTACGGTCTTAGTGCATACGCTCTGACTGCCGTTATTTTATCAGTTTTTCTTCCTCTGCTGTCCATTCGCGCATCCAGCCAGAGCCGCTATGCTTTCCCGGAATACGGCAAAACCGTTACGTATCCTGACCTGAGCGCTTCGTTTGGCAGCAGAACAGGCAGTTTTGTTTTATATGATGCAGAAAATGATACGTGGCAGATTTATAATAAAAATCAGGCACTGACCCGTATCACTCCTGTGTCTACCTATAAAATTTACAGTGCACTGTTTGCATTGGAAGAAGGCATGATTTCACCAGAGCAGACATTTATGAAATGGAACGGAAGGCACTATGTATATGACGAGTGGAACGCCGGACAGACTCTGGCATCTGCCATGAAAAATTCTGTCACATGGTATTTTCAGACCTTCGACCTGCAGGCTGGTTTTCCTGCTATAAGGAACTTCCTTCAAAAAACAGGATACGGCAGCCAGACAGCGGAAGGAGATTTATCCTCTTACTGGGCAGATTCATCCCTGGTAATCTCTCCTGTGGAACAGGTAGAAATGCTGGTAAAGTTTTATTATAACCTGTTTGATTTTGCTCCCGAAAACATTGATGCTGTCAAAGATGCCATTTACCTGGATACAAAAGGAGGCAGCAGTATCTATGGCAAAACCGGAACCGGAGCAGAAAACGGTCGTAATACCCTTGGCTGGTTTGTGGGATATGTAAAGCAGGACGGCCACACATATTTCTTCGCCACAAATATCCAGGACGATGAAACTGCCACAGGCTCTATGGCTGCGGACCTGACTTTTTCTATTCTTTCTGAACTGAATATCTGGCAGACTTAACCGTCTGCCATGATTTCTGTCAGCGGTTTTGATTCACCTGACCAAGGCAGCAGAACATGAACATCACAGAGGATACCATCAAGAAACTGCATCGCCTTTTTACCAGAAATCTGACGCTGATCAGGCTGGTCAGTACCGTTCCATCCAGAAGATCGTTAAGGAGGTATTGATATGACAATGGGTAGTATATGTCCATATGGTGCTGTCAAGTAAGGACTAACAATTTCTTTATAATTTATATCAATCCGGGATTCTCCATATACATATATGCTGTCAATCCACTGTTCCACTACATCTTTTGTAAGGCTCTTGAACTTTCCATATTGCTCTGTTTCATCCTGTTGTATCCTGACCCGTCCCCGCCAGCATAGACACCTAAAACGAAAGGATTCTATCCGGTTCTTAGTTTTACTCGTTTTTTCTAATTTTACATCTACACGGACTGTCGGAAAGGAACCCGCTTCCGACCGCCACATCCGCGTAAAGATTTATTCAAAAGCAGCTAAGCCGCTTTCAAATCTGTCGTACTCAAATACCGCGCTCCTGGCTTCCCCGCGGGTACGGAAATGCTGTCCGTTTAACCATTCCTGTTTTAACTTCCCCAGGATGCTCTCCATCGGCGCATTGTCCCGGCAGTTCCCTTTACGGCTCGTGCTGCTGATGAATCCATGCTCCTCTGCCGGTTCCTGATAATCCAGTGCGCAGTACCGGCTTCCCCTGCCGGAGTGCAGGATACAGCCCTTTGTAGTCTTTGTATGGCAGATGGCATCCTTCAGTGCGGATATCACCAGTTCTTTTGTCATACGTCCGTCCATTGCCGTGCCGGCTATCTTATCTCCGCAAAGATCCATGACGCTGACAGGATAAAGCCAGCCTTCATCAGCCAGAATATAGGTAATGTCACTTACCATTTTCTGTCCTGGCCTGTCGGCAGTAAAATTCCTTGGAGACTGCCGCTGCCCGCAAATGGTTTAGCGGGATGTTCCTTAAAGCGGGACATCCATGTATACAGGGCATCCTTCCTTCTGCATATGGATATATGTGTACAGATCCACATACTCATACCAAATATTGTAGGGAGTTGCAAATTTGCAACACCTTTTTGCATGTAATGAAAAATATTGTTGTGGAGTGTCAAAAGATGTGCTATACTCTTAAAAGAGCAGCCGTATTACAGGGTGTGTTGACCTCATTCTAAAGAGAATGGGGGTGATGCTATGAAAAAGAGAAAACGTAAGAATAATATCTCTCTTATGGAGTTGCTGACTTTTGGTATATTCCTTCTGGCATTGCTTACATTCGTATTTACGTTTTGTAAGTAGCCTTACATAACAAAAGCCACCCTGAACTTGACGGGAACGGGTGGTTTTTGCTATTTCGTTTAACGGTCAGCCCCTTGTGGGCGGTTGCTTTTTAATTTTGTGTCTATAATATAGCATATCTTGGATTTGATTGCAAGAACCTTTTTTATCTGCTTCAATTAGTCTTTTGGACATAATGCAAAAAAACTGTTATAATCATATGGGAAA